>DASSZM010000264.1:0-7637 GCA_035702855.1 Acidimicrobiales bacterium | reverse complement strand
CCGGACCGCCGCCAGCTGCTGGAAGCAGGCCACGAACACGGTGTCGCCGGCGACGGCGTCGCCGCCGAAGGCCCCGTCGCCGAGGTCGACGGTGGCGATCTGCCCGCCGGTCCCCCCGAGATGACCGGCCCGGAGCAGGTAGCCGGTGCCCTCCTTGCCCGCCTGGAACAGCAGGCCGCCCGGCAGGACCGCCGGCGAGGTGGACCCGAGGTCCAGGTCGTTGGCCGACAGGGTCGCGAAGTTGCCCGGCGTGAAGCGCCCCGTCTGGCGCAGCCCGGCGGTGAGGCGCACGACGCTGTCGGAGTCGGCCACGTCGCGGTAGGGCGTGCCGTTGCCGGTCGCCACGTAGAGGTTGCCCCCGAGGGTCACCGGCCCGGGCGGCGCCCAGATGGCCGCCTCCCGCTGGACGGGGGCCGTGAAGCTGATCAGCCGCCCGCGGCCGCTCTCGGGGAGGGCGGCGACCCGCCCCTTGTAGTCGGAGCAGTCACCGTAGAGGCCCCCGTAGGCGACGTAGACCCGCCCACCGAGGAGGGTGAGGGCCGACCGCTGCTGCTGGGCGCGCGGATCGCTGCCCGGCACGTCGATCGGGCGCCGCCAGACGGTGGCACCGTTGGTCAGGTTCAGCGCCCACAGCGTGTGGTGGTAGCCGCCCGAGGCGGTGAAGGTCGTGACGAAGAGCCGGCCGGAGGTCACGTCGGCCACCGGCGTCCCGGTGATCCCCGACGGCGAGACGTCGCCGCAGGGCAGCCCGGTCGTGACCGGTGCCGCCAGGTGACGGCGCCACAGCAACCGGCCGGAGCCGGCGGCGAGGGCGTAGACGCTGTCGTTCTCGGTGGCGAGGATCACCCGGCCGCCCACGACGAGCGGCTGGGCGTAGACGTCACCGTCGAGGCGGGCCGTCCAGCGGCGCGCGAGGTGCCCCCGGAAGGTCGGGGTCCCCACCGCCAGCCCGCTGCGGCTGGGGTTGCCGCCGTAGGTCGCCCAGTCGGCTGCCGCCCCGGGGGCCGCGGCCGTCCTCGCCGCCACCGCCCCGGAGGTGGCGGCGCCGGAGCCCGCCGCAGCCGAGGCGGCCGTACCCGACCCGGCAGCACCCGAGCCGGAAGCACCCGGCCCGGCGGCGCCCGCCGTCGGGCGGGCCGGCCCGCAGGCGACCAAGCCGGCCGAGGCCGCCAGCAGCAACCCGGCGACGAGAGCGGGGCGCAGCGACCGCACGGCGATGTCCCTTCGAGGTCCCGCCCGTCAGGGCAGGCCCGCGAAGGCCGCCTCCAGCCGGCCGACGCCGTCGTCCGCCTCCGCCGCCGACAGCGTCAGGGGCGGGGCGATGCGCAACACGTTGCCGTACAGGCCCCCCTTGCCGATGAGCAGGCCGGCCCCCCGGGCGGCCTCGAGGACCCCGGACGCCGCGGCCGGATCCGGATCCCTCGTACCCGGTCGCACCAGCTCCACACCGATCATGAGGCCCCGGCCACGGACCTCGCCGATGGTCTCGTGGGCCTTGGCGATGCGCTCGATGCCCTCCTTCACCCGGGCGCCCACCACCTTGGCGTTGGCCTGCAGGTTGTGGCGCTCCACGTAGTCGAGGGTCGCCAGCGCCGCCCGCATGGCGAGCGGGTTGCCGCCGAAGGTCGAGATGGAGTTGGCGCCCACCGCCGCCATCAGCTCCGCGGAGGCGACCACGCCGGCCACCCCGACGCCGTTGCCGAGCCCCTTGGCGAAGGTCATGGCGTCGGGCACGAAGCCGTGCGCCTCGATCCCCCAGAAGTGCTCGCCGGTGCGACCCCACCCGCTCTGCACCTCGTCGGCGACGAAGTAGACGCCCCGCTCGGCGAGGACCTCACGGAAGCGCCCGAGCAGTCCGTCCGGCGGGATCGTGAAGCCCCCGACGCCCTGGATCGGCTCGGCGATCATGCACGCCACGTCCCCGGAGGTCGTGGTGTCGAGGACCATCCGCAGATCGGCGACGCACACGTCGCTGAAGGCGGCGTCGTCGAGACCGGCGAACGGCGACCGGTAGCGGTAGCCGCTCTGCACGTAGCTCACGACGAACGGCGACAGGCCCGACGCCGACCAGGAGCGGTTGCCGGTGACGCCCATGGTGGCGTAGGAGCGGCCGTGGTAGCTGCCCTTGAGCGCCAGCACCTGGTTGCTGCGGCGCTTGCTGGTGGCGAGCAGCAGGGCCGCCTCGTTGGCCTCGGTCCCCGAGGTCGTGAAGAACACCCGGGCGTCGGGGATCCCCGAGCGGGCGGCGATCCGCTCGGCCAGCTCGATCTGCGGCTCGATGAGGTACAGGGTCGAGGTGTGCAGGATCCGGCCCGCCTGGTCCCGGATCGCCTCGACGACCTCCGGCACGTTGTGCCCGATCATGGTGGTGAGGATGCCGCCGAAGAAGTCGAGGTAGCGCCGTCCCTCGGCGTCGTCCACCCAGCACCCGGCGCCACCCACCAGGGCGATCGGGTGCTCGTAGTACAGGCCCAGCCAGTCGGGCATCACGGCCCGGTGCCGGGCCAGCAGCTCGTCGTGGATCGTCATCGTTCCTCGAGGAGGGCGCGGGCGGATGGTCGGGACGAGCCTAACGGCGGGACCGCCGCCCGTCACCGCCCGATCGGGGTTCACCGGGGGCCCGGTCCCCCGCCCCCCCGTCGCGCATTTTCCGTCTCGCGACCCAACATCGCGAGCCGTCCGCGACTCTCTGGGTCGTGGTCCGCCCCGCCGAGGTCCCGCCCGGCTTCGCCGCCTGGTACGACGCCCACCGCCCGCGCCTGGTGACGGTGCTGCGCGCCGTGACCACCGCCGCCGACGCCGCCGACGAGGCCATGGCCCGCTGCCTGCTGCACTGGGAGCGGGTGCGGCACATGGCCTCCCCCGCCGGCTGGACCTACCGCGTGGCGCTCAACGAGCTGCGGCGGGTCGGCCGCCGCCGGGCGCTCGAGCAGCGCCTGCTCCGCCGGCTCCCCCCCGCCACGGACGGTGACCGAGCCGGATCACGAGGACCTCGCCGGGCTGCTGGCCGGGCTGAGCGTGCGCCAGCGGACCGCCGTCGCCCTCCGCTACGGGCAGACCCGCCCGAGGCGGAGATCGCCGCCCTGATGGGCGTGACCCGCGGGACGGTCGCTTCCGCGCTCGCCGATGCCCGGCGGGCTCGACGACACCGGTCCGCCTCACCGGCCGCCTCGGGCCGTCCCTGCCCGGCTACTACGGCTACAGCCCCTGGTACCAGACCTTCGCCTGGCACGGCTGAACCGGCCGGCGGGTGGCGGGGCGCCGCCCGCCGCCGGTCAGCGGAGGATCCGCAGCGGCAGGACCCGGGGGCCCCGGATCTGGCCGGCCGACCAGGTGATCCGGTCGGGGTCGGCGAGCTCGAAGTCGGGGAAGCGGGCCAGCCACTCCTCGAGCGCCACCCGCAGCTCCATGCGGGCCAGGTTGCTGCCGAGGCAGCGGTGGATGCCCAGGCCGAAAGCGGCGTGGCGGTTGACCTGGCGGTCCAGGACCACCCGGTCGGCGTCGGGGAACATCGCCGGGTCCCGGTTGGCGGCCGGGAACGGGAGGAGCAGCCAGTCGCCCTCCTTCAGCTGGCGGCCGCCGAGCTCGACGTCCTTGGCCACCAGCCGGGCCATCGTCACGGGGGCGTAGGCGCGCAACAGCTCCTCGACGGCGGTGTCCATCAGGGCCGGGTCGGCGGCGAGGCGGCGGCGGTCCTCGGGGTGGGTGGCGAGGTGCCAAAGCGAGGATCCGATTGCCGACCAGGTGGTGTCGATGCCGGCGATCAGCAGGAGCACCATGGTGCCGCGCACGTGGTCGGTCTGGAGCTTGTGCCCGTCGAGCTCGGCGTCGAGCAGGAAGCTCGTCAGGTCGTCGCGCGGATCGGCGAGGTGTTCGGCGATCCGGGCGTCCATGTACTGCTCCATGACCGCCTCGTCGGCGCGCGCCTGGCGCTCCTCGGCCGTCTCGTCCACGTCCTCGAGCACCCCGGTGATGAAGGTGCGGAACACGTCGGCGTCCTCCTCGGGGAAGCCGAGCATGCGCACGATGACGCGCAGGGGGATGTGGCGGGCGAAGTCGACCGAGGCGTCGACCTCGTCGGCTCCGTCGACGGCGTCGAGCAGCTCGCGACACAACCGGCGGCTGTAGGGCTCGTAGGCGGCGACCGCCTTCGGCGAGAACGCCGGGAGGAGCATCCGCCGGGCGAGGGCGTGGAACGGCGGGTCGGAGGTGATGGGCGGCGCCAGGCCGATGGGTGCCGGCAGGTCGTGGGGGCCCGGGCGCACCTCGCTCATCACCACGCTGCGGGACGTGAAGTGCTCGGTGTCGTAGGCGACGGCGGCGACCTCGGCGTGCCGCACCGGGAGCCACGCGCCGCCGTAGCGGTCGGTGTGGGCGACCGGGCAGCGGCGGCGGAGGTCCTCCCAGATGACGTAGGGGTCCGCCACCCAGGTGGGGTCGGTGTGGTCGAAGTCGGTGGCGAAGTCCTCGACCGGTGCCCGCTTGCCGCTCATCACACCCCCTGTGAGGTTTCCGCCGTTCATCTTCTCACCTGGCGGACCTCGCCGGGGCGGGTTCGCGCCGCGGAGCCGGCGGGTGGCCCGCGGGCCCCCGGACCGTCAGTTGACCGAGAGGTCCGGCGGGTACAGGGCGACGAGCGCCAGCTCCCCGCCCTGGCGGTGCAGCACCCGGTGCCACAGCTCGAGCGGCTCGGGGGTGAAGGGGTCGTCGGGGAGCGAGTCGAGCACCCACCAGCCGCCGGCGATGAGCTCCTCCTCGAGCTGGCCCCCCGACCAGCCGGCGTAGCCGACGAAGATCCGCAGGTCGGTCACGGTGTCGTCCAGGCGGTCGGAGTCGGTGTCGAGGTCCAGCGTGCCGAGGTCGCCGGACACGGACCGCCAGACGTCGTCGCCGGCCCGGGCCTCCAGGGCGGCGGGGACGGGTACCCGGGCGAGGCAGATGACCGAGTCGTGGCTCACCGGCCCCCCGAGGAACATCCTCGCCGGCGCCACCGCCCGGTCGGCCCACTGGGGCAGGGCGTCGACGACGTCGGTGTCGCTCGGCCGGTTGATCACGACACCGAGGGCGCCGTCCTCGCCGTGCACGAGGACCAGCACGACGGTGCGGTCGAAGTTGGGGTCGGTCAGCCGCGGGTTGGCGACGAGCAGCTTCCCCACGAGCGTCGCCTCCGGCATGCTCGGTCTCTACCCTCGGGGCCCCTGCGCCCACCGGGCCCGGCGGCGGCCACACGGGCACGGACCGTCGCCGGGACGCCACATCGCGCCGTCGCGACCCGGGCGGGTCCCCACCCGACCACCGAGCGCGTAGGTTCCCCCGCATGCGCGCCGTCACCGTGGTCCCGCTCGAGAAGGATTCCGTCGACCTCACGGACCTGCCGGAGCCGCCCGAGGCGGACGGCCCGGTCCTGGTGGCCACCCGTGCCGTCGGGGTGTGCGGGACCGACCTCGAGATCATCGAGGGCCAGTACGGCTGGGCGCCCCCCGGCGAGGACCGCCTGGCGATCGGGCACGAGTCGCTCGGCGAGGTGCTCGAGGCCCCCGACGGCTCCGGCTTCGCCAAGGGCGACCGGGTCGTCGCCATCGTCCGCCGGCCGGACCCGGAACCGTGCGCCCCCTGCGCCGCCGGGCAGTGGGACATGTGCCGCAACGGCAAGTACACCGAGTGGGGGATCAAGGAGCACCACGGCTACGCCCGGGAGCGCTACCGCATCACGCCGGACTTCCTCGTCAAGGTCGACCCCGGCCTCGGCGACCTCGGGGTGCTGCTGGAGCCGACCACCGTGGTGGCCAAGGCCTGGGACCACATCGAGCGCATCGGCGCCCGGGCGGTGTGGCAGCCCCACAAGGTCCTCGTCACCGGCGCCGGCCCGATCGGCCTGCTCGCCGCCCTGCTGGGCTGCCAGCGGGGCCTTGAGGTGCACGTCCTCGACCAGGTGACCGACGGCCTCAAGCCGGACCTGGTCGCCGCCCTGGGCGCCACCTACCACCACGGCAGCGTCCGGGACGCGGCGGTCGACGCCGACGTGGTCATCGAGTGCACCGGGGTCGGCCAGCTCGTGTTCGACGTCATGGAGACCACCGCCACCGACGGCATCGTCTGCCTCACCGGGGTGTCGTCGGGCGGGCGGAGCCTGCCGGTCGACGCCGGCATGCTCAACCGCGAGATGGTGCTCGGCAACGACGTCGTGTTCGGGTCCGTCAACGCCAACCGGCGGCACTACGAGGCCGGCGCCGACGCCCTCGCCAAGGCCGACCACGACTGGCTCGCCCGCCTCGTCACCCGCAAGGTGCCCCTCTCGTCCTGGAAGGACGCCTACGCCCGCCAGCCTGGGGACGTGAAGACGGTCCTGTCCTTCGCCGACGCGTAGAGGGCCCGGCGGCCCGCCCTCCCGGCTAACCGGCCTTGGTGAAGTACCAGCGGGACTGGAGCCAGTTGCCGAAGACCTGCTGGGGCCGCCAGCCGTGCAGCTTGTTGCTGACGACCGAGATCTGGTTGTCGCCCGTCGGGAACCACAGCGAGGCGACGTTGCGCGACAGGTAGTCCTCGGCGGCGTAGATGGACGTGATCCCGCTGTGGGTCACGGCCTGCTGGAGCAGATGCTGGTAGCGGGGCGAGTAGTACCCGCCGCCGTAGTAGTTGCCCTTGGCGTACTGGGCGTCGCCGATCGGGAGGATCGACATGTCGCCGTAGTTCTGGAACCACAGCGGGTACAGGGCGATGGCGAAGTCGCACGGTCCGGGCGGGCAGACCCCGTCGACGGAGAACATCGTGGTGGCGCTCTCGGGGGCGAGGACGATGTCCACCCCGGCGGCCTTGGCGGCGGTGGCGAAGGCCTCGGCCTGGGCGGCGGTGCTGGCGCTCGGCGTCGTGTAGTCCATCAGCAGACGGAGCGGCGTCCCGGCGGCGATCCCCGCGCCGCACTCGTGGGCCCCGGTGCCGGGTTGCCGGCAGGTCAGGTAGCCGTCGGCCCCCTTCTTCCACCCGTGACCGTCGAGGAGCTTCGCGCCGGCGGCGGGCGAGTAGGGGTCCGGGTCGGTCCGCTCCCGCGGGCTGGCCCAGACGTCCCCGGGGATGTCGGGTGCGGGCCCGTAGGTGAGCTGGCCCGTGCGGTGGAGGGCCGTGTCCAGGTAGAGGCGCTCGTCGATCAGGTGCTGGAGCGCCTGGCGGATGTAGAGCTGCTTGACGAACTTGGCGTACGGGCCGGTGTAGCCGAGCTCGGCGTCCTGGACGTAGTCGGTGTTCCAGGGGGCGACGGTGTAGCCGTGCGACTGGAAGTAGGACTTCAGCCCCAGGTCGCTGTAGGGGATGTAGCCGTAGTCGACCGTGCCGTTCCGCAGGGCGTCGACCGTCCCGCTCACGTAGTCGACGCTGGCGACGTTGTCGGGGAACTGCCCCGGGTGTAGGTCGCGACCCGGGTCTCCCCCGCCCTCAGCAGGTCGAGGGCGAACTGCACGTCCCTGGTCGTGACGGGCTTCCCGTCCGACCAGGTGCGCGGCTTCAGCCGGATGGTGATGGTGCGGTCGTGGTCGGAGAACACCGGCGGGTACGCGAGGCTGAGGCTCTGGTCGATCGTGGGCTGGTTGCCCGAGCCCTCGAAGTACAGCGGCATCCACATGTTCTCGTCGGCGGCGAGGACC
>DASSZM010000229.1:0-21681 GCA_035702855.1 Acidimicrobiales bacterium | reverse complement strand
ATTGCAGCGGCAGGTCCTGCCAGATCAGCATGCCGGTCCGGTCCGCCTCGTCGTAGAGCGCCGGGTGCCCGATGTGGGCGTGGACCCGCAGCAGGTCGAGGCCGGCGCCGCGTGCGAGGGCGATGTCCCGGGCGGCGGCCGCGGGGTCGACGGCCGAGAGGGCCCGGTCGGTGGGGCCGAGGTTGGCGCCCTTCAGGAAGAGCCGCTCGCCGTTGACGGTGGCGACGAAGCGCTGCATGCGCACCCGGCGCAGGCCGGTGACCACCCGGGCGGTGTCGCTCGCCCGGCCCGCGGCGTCGACGGTGACCTGCAGGTCGTAGAGCGGCTGGTCGCCGAGGGCGTGCGGCCACCACAGCGCCGGGCGCTCCACCGTGATCCGCCACCGGACGCGGTTGTCGCCCGCCGCCAGCTGGTCGAGGCGGACCGATTCGACGGCGTCGCGCCCGTCGCCGCCGGCCCGCCCGAGGCGGGTGCGGATCGAGACCGGCTCCGGCTGGGTCGCGTCGAGCCGGGCGTCGAGCTCGAGGGTGGCGCGCTCGGCGTTGGCCTCCCGGCAGGCGACCCGCAGCGCCTGCAGCCGCACCGGACCGGTCTCGGCGAGCCGCACGGGCGCCCAGATGCCGCCCGGGTTCCAGGAGCGGGGCAGGCAGTCCCAGTGCTGGAAGACCCCGGTCAGGTTGCGCTTGCGGCGCACGTCGCGCTGTGGGGTGCAGGCGACCTCCACCGCCAGCAGGTGCTCACGACGGGCCGCCAGGTGGTCGGTGACCTCGAAGGCGTGGGGGGCGAAGTAGCCCTCGGTCTCGCCGAGGTAGGAGCCGTCGAGCCACACGTCGGCCTGGTAGAAGATCCCGTCGAAGACCAGCCAGTGGCGCCGGCCCGGCCCGGGCGTGGCGGCCTCGAACCGCCGGCGGTACAGCAGCGGGCCGTCGCTGTCGGCGAACGCCGGGACCAGGCGCCACTGCCCGGGGACGGGCACGGCTTCCCAGTCGCCGTCGTCGAGGTCGGGATCGGGGAGGCGGCGGCGCAGCTCCTCGTCGGCTCGAGCTGCCAGCCAGCGACCACCGAGATCCATGAGAACCGTCAGGCTACCTCCGGCCCCCGCCTGCGGGCCGGTCGAGGACCGCCGGGTGGCGGCCCGCCCCGGGGAACGGTTGGGCCCGGGGTGGGGGTAGCGTCGGACGACGATGACCTCGCGTGCTGCGACTCTCGGTCAGCTGAGGGACTCCGGTTGGCAGTCCCTCCCGGTGAAGGAGGAGGTCCGGCGCAACGCGGCGCGCCGCATCGCCGCCGGCCAACCGCTCGTGGAGAGCGTGCTCGGCTACGAGCACACCGTGCTGCCCCAGGTGGAGAACGCCTTGCTCGCCGGGCACGACATCATCTTCCTCGGCGAGCGCGGCCAGGCGAAGACCCGGATGATCCGGTCGCTCACCGGTCTGCTCGACGAGTGGCTGCCGATCGTAGCGGGCTCGGAGATCCTCGACGACCCCTACCACCCGGTGTCCCGCCACGCCCGGGACCTGGTGGCGGAGAAGGGCGAGGACACGCCGATCGAGTGGGTGCACCGCGACACCCGGTTCGGGGAGAAGCTGGCGACGCCGGACACGTCGATCGCCGACCTGATCGGTGAGGTCGACCCGATCAAGGTGGCCGAGGGCCGGTACCTCTCGGACGAGCTGACGCTCCACTACGGCCTCGTGCCCCGCACCAACCGGGGCATCTTCGCCATCAACGAGCTCCCGGACCTCGCCGAGCGGATCCAGGTCGGCCTGCTCAACGTCCTCGAGGAGCGCGACGTGCAGGTGCGCGGTTACAAGATCCGCCTGCCGCTCGACGTGATGCTGGTGGCGTCCGCCAACCCCGAGGACTACACCAACCGCGGCCGGATCATCACCCCGCTGAAGGACCGCTTCGGCGCCCAGATCCGCACCCACTACCCGCTCGACGTCGACACCGAGATCGCCGTCGTGCACCAGGAGGCCCGGCCCCTCGACGACATCGGCGTGCGGGTGGAGATGCCCGCCTACATGGCCGAGGTGGTGGCGACCCTGTCGCACCTCGCCCGCCAGTCGCCCCAGGTCAACCAGCGCTCGGGCGTGTCGGTCCGCCTTTCGGTGGCCAACTACGAGACCCTTGCCGCCAGCGCCGCCCGGCGGGCGCTGCGCCTCGGCGAGCACGAGGCCGTGCCCCGCGTCAGTGACCTGGAGGGCCTGGCGGCGTCGACGGCGGGCAAGATCGAGATCGAGTCGATGGACGAGGGACGCGACGGGGTCCTGGTCGAGCGGATGCTGTCCCAGGCGGTGCTGACGGTGTTCCGGGCGCGGGTGCCGATGGACACCCTGCGCGAGGCGATCGGCGCCTTCGACGGGGGCATCGTGGCCCACGCCGGCGACGACCTCTCCTCCGCCCAGCTGGTCGAGGTGCTCGGCCAGGTGCCGTCACTGCGACCGGCGGTGGTGGGGTTGGCGGGCAGCGAGTCGCCCGCCGCCCTGGGAGCCGCCGTCGAGTTCGTGCTCGAGGGGCTCCACCTCTCCAAGCGGCTCAACAAGGACGCCGCCGGCGCCCGGGCCACCTACCGGGCCCGCTAGGCCGGCCCCGGCCCCGGCCACGGCGGCTGGCAGGTCTCGCAGGCGTACGCCCACCGCCCGGCCAGGTCCCAGCGGCGCACGGTCCTGCCGCAGCGGGCGCAGCGCTCCTGCTTGTAGACCCAGCGGGTCCGTCCGTCGGGGACGGCGTCGCCGGGCCGGACGGTGGCGATGCGCCCCTCCCGCAGCCCGGCGCGCAGCATCGTGACCAGCGTGGCCCACAGGCCGGCCCACTCCTCGGGGCTCAGGGTGGCGCAGGGCCGCTCGGGGTGGATCCCGTGGACCCACAGCGCCTCTGCCCGGTAAACGGTGCCCACGCCGGCCACGCAGGACTGGTCCATCAGCGCCACGCCGATCGGGCCGCGCCGGCGGGCGAGGCGCGGCCACACGGTGGTGCCGTCGGCGTCGCAGCGCAGCGGGTCGGGGCCGAGGCGGGCGACGATGGCGTCGGCGGCGGCGGGGTCGAGCAGCTCGCAGGCGGTCGGGCCGGTGAGGTCGTAGCCGTGGGCCTTGCCCTCGAGGCGCAGTCGCACCTGCCGGTGGGTGTCGGCCGGCGGGGGCGTCCACGGCCAGAACTTCCCGTACAGGCCGAGGTGGACGTGGAGGGTGAGGTCCGGCTCGAACCGGTAGAAGAGGTGCTTGCCCCAGGCGTCGATGCCTCGGAGAAAGGCGCCGTCCAAGGTGGCGGCGCCCGCCGCGAAGCGACCCTGGGGGGAGGTGACGCGCACGGGACCGCCCGCCAGGGTGCGGGCGTGGTCGCGGGCGGTGCGGTGGATGGTGTGACCTTCGGGCACGGCCGACCAGCGTGGCGCGTCCGCGGGGTTACGGTGGGCGTATGCCGCGGTTCAGCTACTCCCGCTGGGACGGGACGCAGGTCGGTTTCGACTACGGGGCCGACGACGCCTTCCGGGAGCTGACCGACGAGCTGCTCTACCACGGCGACCTCAACCAGGCCCTCCAGCGGTTGCTGCAGCGCGGCTTCCGGGACCGCAACGGCCAGCAGGTCAGCGGGCTGCGCGAGATGCTCGAGCAGCTCCGCCGGCGCCGCCAGGAGCTGCTCGACGACCACGACGTGAGCCGGCCGCACGAGGACGTCGCCCGCCGCCTGCGGGAGATCCTCGACCAGGAGCGGGCGGGCATCGACGACCTCGTGGCCCGGGCCGACGAGTCGGGCGACCCCCGCCGCCAGGAGATCACCGACGAGGCGGCCACCGAGCGGCGCATGCAGCTCGAGCTCCTGCCCCAGGACCTGGCCGGCCGGCTGCGGGAGCTGCAGTCCTACGACTGGACCAGCCCGGAGGCGGCGCGCCGCTTCGAGGAGCTCGTCGAGGAGCTGCGCTCCGAGATGCTGTCCAGCTACTTCAACCAGATGCGCGAGGCCATGTCCGACGTGTCCCCCGAGGCGCTCCAGCGCAACAAGGACATGATCAACGACCTCAACCGCATGCTCGAGGAGCGGGCCGCCGGGCGGGACACCGACCGGCTGTTCGAGGAGTTCATGGACCGCTACGGCGACCTGTTCCCCGGCAACCCCCAGACCCTCGACGAGTTGCTGGAGGACCTCGCCCGCCAGATGGCCGCCATGAGCCAGCTGCTCGCGTCGATGAGCCCCGAGCAGCGGGCCGAGCTGCAGGCCCTCTCCGACGCCCTCCTCGAGGACATGGACCTGCGCTGGCAGGTGGAGCGCCTCGGTGCCAACCTGCGGGGCGCCTTCCCCCAGATGGGGTGGGACCGCGGCCGGCCGTTCCAGGGCCGGGGCGACCCGCTCGGCCTCGGGCAGGCCGCCGACGTGATGAACCAGCTCGGCGACCTCGACCAGCTCGAAGCCATCATGTCGGGCGCCAACAACCCGGCGACACTCGCCGAGATCGACACCGAGCGGGCCGCCCAGTTGCTCGGCGACGACGCCGCCCGCAGCCTGGAGCAGCTGGCCCGTGTCGCCCGCCAGCTGCAGGAGGCCGGCCTGGCCGAGCACCGGGAGGGCCGCCTCGAGCTGACCCCGCGCGGCCTGCGGGCCATCGGCCGCAACGCCCTCGACGACCTGTTCTCCCGCCTGGTCAAGGAGCGCATGGGCCGCCACGCCGTCGAGGCGGTCGGCACGGGGCACGAGCGGACCTTCGAGACCAAGGCCTACGAGTGGGGCGACCCGTTCAACCTGTCGATCGAGCGCACGGTGCGCAACGCCGTCGGCCGCAGCGGCGCCGGGACTCCGGTGCGGCTCTCGCCCGACGACTTCGAGGTGGAGCGGACCGAGTCGCTGACCCGGACCTCGACGGTGCTGCTGCTCGACCTGTCGCTGTCGATGGAGTTCCGGGGCAACTTCCTCGCCGCCAAGAAGGTCGCCATGGCGATGCACGCCCTGATCTCCGGGCGGTACCCGACCGACTACCTCGGCCTCGTCGGCTTCGGGGAGCGGGCGCAGGAGCTCGCGCCGGCCCAGCTGCCCGAGGTGTCGTGGGACTACAGCTACGGCACCAACATGCAGCACGCCCTGCTGCTCGCCCGCCAGATGCTGGCCCGCCAGCGGGGCACCAAGCAGGTGTTCATGATCACCGACGGGGAGCCGACCGCCCACCTCCTGCCCAACGGCGAGGTCCTGTTCAACTACCCGCCGGTCCGGGAGACGATCGACCAGACCGTCGCCGAGGTGATGCGCTGCACCCGCGAGCGGATCACGATCAACACCTTCGTGCTCGACGCCACCCCCGACCTCCGCCGGTTCGTGGAGCGGCTGTCGGAGATCAACCGGGGCCGGGTGTTCTTCACCACCCCCGAGACGCTGGGCGACTACGTGCTGGTCGACTTCCTCGACCAGAAGCGCGCCCACCGCCGCCGCAGCGCCTGAACCGCCCGCCAGCAGGGAAATCGGGCCCCGCCCCTTGCACATCCGCGCCCGGCGGACGAGAATCACAGCACTGTAGTTACATCGGTGCCATCGTCCTGGAAGGGAGCGACCGATGACCGACATCTGGAGCTTGAGCCTGCTGGTCGCCGCGGACGAGGATCGGAGCTGGCAGCGGCAGGCCAACTGCATGGGCGTCGATCCCGATCTGTTCTTCCCGGAGCGGGGGGCGTCGACGCGCGAAGCCAAGGAGGTGTGCCGGGGCTGCGTGGTCCGGGAGGACTGCCTCGAGTACGCCATCGTCCACAGCGAGAAGTTCGGGATCTGGGGTGGCCTGTCCGAGCGTGAGCGTCGCCGGATCCGGCGGAGCCGGGCGCTCGAGCGGACCTCGGGCCCGGCGGTCGGCGGGGCCGCCTCCTGAGCGGTCAGTCCCCGACGTGAAAGCTTCCCCCATCGAGGCCCGCCTGCTCCAGGCGGGCCTCGATCGTCTGCTCCGGGCCGATGCCGAGGTCCGCCCAGCGTGACGGCGGGGCCGCCTCCAGCACGGCGCGGGGGAGGAGGCCGACCAGCTCCGCCCCGGCCACGGCGACCCGACTGGCGACGGCATCGAAGGCAGCGGCGGGGCCGACCCGCCAGGGGTCGATGAGGTTGCAGGAGACCTGCACCCGCTCGCCGACCTGCAGGCCGAGGGTCCGCAGGCCCGGCGCCCGGACCTCGGCCGCCACCTCCCGGGCGCGCACCAGGTCCGGCTCGAGCAGCCACAGGTTGTAGGCGACCAGCACCGGCCGGGCGCCGACGCAGGCGGCGCCGGCGGTCGGGTGGGGGTGGTGGGGCCCGGTGTCGGGGAGGCGCCCGTGCCAGGCCTCGCGCCGCAGCTGCGGCAGGGTGGCGCCGGGATCGTCGCCGGCGGGCCCGTAGAGGAAGCACGGCAGGCCCAGGGTGTCGGCCGCCCAGCGGGCGAAGCGGTCCCGGGCGGCCGCCGCCACGGGGATCGGGGCGTCGACGAGGCGGCCGCCGGCGTCGGGGGCGACGTGCACGAACGGCACCACGTCCACGATCCCGCGGCGGGGGTGGGCCCCGGCGTGGCGGCCCAGGTCGAGGCCGGCCACGGCGGCGGCGGTCAGGCGGCGGGCGGCCGCCTCGACTGCGGCGTCCTCCCCGGCGAGGGTGAACACCGAGCGGTGGTGGTCGGCGTCGCTGTGCACGTCGAGGCACGCCGGACCGGCGGCGGCCCGCAGGTGCGCCAGGAAGGCGGTGTCGCGGCCCTCACTGACGTTGATCACGCATTCGAGCACCGGAACCCCTCCTCGCGGTCATCCAGCCGCAACCTGCGTACCGTAGTCAGGGGGCCTACCGATCGCCGAACCCGAGGAGTAACGTCGCCACCATGCTGCTCGCAAACTTCATGGGCACCGATGGGCTGATCGTCATCGTGATCGCCCTCATCGTCATCTTCGGGGGCAGCCAGCTGCCCAAGATCGCCCGCAACGTCGGTGCGGCGGGCAAGGAGTTCAAGAAGGGCCAGGTCGACGGCGAGGAGCAGGCGCGCGCCGCGGCTGCCGCCGAGGCGGTGGCGCCGCCGACCCCCCAACTCGTCGCTCCGCCCGCCCCCGAGGTGGTCGCCCCGGCGCCCAACCCGGACACGGTGACGCTGAGCAAGGCCGAGCTCGACGCCCTGATCGAGCAGCGGCTGGCCCAGAAGGACCCGTCGGCCAACTGACCTCTCCCGTCTCCGCGATGACGCGCCACCGCCCGGCTCCGAGGAGCCGGGCGGTGGCGCGTCCGGAACCGGTCGGCTAGTCGGCCGAGACGCTGATCACCCCGCGGCGGCGACGGGCGATGCGCCGGCGCTCACGCTCCGAGGCGCCGCCCCACACCCCGTGCTCGATGCGGTTGTAGAGCGCGTACTCGAGGCACGGCTCCTTCACCGGGCAGTCGGCGCACACCCGCCGGGCGAGCTCGACACCGACGCCGTCACTGGGGAAGAAGGTCTCGGGCGGTAGCTCTCGGCACTTGCCCTCCGCCATCCACGCTGTCTCCACGGAACCTCCCATCGTCCACCAGTCTGACGCTCTGATCGACTGACGCGTTCCCCGATGTAGCAAGAATTGAGCAAACACTCAGCTTTGTCCGCGGCGCGCCGGGGGGTGCACGCTGCGTCGCCGAGCCTCCGCCGGGGCCCGGAGCCAGGGTACCGGACGGGGGGCACGGTTGCCAGCATTGGTGGCGGGCGGGTTGACACGATCGGGGTCGGGCCGGGACAATGGCGGCGCCTGTGACCCACGACCTGTCCCTCCTCCTTCTCACCTAGGCGAGCACCGACCCGGTGCTCGCCAGACCTCCTGCGCCTCCGGGCCAGGAGGTTTTTTCGTTCCTCCCGGAGGTCCCCATGGCGGCGTACGCCTACCCCACCCCCTGCGACATGCCCTACGCGCGCTACCGGTCCTACCGGCCGCTCGTGCTCGCCGACCGCACCTGGCCCGACCGGGAGCTCACCCTCGCGCCCCGCTGGTGCAGCGTCGACCTGCGCGACGGCAACCAGGCGCTGATCGACCCGATGGACCCGGCCCGCAAGCTCCGCTTCTTCGAGACGCTCGTGGGCATGGGGTTCAAGGAGGTCGAGGTCGGCTTCCCGGCCGCCTCCCAGCCGGACTTCGACTTCATCCGCCAGATCATCGAGGAGGACCGGATCCCCGACGACGTGGCCATCCAGGTCCTCGTCCAGTGCCGCCCGGAGCTCATCGACCGCACCTTCGAGGCGATCCGGGGGGCGGCCAACGCCGTGGTCCACTTCTACAACTCCACCTCGACGCTGCAGCGCCGGGTCGTCTTCGGGCTCGACAAGGGCGGCATCACCGACATCGCCACCTCCGCCGCCCGCCTCGTGCGCAAGATGGCGGACACCGTCCCCGGCACCAACGTCGTCTACGAGTACTCGCCGGAGAGCTTCACCGGCACCGAGCCGGACTTCGCGGTGGAGATCTGCGAGGCGGTGATGGCCGTCATCGAACCCACCGCCGAGCGGCCGCTCATCCTCAACCTCCCCAACACCGTGGAGATGTACGGCCCGCAGGTGTACGCCGACGTCATCGAGTGGTTCGGCCGCACCATCCGGGACCGGGAAGCCGTCATCCTGTCGGTGCACCCCCACAACGACCGGGGCACGGCGGTGGCGGCCGCCGAACTGGCGCAGCTCGCCGGGGCCGACCGGGTCGAGGGGACCCTGTTCGGCAACGGGGAGCGCACCGGCAACGTGGACGTGGTCAACCTGGCGCTCAACCTGTTCAGCCAAGGCGTCGACCCGCGCCTCGACGTGTCCGACATCGACGCCCTCAAGCACGTCGCCGAGCACTGCAACCGCCTGCCGGTGCATCCCCGCCACCCCTACGCCGGGGACCTGGTCTACACGGCGTTCTCCGGCTCGCACCAGGACGCCATCAAGAAGGGGATGGCTGCCCTCGACGAGGACTACGACGCCTGGGAGGTCCCGTACCTGCCCATCGACCCCAAGCACGTCGGCCGCACCTACGAGGCCATCATCCGGGTCAACAGCCAGTCGGGCAAGGGCGGCGTCGCCTACCTGATGGACACCGAGCACGGCCTCGACCTGCCCCGGCGGTTGCAGGTGGAGTTCTCCAAGGAGGTGCAGGCGGTCACCGAGGCGTCGGGGACCGAGATCAAGGCCGGCGAGCTGTGGGAGGTGTTCACCCGCACCTACCTGCCCGACGACGCCGGCGTCCGGCTGCTGTCCTCGGAGACCACCACCTCGGGCGAGCACGCCACCCGCGTCACCGCCCAGGTGCTCGTCGACGGCCACCACCGGACCCTCACCGGGGAGGGCAACGGACCGGTGGCGGCGCTGGTCGAGGGCCTGCGCGCCGAGCTCGGCGTCGAGCTGAGCGTCCGCGACTTCCACCAGCACGCCCTGACCGAGGGCACGGAGGCGTCGGCGGCCGCCTACGTCGAGATGGTGGGGCCGGCCGGGCGGACGGCATGGGGCGTCGGCATCGACTCGAGCACCCTCGACGCCGGCCTGCAGGCCGTGATCAGCGCAGCCAACCGGCTGCGGTCCTCGGTAGGCTCGTAGACCATGTCCCAGCAGCAGACCGACGAGCAGGCCCCGCCCCGCGGTCACGTCCGAGTGGTCTACCTCGGCCCGGTCGCCCCGCACTGGCGGGTCGACTCCGACTTCGGTGACCGGACCGTGATCGAGGAGTTCCGCCAGCGGGCGATGGCCCGCCTGTTGCTGCTCCCGCCCCACGACCCGCAGTTCCGTCGCAACCGGGAGCGGGTGGTGCGCGACGCCGAACGGGAGAACCTGCTGCTCGACTGGGACCTCGGGCTGCCCGAGGACGACGGCACCAGCTGATCCCGGCCCGCCGCCGCCGGCGCCGGCTGCGCCGCGCCTCCTGGTCAACCCCGGGGGCGACCGGGCCAGTGGATAGCGTGGGGGACGTGACCGACGCCACTGCATCCGCGGCGCGGCTCGGCATCGGCGTCGACGTGGTCCTCGACGCCGGCGCCGACACCGACGGCAACCACCGGTACATCAACCGTGAGCTGTCGACCATCGACTTCAACCGCCGGGTCCTCGCCCTGGCCGCCAACCCCGAGCAGCCGCTGCTCGAGCGGCTCAAGTTCCTGGCGATCTTCTGCTCCAACACCGACGAGCTGTTCGAGGTCCGCGTCGCCGGCCTGAAGGACCAGCAGGCGGCCGGGGTGGCGAGCACCGCCCCCGACGGGCTGTCGGTTGGCGACCAGCTCCGGGCGATCCGCAACGAGATGGAGGGCCTCGTCGGGGAGCGGCGCCGGCTCCTCTTCGACGAGCTGATCCCGGCGCTGGCGGAGCGGGGCGTTCGGTTGTGCCGCTGGAGCGACCTGGACGGCGAGGCGCGCGCCGCGCTGCGGAGCGTGTTCGACGAGCGGATCTTCCCGGTGCTCACCCCGCTGGCCGTCGATCCCGGTCACCCTTTCCCCTACATCTCCAACCTCTCGCTCAACCTGGCCGTCATCGTGCGCGACCCGGTCAACGCCGACCGCCGCTTCGCCCGCCTCAAGGTGCCGCCGCTACTGCCCGGCTTCCTCCCCCTCCCCGACGGGGAGCGCTTCGTGCCGCTCGAGCAGGTCATCGCCGCCCACCTCGACGTGCTGTTCCCGGGCATGGAGATCGAGAGCTTCCACCCCTTCCGGGTCACCCGCAACGCCGACCTCACCCTCGAGGAGGACGAGGCCGACGACCTCCTCTACGCCGTCGAGATGGAGCTGCGTCGCCGGCGCTTCGGGCGGGCGGTGCGCCTGGAGGTCGACCGTTCCATCACCGACGAGGTCCGCACCCTGCTCACCCGGGAGCTCGACCTGGCCCCCGAGGACGTCTACGACATGCAGGGCCCGCTGGACCTGAGCGGGTTGTGGACCGTCCACGACGTGGACCGCCCCGAGCTGCGCGACGAGCCGTACGTGGCGCCGGTGCCGGCCGCCCTGACCGGGCCGGGCGGCGACGCCCCGAGCGACCTGTTCGCCGCCATCCGCCAGGGCGACGTGCTCGTGCACCACCCCTACGAGAGCTTCGCCATGTCGACCGAGGCGTTCGTCACCCAGGCGTCACGCGACCCGGGGGTGCTGGCGATCAAGCAGACGCTGTACCGGACCTCCGGCGACAGCCCGATCGTCCAGGCCCTCATCCGGGCGGCCGAGCGGGGCAAGCAGGTGGCCGCCCTGGTGGAGCTCAAGGCCCGCGGCGACGAGGCGGCCAACATCGGTTGGGCGCGCGCCCTCGAGCGTGCCGGCGTCCACGTCGTCTACGGCCTGGTCGGGCTGAAGACCCACTCCAAGACCGCCCTGGTGGTGCGCCAGGAGGCCGACGGCATCCGCCGCTACTGCCACATCGGCACCGGCAACTACAACTCGGCCACCGCCCGGCTCTACGAGGATCTCGGGCTGTTCACCGCCGACCCCGACCTCGGCGCCGACCTGACCGACCTGTTCAACTACCTGACCGGCTACAGCCGCCGGGTGCAGTACCGCCAGCTGCTGGTCGCCCCGCTCGGGCTGCGCACCCGGATGCTGGAGCTGATCGAGCGCGAGGCCCGCTTCGGCGAGCGGGGCCGGATCGTCTGGAAGCTCAACAACCTCGTCGACCGCGAGGTCATCGACGCCCTCTACGCCGCCTCCGCCGCCGGGGTCCGGATCGACCTGGTCACCCGGGCCATCTGCTGCCTGCGCCCCGGGGTGCCGGGCCTGTCGGACAACATCCGGGTCCGCAGCCTCGTCGGCCGCTGGCTCGAGCATTCCCGGATCTACTACTTCGGCGCCGGCCACGGCGGTGACGAGCTGGTCCCCGCCGAGCGGCTGGACGGCCTCGAGCCGCTGCCGCCGTCGGTGCCCGCCGGCGGGGAGTACTACATGGGCTCGGCCGACATGATGGAGCGCAACCTCGACCGGCGGGTCGAGGCCGTCGTGCCGGTCCCGGCCACCCTGCACCCCCGGTTGCGGGAGATCCTCGAGGTCGAGCTGGCCGACGACCGCCTGGCGTGGCGGCTGCAGGGTGACGGGACGTGGGTCAAGGTGCCCACCGAGCGGGGCGTCTCGGCGCACGACTGGCTGCAGGAGGCCGCCCGGCTGCGGGACCGGCTCCGGCGCGACGGGGACCCGGCGAGGATCGTCCCGTGACCGTCCCTCCCGCCGTCGCCGGCCCGTCCGGTGAGGACGGTGAGGCACCTCGCGGTCCCGCCGAGCCGCTCGTCCGGGCGGCGGGAGGGGCGATCTGGCGACGCAGCCCGGCGGGAGGTCTGGAGGTCGTGCTCGTCCACCGGCCGCGCTACGACGACTGGAGCATGCCCAAGGGCAAGCTCGAGGTGGGGGAGAGCGACGAGGACGCCGCGGTGCGCGAGGTCGAGGAGGAGACCGGGGTGGTTGCCCGCCTCGGCGTCGAGCTGCCGGCGACCACCTACATCGACCGCAGCGGGCGCACCAAGCGGGTGCGGTACTGGGCGATGACGGTCGCCGCGGGGGAGCCCGGCGGCGCCAACGAGGTCGACGTGGCCCGCTGGGTGCCGCTCGGCGAGGCCCGGGCGCTGCTCAGCTACGAGCGCGACGTCGACGTGCTCGACGCCTTGGCACGCGCCGTGGGCGGCGACGGGGCCGGGGGCTGAGCCGGCAGCTCGCCGCGATCAGACCGTCGGCGGCAGGATCCGCACGACCTGCTGGAAGCACAGCCACAGGGGCAGGGCGCAGACGACCACCCCGACGGCGAGCACGGCGAGCTTGCGGCCGCCCCGCCGGCGGGCGGCGAGGACGCGGGTCGCCACCCACAGCAGGACCACCACGAGCCCGAAGGCGATCGCCGGGCCGAGGGCGTTGGCGTTGCCGGCGGTCAGGCTGTGCAAGGTGGGAGCCGGGGCGGCGGTGCTGGGAGGCGAGGTGGTGGCCGGCGTCGTGGTCGTGGCGGTCGTCGGGCCCGTCGTGCCGGCGGTGCCGGCCGGGGCCACGGCGGTGGCGGCCGGGGCCACGGCGGTGGCGGGCGCCGGGCGGCCGACCAGGGCGGCGACCACCACGAGGCGGGTCGTGGCCGAGTACGGGGGGTTGCAGGTCGTGAGCGTCAGGATCGCCCGGCGGCTGGGGTCGAGCACGCCGACGTCGCTCGGTGCCACGACGTGCTGGCGGAGGACCCGGTAGTCGAAGGTGTGGCCGGCGGTGTCGGTCAGGTAGATCCACGCGCCGCGCTTCAGCTTGCCGAGCTCGAAGAACGGTGCCCCGTAGGTGGTGCGGTGGCCGGCGATGCCGACGTTGCCCCGCTGCCCGGGGAGCGGCGTGCCCAGGTAGTGGCCGGGGCCCTCCGAGAGGTCCTGCTCCGCCACGCCCTGCACCACGTACTTGTCGACGCCGATGGAGGGGATGACGAGGTGGTCGATGGCCGAGCCCGACGGCGGCGAGGGGGTGAGGGTGCCGTCGGTGGCCGGGTTGCCGGCGGCCACGCTCCCGCCGGCGGAGCCGACGACCGGCGAGTCGCCGGTCGTGGCGCTGGGGGCGGTCGTCGCCGTGGTGTCGTGGTGGACCGTCTCGACGTGCAGCTTCTGGAACTGCTGCTGGAGCACCGACTGGTCGTGCCGCTCGGTGAACCCGGTGCCCCACAGCTGGTAGGCGACGAAGAGGAACAGCACCACGCCGAGGGTGACCAGGGCCAGCCCCGTCTCGCGCGCCACCCCGAGCGCCAGGCCGCCCGGGGCCGCCCCCGCGGCCGTCCGGTCGGCGGCCGGGGCGCTGGCGTGTCTGGACATCGGGGCCCAAGGGTAGAAGGTGACCGCCGGGCCGCCACGGCGGCGGAGTCGCGAGCGTCCGCACTTTGGCAGACTGGGCGGGTGCCGCTGCTGCTCGTCCGCCACGCCCACGCGGGGTCCCGCAAGGAGTGGGCCGGCGACGACCGGCTCCGCCCGCTGTCGGCCCGCGGCCGCAACCAGGCCGACCTGCTGGGGGGGCTGCTGGAGCCGTACGCCCCGCAGCGCATCCTGTCCAGCCCGTACGTGCGCTGCGTGGCCACCCTCGAGCCCCTGGCGGAGCGCCTGAGCCTGCGGGTGGAGCCCCTCGAGGAGCTCGCCGAGGGCAACGGCCCGCTGGCGCTCGGTCTGGTGCGGGCCCTGGCGGACGAGAAGGTGGTGCTCTGCACCCACGGCGACGTCATCCCCGAGGTGCTGGTGGCGCTGGCCGACGAGGACCGTGTGGACCTCGGGCCCAGCCCCCGGCAGGCGAAGGGGTCGACCTGGGTGCTCGAGGCCAGCGACGGACGGTTCTCCCGGGCCGTCTACCTCCCGGCACCGGCGTAGCGGCCCCGCTGCCCGCAGCGGGAAGACTGCAGCCGTGCAAGTCTCCGCCAAGGGCGATTACGCGGTCCGGGCGCTGGTCGAGCTGGCGGCCGCCGGCGGCCCGCTCAAGGGTGAGCAGCTGGCCGGTCGCCAGGGCATCCCCCCGAAGTTCCTCGAGAGCATCCTGACCGAGTTGCGCCACAGCGGCCTGCTCGGCTCGCGCCGCGGCGCCGACGGCGGCTACTGGCTGGCCCGCCCCGCCGCCGAGATCACCGTCGCCGAGGTGATCCGTGCCACCGACGGGCCCCTTGCCAGCGTCCGGGGTCAGCGCCCCGAGGTCGTCGAGTACCAGGGAGCGGCGGCGGCACTGGCCGGCGTGTGGGTGGCGCTGCGGGCCAGCCTGCGCGACGTGCTCGAAGCGGTGACGCTGGCGGACCTGGCGGCCGGGACCCTGCCCGCCGCCGTCGCCGCCCTGGCGCACGACCCGGAGGCCCGCCGGACGCGACCGCTCAACCGGCGCTGATCGGGACCCCGGGGCGCGCCGGGTCGTGGCCTTGGTGAGTTTCTGACGAAAGGTATGCCGGGCGTTCAGCGCGGTGACGGGTCCTGTTCACGGGGCGGTCACCCGGGGGCGGGAGGATGGCGCCGTGGCAGGTACCAGCGGCGCGGGCGCCGCCGAGGCGGACGCAACCCGGACCCGCTCGGGCGTGGCCTTCGCCGTCCACGGGCTCGACCTGAGCTTCGGGCGTCAGGCCGTGATGCGGGACATCGACGTCGAGATCCCCCGGGGGCGCATCACCGCCCTCATCGGGCCGTCGGGCTCCGGCAAGAGCACCTTCCTGCGGGCCATCAACCGCATGAACGACCACGTCCCCGGGTTCCGGGCGACCGGTGAGGTCCGCTACGGCGGGGTCGACCTCCTCGGGCCGGGCATCGATCTGATCGCCCTGCGCCGCCGGGTGGGCATGCTCTTCCAGCGGCCCAACCCCTTCCCGATGTCGATCGCCGACAACGTGGTCGCCGGGGTGCGGGCGCACGGAATCGCCCGCCGCTCGCAGTGGCCGCAGATCGTCGAGGCCCGCCTGCGGGAGGTCCGGTTGTGGGACGCCCTGGAGGAACGCTTGAAGGAGTCGCCGTTCAAGCTCTCCGGCGGCCAGCAGCAGTTGCTCTGCCTGGCCCGCGCCCTGGCGGTCGGTCCGGACGCCCTGCTCCTCGACGAGCCGACCTCCGCCCTCGACCCGATCTCCATGCAGGCCATCGAGGACCTCCTGCGCGACCTGACGCCGGCGCTCACCATGGTCATCGTCACCCACAACCTGGCGCAGGCACGGCGCCTGTCGGACTGCACGATGTTCTTCAACCAGGGTCGCCTCGTCGAGTTCGGCGAGACCAGCCGGGTCTTCGAGGACCCGGACGCCGAGGAGACCGCCCGTTACGTCAGCGGGAGGGTCGGATGACGGCCCGCCGCCGGCTTGCGGGGCTGATCCCCCGGTAAGGGGACCGGTCCCCGCCGCCTCGGGGTCGAGGGCGGGGACCTCCGACCATCACCAGGCCCTTCGATCCGGCGCGACCGCGCCGCCTCGATGGCTCGCGCCCCGACGCACGCAGTCCCTTCCCAAGCACACCAGCGAGAGCACCGCTCACGTCCGGAGGAACCCCCCATGCACCTCGCCAAGCCCACCAGGATCGCCGCCGCCGTCGCGGTGGCGGCGCTCGCCCTCGGGGCGTGCGGCTCCAGCACCTCGAGCCCCTCGTCCGGCACGGGCGCGAGCGGCTCGAGCACCACCACCAGCGGTGCCAGCGCCAGCGGTGCCAGCGCCACCGGGACCAGCGCCAGCGGCACCAGCGGGTCCACCAGCGGTGCGAGCGGGTCCACCGCCGCCACCGTCTACAGCCCGCCGAGCGCCACGGTCAACGTGTCGGAAACCGGCAGCACCCTGCTCTACCCACTGTTCCAGGAGTGGCAGAAGGGCTACCACGCCCTCCACGGCAACGTCAGCATCACGCCCCAGGGCACCGGCTCCGGCACCGGCATCTCCGACGCCGAGGCCAAGACCATCGACATCGGTGCGTCCGACGCGTACCTGCCGAGCTCCGCCTTCAGCCAGTACCCCGGCATCGAGAACATCCCGCTCGCCATCTCCGCGCAGATGATCAACTACAACCTGCCCGGGGTGAGCGGGCACCTCAAACTGTCCCCGACGGTGATCGCCAAGATGTTCTACGGCCAGATCACCAAGTGGAACGACCCCGCCGTCAAGGCCCTCAACCCGGGCGTCAAGCTCCCCGACCTGAAGGTCGTGCCGCTGCACCGCTCCGACGGCTCGGGGGACACCTTCCTCTTCAGCACCTACATGACCGACGGCGCGCCGAGCGTCTGGAAGCTCAGCTACAACACCACCATCAGCTGGCCCAACGTGCCCGGCGCCCTGTCGGCGGAGGGCAACGGCGGCATGGTCACCACCTGCGGCCAGACGAAGGGCTGCATCGCCTACATCGGGATCAGCTACCGGTCCGAGACCCAGAAGGCCGGGCTCGGCGAAGCCATGGTCCAGAACAAGGCCGGCAACTTCGTGCTGCCGTCCACCTCGACGATCGAAGCCGAGGCTTCCAGCTTCATCAGCCAGACCCCGAAGGACGAGTCGCTCTCGCTCATCTACGGACCGGGAAGCGACTCGTACCCGATCATCAACTACGAGTACGCCATCGTCAACACCAAGATGCAGAGCGCCAGCGCCGCCCAGGCGGTCAAAGCGCTCCTCTCCTGGGGTCTCGACCCGAGCAACGGCTCGTCGGGCACCTACCTCGACCCCATCAACTTCAACCCGCTGCCGGCCTCGGTGATCAAGCTGTCCGACGCCCAGATCGCGAAGATCTCCTGACGTCGGAGGATCGCACCGTGCCCACGGCACCCGGCGACCGGCCGGCGGCGTCGTGAGCGCCGAACCCCCCGTCGGCGGATCCACGCTGCAGGAGGAGCCGCCCCTCCCCGCCCTCCACTCCGGGCGGGGAGGGGGATCCGGCCCCGTCGCCCGGCTCCTGCCGCGGGTCACCGGCGGGATCGCCTTCGTGCCACTGGTCGGGCTCGCCTTCATCGTCGGCGTCCTGCTGGTGGAGGCCCTGCCGGCTCTGCGCTACAACGGCTGGCACTTCTTCACCCACACCGACTTCTCGCTCGGCAACTCCTACGGCGGCATCGTGACGAGCGACGGCGTCAAGCACCCCCAGGGTGCCGACTACGGCATCCTCGGCTGGATCGTCGGGACGGTGCTGTCGACCGCCATCGCCGCGGTGATCGCCGTGCCCGTCTCGGTGTTCGCCGCCCTCGTCATCGTCTTCAAGCTACCCCGCCGGCTGTCGACGGGCATCGGCTTCGTCCTCGAGCTGCTCGCCGGGATCCCGAGCGTCGTCATCGGCCTGTGGGGTGCGTTGACCCTCGGACCGTTCCTCGCCGCCCACGTCTACCCGGCGATCTCGGCGGTCGTCGGCGGCACCCCGAGTCGCCAGGGGCTGCTCACCAGCGGGCTCGTGCTGGCGATGATGATCGTCCCGATCGTGGCGGCGACGACCCGTGACCTGTTCCGCACCGTCCCGTCACTCCAGCGCGACGGCGCCACCGCCCTGGGGCTCACCGACTGGGAGGTGGTCCGCGCCGTGACGCTCCCGTGGGTCTCGTCGGGCATCGTCGGCGCCGCCGTGCTCGGCATCGCCCGGGCCCTCGGCGAGACGATGGCCGTGGCGATGGTCTCGGGGGTGATCCTGAGCGGCTCGCCGTCCAGCCTCTTCGCTCCCATCACGACGATCGCCGCCACGATCGTCACCCAGCTCGACTCGGCGCTCACCGACTCGAGCGGCTTCGCCGTCCGCTCGCTCGCCGAGGCGGCGCTCGTGCTCGCCGTGATCACCCTGCTCGTCAACGTGCTCGCCCGGCTCCTGGTCCGGCGGGTCGCGGCGACGGGGCTCCCCGTCGGGCGGGGCGTCTGATGGCCGGCGTCTCCCTCGAGGCGCAGGGCGCCACTCCCGACGACCTGCTGACCGATGCCGCCGGGCGGGCGGCGGGTCGCGGCCGCCGCATCGTCGACGGCGTCGGCTGGGGCCTGGGCTACCTGGCCCTCGTGGCCATCGCCGGTCCCGTCGTCTGGGTCCTCGCCGGCGTGTTCGCCCGGGCGCTGCCGCACTGGCAATGGAAGGTCCTCTGGACCACCGGCGCGGCGGGCACTGGCGGCCTGCTCAACGAGATCGTCGGCAGCCTCCTGCTCCTGCTCGGGGTGGCGATCCTCGCCGGCGCCGTCGGCCTGGGGACCGGGATCTACCTGGCCGAGTACTCGAAGGGGCGCCTCGGGGGGTTCCTCCGCACGGCCTCGGAGGTCCTGGCCGGCATCCCGTCGATCGTGCTCGGCTACGTCGGCTACATCGCCTTCGTCGTGACGTTCCACTGGAGCTTCTCGTTGCTCGCCGGCCTGATCACCCTGACGCTCATGGGCATCCCGTACACGGCCAAGAGCACCGAGCTGGCGTTGCGCCAGGTGCCGACGGGTTACCGCGAGGGTGCCGACGCCCTCGGCATGCCGGCGATGCACGCCCTGCGGCATATCACCCTGCGCACCGCTCTGCCCGGCATCGCCACCGGTCTGCTCGTGGCCCTGGCGCTGTCGCTCGGCGAGACGGCGCCGCTGCTCTACACCGCCGGGTTCACCTCCTCGCTGCCGAGCCTGCAGCTCACCCACGCCCCGGTCGCCTACCTGACCTACGCCGTCTGGACGTTCTACAACCAGCCGTCGCCCCAGGCCGTCGACCTGTCCTACGACGCCGCCGTGATCCTCGTGGTGCTCCTGCTCATCATCCTGGTGGTCTCCCGGCTCGTCGTCGGGCGTAGCCAGCGTTACAGCGAGACGGGCGGGCGGTGACCGGCGGGAAGCGCAGGCGGCCACGCTCGGTGAGCGGGCTCGCCACCAGGGCGGTTCCCGATCGGCTCGCCCTAGAGTTCAGGGTGTGTTCACGGGTGGTTCACCTGCGCGGCGATAGCCCGTCACCGGCGCCACTTACCGTTGCCCCGGCTCCCGGCGGCGGGCACGCCCAGTCCTACGCCCGCCGCTCACCGGGCCCCGACGACTCCTGCCGTCGCCGGTCCGTTCCCCCGTCGGTGCCGTCGATCGAGGTGACCCGTCCCATGCCCGCAGCCCGCCCGGCGAGCGCCCCCGGCCCGACCGCGGTGACCGGGGCCGGAGGCCGCTAGTGCGCCGCAGCGACCTGCGACGGCTGGAGGCGGCACTGGCACAGGTGACGGGCGAGGCGGTCGCCGAGCACGACCTTGCCGACGCCGACCACGTGGTGACCGCCCTGGAGGCCGCCACCGGCCGGCTGGTGGAGCGCTCCCAGCGGACCGAGGAGGTCGCGTCCCGTCTGGCGGCGGCGCTCAACATGCTCGTCGTCGGGGTCGTCATCTGCAACGAGCAGGGGGAGGAGGTCTACCGCAACCTGGCAGCCGGGACGTCCGGGACCCGCCTCAACGACGTCCTCGCCGAACGCGCCGTCATCGAGTTGCTGGAGGCCGCCCGGGAGGGCAGGTGCGCCGAGCGCTCGCTGGAGCTGTACGCCCCGATGCGGCGCAACCTCCTGATCCGGGCCTACCCCATCTCGTCGCTCGGCCGGCCGCTCGGCGCGGTGGCGGTGGTCGAGGACGTCTCCGAGCGCCGGCGCCTGGACGCCATCCGGCGGGACTTCGTCGCCAACGTGAGCCACGAGCTCAAGACCCCGGTCGGCGCCCTGAGCCTGCTCGCCGAGACGCTCGACGGGGAGGAGGACCCCGAGGTGGTCGCCCGCCTCTCGACGCGTGTGGCGGCCGAGGCCGACCGGCTCGGGCGGATCATCGACGACCTGCTCGACCTGTCACGGATCGAGGCCAACGACCGGCCCGTCCTCCAGCCGGTGCCGCTGCACCAGATCGTGCAGGACGCCGTCGAACCGGTGCTGCCGGCGGCCGTGACGCGCAACATCGCCGTCCAGGTCGAGCCCGTCCCACCGCACCTCACCGTCAACGGTGACCGTCGCGATCTGGTGTCGGCGGTGGCCAACCTGGTGGACAACGCGGTGAAGTACTCCGAGCCGGGCTCACCGGTCCGGGTGCGGGTCGCCGCCACACCGGAGGCCGTCAGCATCGACGTGATCGACAAGGGGATCGGGATCCCGTCCCGGGACCGGGAGCGCATCTTCGAGCGCTTCTACCGGGTGGACCGGGCCCGCAGCCGCCTGACCGGCGGCACCGGGCTCGGGCTGTCGATCGTCCGCCACGTCGCCGCCAACCACGGCGGCGAGGTCCGGGTGGAGTCCGAAGAAGGGGAAGGGTCCACCTTCACGCTGCTGCTCCCGGCCGGTGCCGGGGCCAACGGCAGCGGGGCGGGGGGCACCGGGAGGCAAGGAGGGAACGGCGCCGATGGCTGAGCCGCTGACGGTCCTCGTGGTGGAGGACGAGGAGTCCTTCGTCGAGGCGTTGGTCATCGGCCTCAAGCGGGAGGGCTTCCTCGTCAAGGTCGCCACCGACGGGGTCGAGGCCCTGGAGATGTTCGACCAGGTCCGCCCGGACTTGGTCCTGCTCGACGTCTGGTTGCCCCGCCTCTCGGGGATCGACGTGTGCCGCGAGCTGCGCACCCGGAGCCGGGTGCCGATCATCATGGTCACGGCCAAGAGCAGCGAGATCGACACCGTCGTCGGCCTCGAGGTGGGCGCCGACGACTACGTGACCAAGCCGTACCGGCTGCGGGAGCTGGTGGCCCGCATGCGGGCCGTCCTGCGCCGCAGCCCGCCGGCCGAGGGTGGCGCCCCCCAGGCGGACGCCCTCGAGGTCGGCGAGTTGCGCCTCGACCCGGAGCGTCACGAGGTGCTCCTGAGCGGCCAGCCGGTCGTGCTCCCGCTCAAGGAGTTCGAGCTGCTCGAGCTGCTCATGGGCAACGCCGGCCGGGTGCTCACCCGCGAGACGCTCATCGACCGCGTGTGGGGCCCGCACTACGTCGGCGACACCAAGACCCTCGACGTCCACATCAAGCGGTTGCGGGCCAAGATCGAGGAGGATCCCTCCCGCCCGGCGCGCATCACCACCATCCGCGGGCTCGGCTACAAGTTCGAGGGTGCCCGGGTCTGACCGGGGGGCCGGCGACGGCCCGGGCGGCGGCGGTCAGCCGCCCCGCTTGAACAGCTCGCCGATCGGCCGGTTGAGGACGCTGGTCGACTTGCCGCCCTTGGCCGCCTTGACGGCGGGCTTCGCCGGCTTGGCCGGGCGGAGGGCGGTGACCCTCGAGGTGGCCGCCTTCCCGGCGCCCTTGGCGGCCCTGGCCTCGGCCCGGGCGGCCGCCTTGGCCGCCTTCGCCTCCGCCCGGGCGGCGGCCTTGGAGCCCCGGCCCCCGGCCGGCGCCGCTGCCGGGGTGGCCGGCTGGGTGGCCGCCGGTGCCGCCGCGGCACGCGG
>DASSZM010000190.1:0-10865 GCA_035702855.1 Acidimicrobiales bacterium | reverse complement strand
CGTCGAGCTCGACGTCGTCCACCGCCAGGCCCGCCGCGGCGGGCGGGACCTGGAGCTCACGGCGCGCGAGTTCGAGCTGCTGGCCTACCTGGCCCGCCACGCCGGCAAGGTCTGCACCCACCAGATGATCCTCGGGGCGGTCTGGGGCGGCGAGCACGGCGGCGAGGGGGAGTCGCTGCGCACCCACATCTACCGCCTCCGGCGCAAGCTCGACGACCCCGACGGCCTGCTCCTGCGCACCTCCCCGGGCATCGGCTACTCGCTCGGCCCGTAGCCGCGGCGGCGCGACCCTGCGCCGACGCCGCCGTGGGGCAGGCGGGGCCTTTCCCCCGAGCCGGCGCGAGGATGCTCGGGTGGACCGTCCGCCCCGCCCCGCCCACCCGACCGGGAGGCGGCTGCCGGCGCCGGTGCGCGCCCCGCTCATGCGGCACCGCTGGGAGTCCGTGGCCTTCCTCCACTGGCCGTACCCGGTCGCCGCCGTCCAGCCGCACCTCCCGCCCGGGCTGGCGGTGGAGCCCCGGGACGGCCGCGCCTGGGTGGGGATGGTGCTGTTCCGGATGCACGTCGAGCTCCCGTGGGGCCGGGGCCGCCACGTGGTCCCCGCCTTCCCCGAGACCAACCTGCGGACCTACGTGCTCGGGCCCGACGGGTCGCCGGGCATCTGGTTCTGGTCGCTCGACGCCACCAGCCCGTCGGCGGTCGCCGCCGCCCGTGCCGCCTACGGCCTGCCCTACTGCCTGGCGCGCATGACGATCGAGGCCGCCCCCGGCACCGTCGCCTACCGCTCGGTCCGCCGCTGGCCGGCGCCGCGGGCCGGTCACGACGTGGCGGTCCGCCTCGGCCGGCAGATCCCTGACCGGGAGGTCGGGGACTTCGACGACTGGCTCACCGCCCGCTACACCCTCTGGAACCGGGACGGCCCGTTCCTGCTGCGGACGCCGGTGGCGCACCCCCCGTGGCCGTTGCGCGCGGCGGAGGCCCTCCGGGTGGAACAGGGCCTCACGGCGGCGGCCGGCCTGCCCGCGCCGGCCGGCCCCCCGCTGGTCCACTGGTCGCCCGGCGTCGACGTGCGCATCGGGGCGCCGCGCCCCCGCCGGTTGCCGTCGTGAGGCCCCCCGGCGCCGCCCAGGCGGTCAGGAGAACCGCTCGAACGGCTCGTCGATGTCCTCGCCGGCGAGGAGCCGGGGCAGCAGCTCGGGCAACCGGCCGGGGTAGAAGCGGTCGGTCGTGGCGAGCAGCTCCTCCTCGGGCATCCACCGCCACGACAGGTAGTCCTCCACCTCCTGGGGCAGCTGGGCGCTGACGTCGACGGCCGGCGCCTCACCGGGGAGGCTCAGGACGGCCACCACCTCCTGCTGCAGGCGGCGGGTGCCGCGGTAGCGGTAGGTGGCCGTCCGTCGCCAGAGCGCCGGGCCGACGGCCCCGGCGGGCACGACGATGCCGGTCTCCTCCCGAAGCTCGCGCACGGCCGCCCGCCGGTAGTCCTCGCCGGCCTCGATGCCGCCCCCCGGCAACTCCCACCACTGGCCGATCTCGGGGATGGTGATCTCCCGGGCCCGGAAGAGCAGCACCCGGCCGGACCGGTCCCGGACGACCAGGCGCACGGCCCGGCGGCGGACCAGCGGCAGGTCGTCGGGGCGGGCGACGCCCGCCGGCCAGCCGTCGCCGTGGTCGCCGCCGGCCTCGGCCGGCACGCCGGCGTCGCGGCCACCAGGAGGGGCATGCGACGGGGCCATCGACCCCATCCAAGCACCGTCGCCGGCCCGGGCGCGCCCGGCCGGGGCGTCAGAAGCTGCGGCGGGCCGCCCGGCGCCGGGCGAGGAGCCGCCGGCGGCGCCGGAGCTGGCGGCGGCGCGCCTCGAAGGCGGCGGCCACGGCGAGCACGAGGATCACGACCACCGCCCAGGCGAGCGACCCCACCCCGCCGGGCCCGCTGCCGGCGCCGGTGCTGGACGCGGCGGTGGCGCTGGTGCCCCGCGGGGTCGTGGAGGGCGCGCTGGTGCCGGTCGGGGTCGTGCCGGTCGGTGCGGTGGTGCTCGGCGTGGTGGTGGAGGGCGTGGTGGTCGAGGGAACGGTGGTGGCCGGGTCGGCGGTCCCGGAGGCGCCGGCGGCGTAGGTGTCGCGGACCACGACGGGATGCGGGCACCCCGAGGTGGGCACCGCCTTGGTCAGGGGCGCCAGCTCGGCGGTGCTCGGGGCGCCGACCAGGGTGGTCGGGATGGCGTTCGCCATGGCGAGCTGCCCGGCGGTGTTGGGGTGGAGCGAGTCCCCGGAGTTGAACGGCGGGAACATCTGGTCCGGCTGGCACGCCCCGTTGTAGACGTTGGCGACGACGGCGGCGAGGTCCAGCACGACGGGGAAGGTGTGCGAGGTCAGGATCCAGTGGTTGACGACGTTGCGTTGCTGCTCGTCGGTGGCGGTCCACCCCTCGCTGCCGGCTCGGGGCAGCAGCGTCGAGCCGATGACCTCGATGCCGCGGGCCTCGGCCCGGGCGACGAAGGTCCGGTAGCCGGCGATCAGCTGGTCGGCCGTCGCCCCGAACCACAGGTCGTTGGTCCCGAGCAGCAGGATCACCCGCCGCACGCCGGGCTGGTCGAGCAGGTCGGCCGCCATCCGCGTGAGACCCGGCGGGCCGCCGCCCCCGCTGCGGAACTGGTCGGCCTTCGGCGTGTTGATGGTGGTGAGCGTGTTGGCGGTGATGGATTCGTCCACCACTGCGGTCTGTTGGGCGGCCGGGAGCTGGGTGACCCGCTTCTGCAGCCACGTCGGCCACGGCGTGGTCAGCTGGCAGACGTCGGAGAAGCCGCAGTGCTTGTTGAAGCCGTCGCTGATCGAGTCCCCGAACGCCACGGTGGCGCTGGTGGGGCCGCCGCCGGCGACATCCACGGTCGAGACCCACCGGTCCCAGGTGGAGGGCAGGCCGAAGCCGCTTCCCGACGCCGCCAGCGTCTGGTCGCCGCCGTAGTCGGCGGTGGCGTACGACATCGGGCCGGCGTCGTAGTGGGCCGAGACGATGGCGGGCCCCGACACCCACACGCTGACCAGGAGGCTCTCGCCGGCGCTGGTCGACAGCGGCAGGGGGTCGCTCCACACGGTCCCGCCGACCGGGACCTCCACCCCCGCCGCCCCGCCGAAGGTGAGGGCGTGGAACGAGCCGGGGATCGCCGCCGCCCCGACCGCCTGGACCCCGACGGTCGCCGCCCCCACGGCGAGGGGGCCGGTACCGAAGGTGTTGGCCAGCTGGACCCGCACGAGCTTGCCGCCGACGCCGAGCGGCACCACCTGGCGCACCGTGGTGTCGACCGCCTGGCCCGGGGTCCAGGCCATGGCCGAGGTGAACGAGGGCACCCAGTCCGAACCGGCGGAGCCGACGACGCCGGTGGTGCCGGTCCCGGTGGTGCCGGTCCCGGTGGTGCCGGTGGACCCGGCTGCCCAGGCCGCCGGGTCGCCCACGCCCCCCAGCGCCAGCAGGGTGGCGACGAGCAGCGCCACCACCCTCCGTACATGTCCCAGGGGCCGCGAGGCCGGCCGCCCGCCTTGCCTCACCCCGCCACCGAGGGGATCGTTTGTGCCATCCTTACCTTTCCTGCACTCAACGTTCAGCTGCTTCTGACGACCGCCGCAGATGATGAAGCGTAGAAAAGTCGGTCCCGTCGGTCCCGTCGGCTCGACGGGGCCCCCGAGTGGGTAACGAGGTGGCGATGGGCAGCTCGAGGTCGGCCGGGCCGGATGGGGCGGCGTCGAGCCGCGCCGACCACCCTTCGTCGGGAAGCTCGGGGCAGGCGGGGCCGGTCGATCCGCCGCCCGGACGCGCCGCGCCCGTGCGCGTCCGCCCGCTGTCCGTCGGGGACGCCTCGACGGCCGTCCGGCTCCACCTCGACGTGCTCGGCGCAGAGTTCATCAGCCGCCTCGGTCCTCCTTTCCTGCGCGCCTACTACCGCGCCTGGATCGAGGCCGAGGACGCGCTGGCGCTCGCCGCCACCGGCCCGACCGGGACCATCGACGGCATCCTGCTCGGAGCCGTCGACCCTAGCGCCCACACCGCAGCGATGGTGCGCCGCCATTGGCCGTCCCTCGTCGCCCATCTCGCCGTCGCCGCCGCCCGCGATCGCCGGCTCGCCCGGGACCTCCTCGTGACCCGCGCCGTGCGCTACGTCCAGGGCATCGCCCGGGTCGCCCGCCGCTCCCGCCGTCACCTGCCGGCCCCGACCCCCGCCCCGAGCGTCGAGGTGGCGGCCGGCGGCACCGGCGAGATCACCCACCTCCTGGTGGCGCCGTCGGCGCAGGGCCGGGGCATCGGGCGGGCGCTGGTCACGGCCGCCGAGGACGCCGCCCGCTGCGCCGGGCTGCGCGAGCTGGTGCTCGTGACGCCCGTCGAGGAGTGGGGGGCCCGACGCTTCTACGAGCGGATCGGCTGGCAGGTCGACGGGGAGGTCGTCAGCCGCAGCGGCGAACGCTTCGTCCACTTCCGCCGCCCGCTGACGGCGCCCTGACCCACCGGGCCAGCGCCGTGGCTTCCAGCTGGCTGTTGACGCCCAGCTTGGCGAGGATCGAGCGGATCTGGCTGCGGACGGTGGCCACCGACACGTAGGACGCCTCGGCGATGCGCTCGGCGCCCATGCCGTCCACCAGCAGGGCGAGCACCTGCCCCTCCCTGCGGCTCAGCTGGGCGGACGGCGCCAGGGCGGCCGACCGCCCCGCCTGCCACTCCCGCCACGCCCCCTGCAGGCGGGTCCGGGTCTGCTCGGCGATGACCGGGCGGCCCTCGGCCGCAGCCTGCACCGCCGCGAGCAGCTCGTCGATGCCCGCCGTCTTGGCGACCCAGCCGGCGGCGCCCAGCTCCAGGCAGCGCCCGATCTCCCAGTCGTCCGAGCTCCCCGACACGATGACCGGGCCGCACCCCGCCGCCGCCAGCGGCGCCACCAGGTCGACGCCGTTGCCGAGCGGCCCGAGGTCCAGGTCGAGCAGGGCGACGAGGGGACCCTGCCGGAGGAGCTCGTCGAGGACGGCGTCGAGGGAGGTGTGCGCCGGGATCGCCACCCGGAAGCCCTCGGCGGTCAGCACCGCCGACAGCGCGGCGGACAGCAGGGCATGGTCCTCGACGAGGGCCACGAGCGGGGGCCCCCGGCGGGGGAGGGTTCATCGGGGCGGCCCGGGGCGGCGGGCGCCGCCGCGCGCGCCCGTCCCCCCTCCGATCAGGTCCCTGGGACCGACGGGCCGGGACCCCCCGCCCGGGTCGCCGCCGCAGGAGGTCATCCGGCGCCGGTCCTCGCGCCCACGCGCCCGCCGCATCGGCGCGAAGGATACTGCCGGCGCGGCGGGCAGGATGCCGGGATGAAGGTCCGCATCGGCATCGGCGCCACCGCCGGCGACCCGGAGGTCCTGGCATCGATCGGCGACGGCATCGTCGCCGCCGGCTTCGACTCGCTCTGGTTGCCGGAGGTGCTCACCACCTCGGCGGTCGACCCGCTCGTCGGCCTGGCCTGGGCCGCCGGCCGCCACCCGGCTGAAGGTAGGAGCCACGATGCTCCTCCCCGGCCGGCACCCCCTGCGGGCGGCCAAGGCGCTGGCCAGCCTGGACCGCCTCTCGGGCGGCCGGCTCCTCCTGACCGTCGTGCCGGGGCTGCCCGTCCCCCCCGAGCGCGAGGCCGTGGGCAGCCGGGCGCCGGGCCGTGCCATCGACGAGCTGCTCCCGCTCCTCCGCCGGCTGTGGTCGGGCGAGGAGGTGACCTGGTCCGGCGACGGGGTGACGCTCCGGGGCGTCCGCCTGGCGCCGGTGCCGCTGCAGGACCCGCTCGAGGTGTGGCTGGGCGGCACGGGTCGCGCTGCCCTCGAGCGGTGTGGGCGCCTCGGCGACGGATGGCTCCCGGCGCAGTGCACCCCGGAGCAGGCCGCCGCGGGGCGGGAGGTGGTCGAGGCGGCGGCCGCCGCCGCCGGGCGCACGATCAGCGAGGAGCACTTCGGTGTGAGCATCGGCTACGCCGCCGTGGCGCTGTCCCGGTCGCAGCGGGAGGCGCTCACCGCCCGGGCCCGCGGCGCCGATCCGGCGGAGGTGGTGCCGGTGGGACCCGACGCCCTCCGGGAGCGGCTGGAGCGCTTCGTCGCCGTCGGGTTCTCCAAGTTCGTGCTCCGGCCGCTGCAGTCCCCCGGCGACTGGACAGCCGAGCTCGAGCGGCTCCGCCAGACGGTGGGGGACCTGCAGACCTGAGGCGCTCCCGGTGCCCGGGGGCGGCCGCCCGGCGCCGGCCCGCTCATGCCCGGGTCGGTAGCTGCCAGACGAAGGCGAAGTAGCAGGCCGCCGCCACGACAACGCAGGCGTGCCAGACCTCGTGGTAGCCGAAGACCGCGGGGAGCGGATCCGGCCACCGGCGGGCGAAGACGGCGGCCCCCCCGGTGTAGAGCAGGCCGGTGGCGGCGAGCAGGCCCAGCTCGACGCCCGGCAGGGTGCCCACGGCGCCGGGAAGCGCGACAGCGGCCATCCAGCCGATCACCATGTAGAGCACCGCTCCGATCACGCCGCTACGCCCGAAGCCGAACAGCTTCACGGCGAGGCCGGCGGCCCCGCCCGCCAGGGCCAGGCCGAGCAGCACGGCGCCGAGCGTCCCGCCCACGGCCTGCTGACAGAACGGGATGTACGACAGCACCATGAACAGGTAGATCACGGCGTGGTCCGCCCGCCGCCACCGCTGCCGGGCACCCGGCGACACCGGGGCGAGGTGGTAGGCGGCGCTCACGGCGAAGAGGGCGACGAGGCCGGCGGCGTACCCCCCGACGGCGGGGGTGGGCCGGTGCAGGACGAGTGCCACGGCGGCCGGGGCCGAGACCACGGCGGCCCAGCGGTGGAGCCGGCCCCGCCACGCCGGAGCCAGGTCCGTCCCCGTCGGGCGCAGGGCCCGGCGCGCCATCCGGGCTGGCACCACGTCGTCGTGAGCCACGCCCCGGATCCTAGGAAGCGCGCCGGGACCGTGCCGCAATAGCGTGGCGCCGACACGCGAAGGAGGAGCTGCCGTGCTGCCCACCGACGAGGTCGCCCGCAGCCGGGAAGCCCTGGAGGCGCGCTACGGGCCCTGGCGACCGACCACGCTCGACGGCGCCCTCGACCGCGTCGCCGCGGCCCACCCGGACCGCCCCTGGATCATCGGCGAACGGATGTCCGCCACCTACCGCGAGGTGGCGGAGTGGAGCCGGCGCCTCGCCCGGGGCCTGCTGGCCGCCGGGGTCGCCGCCGGGGAACGGGTGGCGCTGGTGCTGCCGAACTGGCCGGAGCTCGTGGCGGCCCGCTTCGCCGTGGCGCGGCTGGGCGCCATCGCCGTGCCGGTCAGCCACCGCCTCCAGGCGCAGGAGCTCGCGGCGGTCCTCGAACACTGCGAGCCGGCGGTGCTCATCACCATGGAGTCGTTCCGTGAGGTCGACGCCCTGGGGTCCCTCGACCGGATCGCCCCCGGCTGGGATCGCCCGGGGACGGTGACGAGCCTCGCCGGCCTGCGGCTGGTCGTCACCGTGCCCGAGGACGGGGGCCCGGGGCGCCGAGGGGGCGTGCCGACCCTCGCCGACCTCGCCCGGGGGCCCGACCCGGCACTCGACGCCGAGCTGGCCCGGCGGGGCGGGGACCCGGACGCCGTGGCCACCATCTTCTACACCTCGGGGACCACCGGCCGGCCCAAAGGTGTGCTGTCGACCCACGACATGGAGCTGCGCAGCGCCTACGGCTCGGCGTACAGCCGGGCCTTCGAGGACGGCCGGCGCGTCCTCTTCGCCCTGCCGCTCAACCACGTCTTCGCCTACGTGGAAGGCATGCTCACGTCGCTGTTGGCGGCGGGCAGCGTCGTGCTCCAGTCCTCCTTCGACCCGGAAGCGACCCTCGCGGCCATCGAACGTCACCGGGTCAACGAGGCGCTGTTCGTCCCCACCATGAGCCTCGCCGTCGTCGAGGCGGCCCGGCGCCGGCCGCACGACCTGTCGTCGCTGCACTCGGTGATGTCCGCCGCCCAGGCGGCCCCGGCCCGCCTGTGGACCGACCTCTACGCCCAGCTCGGCCTCCGGCGTTGCGTCACCGCCTACGGCATGTCGGAGACGTCGGCGGCGACGACCTTCACCGATCCCGACGCCCCGGTCGAGGACCTGGCCGGGACCGTCGGCAAACCGAAGCCGGGTGGGGTGGCCGGCGACCCGGAGCTCGGTGGCCGTCTCGCCGTCTACAAGACCGTCGACCCCCTGACGCTGGGCGACCTGCACGACGGCCAGGAGGGCGAGCTGGTGGCCCGCGGCCCGATCGTCTGCCACGGCTACTACCGCCAGCCGGAGGCCACCGCCGAGGCGATCCTCCCCGGGGGCTGGCTGCGCTCCGGGGACCTCGGCTACATCCGGGAGGACGGGTCGCTCGTGCTCACGGGGCGCAGCAAGGACCTCTACAAGTGCGGGGGCGAGCTGGTCATGCCGCTGGAGGTGGAAGCTCGACTCACCAGCAGGGCCGACGTGGCGCAGGCCTACGTCGTGGGTGTGCCGGATCCCCGCATGGGCGAGGTCGGCTGCGCCTGGGTGGTGCCCGCCGAGGACGCCAAGCTCGATGGCGAGGAGCTCGTCGAGTACTGCCGCGCCAGCCTCGCCCGCTTCAAGGTCCCGGCCTACGTGCTGTTCTGCTCCCCGGCCGAGCTGCCCCTCACCGGCTCGGGGAAGGTCCAGAAGTTCCTGCTCGCCGAGCGGGCGGTCGCCGCGCTGGGGCTGGGGCGTTAGCCCCCCGGGGGGACGAGCACGACCCGGCCGATGGTCTGGCGCCGGGCGATCATCGTCAAGCCGTCGACGGCCTCCTCGAACGGCAGGATCCGATGGATCGCCGGCTCGATGACCCCTCGCTCCCACAGGTCCACCAGCTCGGCGTGCACGCGCCGCAACAGCTCCGGGTCCTCCCGGCGGTAGCGGGCGAGGTGCAGCCCGACGACGGAGTAGTTGCGGAGCAGGACGTGGTTGGCCGCCACCGTGCCGATCCCGCCGGCGGTGAAGCCGACCACGACCAGGCGCCCCTCGAAGGCGACGACCCGCCGGAGGTCGTCGAAGGCCCCGCCTCCCACGTTGTCGACCACGACGTCGGCCCCGCCGGGACCGACGGCCGCCCGGAGCTGCTCGAGCAGGCCGCCCTGCTCGAGGTCCACGACGACGTCGGCCCCCAGGCCAGGCACGCCGCGGCCTTGGCGGCCCCGGTGACGACGGCCACGACCCGGGCGCCCGCGGCCCGCCCGAGCTGGACCGCCGCCATGCCGACCCCGCCGGCCGCCCCGGTGACGACCAGCGCGTCCCCGGCCCGCAACCGGGCCCGGTGGTGGAGGGCGACGTGCGCCGTCTGGTAGGCGACGTGGAGTACGGCGGCCACCGTGACGGGCATGGACGCCGGCACCGGGTAGAGCTGACCGCCGGGAGCGGTCAGCGTCTCCTGGAAGGCGCCGTCGGGCAGTTCGGGCACGACCGTCACCTGCTGGCCGACGGCGACCGGTGCCCCCGGGCCCACCTCGACCACCGTCCCGGCCGCCTCGAAGCCCGGCGAGAAGGGCGGCTCCGGGCGCTCCTGGTAGCGCCCGGCGCAGACCAGGAGGTCGGGGAAGTTGAGGCCGATCGCTCCCACGGCGACGCGGGCCTCGCCCGGGCCGGGCGGCCGCGCCTCCACGCCGTCCAGCCGGAGGGCTTCGGCGGGTGTGCCCAACCGGTGCACGCGCCAGGAGCGGGAGGGGGCACGCATCGTGGGCGGAAGCGTAGAGCCCCTCGTACACTGCCCGGGTGGCCGCCGATCCCGCCAGCGGAGCGGGCGCCGCACTGGTCGGCGCCGGCTATGCCGTCCCCGACGCCGTCGTCGGTAACGACACCATCGCCGCGCGCCTGGGTGTCGAGGAGGCCTGGGTGTCGCGGCGCACGGGTACCCGGGTCCGTCACGTCGTCGGTCCGGGGGAGCGCCTCGAGGACCTCGCCGCCGAGGCGGCGGCCCGGGCGCTCAAAGCGGCGGGGATCGACGCGGGGTCCGTCGACGCCGTGCTGGTCGGGACGACGACGGCCGACGAGATGAGCCCCCACACGGCGCCCCTCGTCGCCGCCGACATCGGCGCCCAGGGCGCGGCCGGCATCGACGTCAGCGCCGCGTGCGTCGGCTTCCTGTCCTGCCTGGCCACGGGCACGGCGATGATCGAGTCCGGGCGGGCCCGCACCGTGGTGGTCGTCGGCGCCGACGTGCTCACCCCCTACCTCGACCTCGACGACCCCCAGTCGGCCATGCTCTTCGGCGACGGTGCCGGCGCCGTGGTGCTCACCGCCGTCGCCGGGCCGACGCGGGTGGGGCCGGTGATCCTGCGCTCGGACGGTCAGAGCCGCGAGCTCATCCGCCTGGCACGAGACGAGCTGCGCATCCGCATGGACGGCCCGGCCGTGTACCGGCGGGCGGTGACGGTGATGGCCGAGGTGACGACCGAGCTGCTCGGGCGGGCGGCGCTGGCGCCGGGCGAGGTGGACCTGTTCGTCTACCACCAGGCCAACAGCCGGATCCTCAAGGCGGTGGGGGCCCACCTCGGCCTCGACGAGTCCCGCGTGGTGGACCTGGTGGGCCGCTTCGCCAACACCTCGTCGGCGTCGCTCCCCATCGCCCTGGCCGTGTCGGCGGAGGAGGGCCGGCTGCGTGGCGGGGACCGCGTCCTGCTGGCCGCCTTCGGCGCAGGACTGGTGTGGGGCGGCACGATCGTGACCTGGGGCCGGGACGAGGGCGCCGGGGCCGACCCGGCCTGAGCGACCCGGCCCGACGGGCCCGATCGACCCGGCCCGGGCGACGCCGGAAGACAACCGGAGGGGCCCTCCGGTTGCGCTACCCTGGGCTGTACCGGAGGTTCCTC
>DASSZM010000060.1:0-8027 GCA_035702855.1 Acidimicrobiales bacterium | reverse complement strand
ACGCCTCGGTCCGGCGGGAGTTCGTCGACGCCGTGGTCGCCGCCGCCGACGAGGTGCGCCTCGGCGACCCCTTCGACGCCGCCACCAACCTCGGCCCGCTCAACAACAAGGGGGTGGCGGCGAAGATGGACCGCCACGTTGCCGACGGCGAGCAGCGGGGCGCCAAGCTGCTGCGCGGCGGGCGCCGCCGCCCGGACGCCCCGACCGACCTCTACTACGAGTTCACCGTCCTCGACGCGGTGAGCCCCGACAGCCTGCTCGCCACCGAGGAGTCCTTCGGCCCGGTCGTGCCGGTCCTCGCCGCCGACGGCGACGACGCCATCCTCGAACTGGCCAACCGCGACCGCCTCGGGCTGCAGGCCGCCGTGTTCACCCGGGACCTGTCGCGCGCCTACCGCTTCGTCGAGGAGCTGGAGACCGGCCAGGTGGTCGTCAACGACAGCACCTGCTGGTGGGACATCAACATGCCCTTCGGGGGCGCCGGCGGCCGCCGCACCGGCTGGGGCCGCATCGGCGGCAAGCACACCCTGCTCGGCATGACCGACCTGCGCACCGGGGCGATCCAGCTGTAGCGGGCGCCGGCGCCGGCTCAGCCCAGCAGCTCGGTCATCGCCTCGACGAGCCGGTCCACGTCGCCGTCGCCGATCTGGTGGTGGGTGACGAAGCGGAGCCCGCCCGGCGGGCGGGCGGCGGCCACGATCCCGTGGGCGGCGAGGCCCTCGAGGACCTCCGGCGCCGATCGGCCCGAGGGGGCCAGGTCGACGATCACGAAGTTGGTGACCGGGTCGGCGACGCCGATCGGCAGGTCGGCGTCGCCCAGCCGGGCGGCGAGCCGCCGGGCGCGCTCGTGGTCGTCGGCCAACCGGTCGACGCCCGTGCGCAGGGCCACCAGGCCGGCGGCCGCCGCCACCCCTGCCTGCCGCATGGCGCCGCCGAGCATCTTGCGGGCGCAACGGGCCCGCTCCACGAAGTCGGCGCTGCCCGCCAGCAGGCCGCCGACGGGCGCGCCGAGCCCCTTGCTCAGGCACACCGACACCGAGTCGGCCGGCCCGGCCAGCGCCGCCGGGGCGACGCCCAGGTGCACGGCGGCGTTGAACAACCGGGCCCCGTCGACGTGCAGGTGCAGGCCGCGCTCGTCGCAGAGGGCCCGCAAGCCCTGCATGGTGGTGGCGTCGGTGACGGTGCCACCCGCCCGGTTGTGGGTGTTCTCCACGCAGAGCATCGACGCCGGCGGGAAGTGGTGGTCGGGCGGCCGGAGGTGGGGTCGCACGGCTTCGGCGTCGAGGATCCCTTCGGGGGTGGGGATGGTGCGCGGCATGACACCGGCGACCGTCGCCATCCCGCCCGCCTCGTAGTAGACGATGTGAGCCTCGGCCTCGGCCAGCACCTCGTCCCCGCGGCGGGTGGCGGCCAGCACGGCGCACAGGTTGGACATGGTCCCCGACGCCACCCACAGGGCGTCCTCGTGGCCCAGGATCGCCGCCCCGGCCGCCTCCAACTCGTTGACCGTCGGGTCGGTGTGGAACACGTCGTCGCCCACCTCCGCCCGGCGCATGGCCTCGCGCATCTCCTCGGTCGGGGTGGTGGCGGTGTCGTTGAAGTTGGGCATCGGGGCAACCTCGGTCGGTGGCGCGGAGTGCTCGGCGCCGTCACCACCGACCGTAGCGGCACCGGGCCGGGGCGGCCGCTACCGTCCGCGGGCATGTGCCGCAACATCACGACGCTGCGGGGGCTCGAACCCCCGGCGACGCCGGCCGAGATCGAAGCCGCCGCCCGCCAGTACGTGCGCAAGGTGAGCGGCGTGCAGGCACCGTCGGCGGCGACGGCCGACGCCGTGGAGCGGGCCGTCGCGGCCGTGGCGGAGGCCACCGCCGCCCTCCTCGGGGAGCTGCCGGCGCGCCGCCAACCCCCGCCGACCCTGCCGCCCCTGCGGCGGTCGGGGCGCTGAGCCGGGCGTCAGCGCCGGGCCACCAGGCCGCGCAGGTCGCCGTCGTCGTCGGTGAGCCGCTCGTGGACCGCCAACCCGGCGGCGGCCAGGGCGGGGGCGAGCGCGACGTCCTGATCGCCGCCGAGCTCGAGCAGCAGCCACCCGCCCGGGCGCAGCCAGCCGCCCGCCCAGCCGACGACCCGCCGCAACACCCTCGTGCCGCCCGGGCCGCCGTCGAGCGCCGCCAACGGCTCGTGCTCGCGCACGTCACGGGGCAACCAGCCGAGCCCCTCGGTGGGCACGTAGGGGACGACGGCGGTCACGACGTCCAGCGCGCCCCGCAGCTCGGCGGGGAGGCCTTTCCCCAGATCGGCGACGACCGCGGTGACCCCGTTGGCGCAGGCGCAGGCCACCGCCACCGGGTCGAGGTCGGTGGCGAGCACCCGGGCCGTGGGGTGGGCGGCGGCGAGCACCGCAGCCACGGCGCCACTCCCGGTGCACAGGTCGACGGCCACGCCACCGTCGGGCAGCAGCGCCGCCGCCCGCGCCGCCAGCAGCTCGGTCTGCGCCCTCGGCACGAACACCCCCGGGTCGACCCGCACCCACCGCCCCCCGAAGCGCAGGCCGCCGACCAGCCAGGCGAGCGGCTCGCCCCGCTCGCGCCGGGCGAGGAGCTCCTCGAGGCGCTCGTCGTCGCCGGCCGCCGCAGCGAGCAGATCGTCGGCCTCCTCCCCGGCGGCCACGCAGCCGGCCGCCTCGAGGCGGGCGACGACCGCCTGACGCCCGGTCACGGCGCCGACGGCGACCGCTCCTGGGGGCGGGCCAGGGCGGGGGCGGGCGACTCCAGCAGGCGCTGGATCCGCTCCGCCAACCACGCCTCGAGTGCCGGCGGCTCGGCGGCGAAGAGCGGCCCGATCCGCATGAGGTAGCGGCTCGTCACCAGGCCCATGATCAACGCCCCGACGGCGGCCACCCGGTCTTCGGCGTCGGGACGGCTGCAGCCGAGCACCCCCTCCAGGTGGGCGGCGAGCGGGTTGCACGCCTGGCGCTGGAAGAACTCGCCCAGCTCCCGGGCGGCAGTGTCGGAGCTGCCGGCGGAGCGGAGCCGCATGAGCAGCGGGTCCTCCGGCTCGACGCCCTCCCAGCGGCGCACCACGTTGGCCGCCAGGCGCGCCCCGAGCCCCTCCACCGGCCCGGGCAGGACGGCGGCGACCCCCAGCTCGGCGGCGGTGGCCGCCCGGAACAACCCGGGCTTGCCCCCGAAGTAGCGGGTGATGAGGTTGGGGGCCACCCCGGCGTCGGCGGCGACGGTCCGCACCGTGGTCCCGTCGTAGCCGTGGCGTGCGAAGGCGGCACGCGCCGCGTCGAGGATGCGGTCCCGGGTCCGCTCGGCGTCCCGGTGCGCCCCGACGCGGCCGACAACCATTGTGTACAAGCGTACACACGCCGGTAGGGTGGCCGGCATGACGACCGAGAAGACGTTCCCCGCGGTCCGGGAGGGCAATCCCGCCACGGGGCGGGACCCGAAGTGGTGGACGCTCGCGGCCGTCTGCCTCGGGACCTTCATGCTCCTGCTCGACATCACGATCGTCAACGTGGCGCTCCCCGCCATCCAGACGTCGCTGCACTCGAGCTTCGCCGACCTGCAGTGGGTGGTCGACGCGTATGCCCTCACCCTCGCCGCCCTCCTGCTCACCGCCGGGTCGCTGGCCGACATGTTCGGCCGGCGCAAGCTGTGGTTGGTGGGGCTGGTGGTCTTCACCGGGGCGTCGGCGCTGTGCGGAGCGGCCCAGAGCCCGCTCATGCTCGAACTGTCCCGTGGCCTGCAGGGGGTGGGCGGCGCCATCATGTTCTCCGTCTCGCTGGCGCTGCTGGCAACCGCCTTCCGGGGCCGGGAGCGCGGCGTCGCCTTCGGGGTGTGGGGGGCGATCACCGGTGTCGCCGTCGCCATCGGCCCCATCGTCGGCGGCGCCCTCGTCACCGGCCTGTCCTGGCGCTACATCTTCTTCGTCAACCTGCCCATCGGGGTCGTGGCGGTCGTACTGAGCGTCACCCGGGTCCTCGAGTCCCGCAACGACCACGCCCGGCGCCCCGACTGGGTCGGCTTCGGGCTGTTCACCGTCGCCCTCGCCAGCCTCATCTACGCCCTGATCGAGTCCGGTACGGTCGGCTTCGGGGCCACCCGGGTCGTGGCCGCCTTCGCCGTGGCCGCCGTGCTCCTCGTGACCTTCGTGGTGGCCGAGGCCCGCAACGACCACGCCATGTTCGACCTGTCGCTGTTCCGGCTGCCTACCTTCTCGGGCGGGTCCATCGCCGCCTTCGGGGTGTCCGCCGGCATCTTCTCGGTCCTGCTGTACCTCGTGCTGTACCTGCAGGACGTGCTGCGCTACAACGCCCTGCAGACGGGCCTGCGCCTCCTCGTGCTCTCGGGCGGGATCATGGTCGTCGCCGGGATCGCCGGGCGCCTCACCTCCCGGGTCCCGGTCCGGGCGCTGATCGGCCCCGGGCTGGCCCTCGTCGGTGTCGGCCTGCTGCTCATGCGGGGGCTGACCGCCGGTTCCTCCTGGACCCACCTCATCCCCGGACTCATCATCGCGGGCATCGGCGTCGGGTTCATCAACCCGCCCCTGGCGTCGACGGCCGTGGGCGTCGTCCAACCCCAGCGCTCCGGGATGGCGTCGGGCATCAACTCCACCTTCCGCCAGGTGGGCATCGCCACCGGCATCGCCCTGCTCGGCACCCTCTTCAGCAACCGGCTGACCTCGGCGGTGGCGGCGCGCACCGCCGGCACGGTGCTGGCAGCGCACCGCGGGGCGATCACGGTCGGGCTGGAGAACGGCTCGACGGGCGGGATGTTCGCCAAGCTGCCGGCGGCCCAGCGCGGCCTGCTCGAGCACGTGCTGCGGGGAAGCTTCACCAGCGCCCTGGACGAGATCCTGCTCGTCGCCGCCGTCATCAGCTTCGTCGCCGCCGTGCTGTCGTTCGCGTTGATCCGCTCGAAGGACTTCACCAGCGCCGCCGCCGGGCCCGCCGCCCCGGCGCACTGAGGCCGGCCGACCCGGCCCCTCCTGTGTGCCCCGTCAGCGGCGTGCGTGGCGCCAACGGCGTGCTCGGCGCCGCGCCGGCCCGCCGCCCTGCGGGGCGGAGCCCCTCGGTGTCAGCGACCGGCGCCGAGGGAGTAGGCGGCCAGCACGTAGCAGACGAGTGCCCCCAGCCCGAGCAACGACATCAGCAGTGACGACAGGGCGTGGCCGAAGTCGAGGAAGCTGGCGCCGTTGAAGGCGGCCCCGATCACCAGGGCGGCGGCCGCCACGCAGAGGCCCCCGGCGGCGCCGGCGTGCGCCGTCAGGGCGCGCACCGCCAGCACCAGTGCCATCACGACCAGCAGCAGGCCGATGGCGGCGTGGGCGGCGAGGGTCACCGTCCCCTGCCCGAGCGCCCACCCGACGCTGCGGGCGGAACGCGTGAAGTAATCGGCGCCCGTCGAGCCCGGGTGCCCACGGCGGACGGCCACGTACAGGTTGACCCCAAGGCCGAGGCCGACCTGGGCCACGACGAGCAACGCCGCCACGAGCGACATGCGGCGCAGCGACCGCGACCGCCGGGCCGTCGCCTGCCGCTCCGCCAGCACGCTGTACACGTCAGGACCGTACGGCCGGCGGGGCTCCCGGTCAATGGTCGTCGGGGCGGGCCACCAGGCTGACGGCGACCAGGGTCACGAGGGCGCCGACGATCTGCACCACCCCGAGGCGCTGACCGAGCACCACCCACCCGGCGGCCGACGCCACGATCGGGTTGATCGAGACGAGGACCGACGAGACGCCGGCGTCGACACGGTGGTGCGCCCAGTTCATGAGCAGGTGGGCGGTCCCCGGGACCACCGCCAGGAGGCCGATCCAGACCCACGCACCGGCGTGGAGGGCCGGCACCGTCCCGGTGGCGGCCACGAGGACGGCGGCGGCGATCCCGCCGACGAGCGTCGCGCCCGCCGTGTACTCGAGCGGCTCGCAGCGGCGGCTCGCCCGCTTGGCGGCCAGGAAGTACCCGGACCAGGCGAGGAGGGACCCCGTGGCGAGCAGGTCGCCGCGCAGTCCCCCGCCGGAGGGCGTACCGGCGCCGACCACGGTGGCGCCCACCCCGGCGACCGCCAGCACGCCGAGCAGCGCCCGGCGGGCGCCGACCCGCTCGCCGAGGAGCGGCCCGGCGACGGCGAGGACGAGCAGCGGCTGCAGCGCACCGATGACGGTGGCCACGGCGACGCTCGTGAGGCGCAGCGAGTCGAAGAACAGGGTCATGTCCGCGAACAGCAGGACCCCGCCAGGGGCGGCGATGCGGATCGCCCGCCAGGTCAGGCGGCGGCCGCTGGCGTGCAGGACGACGACGAGCAGCGCCGCGCCGAGCCACATCCGGTACAGGACGATGACCAGGCCGGGGGTGGCGGCGAGGACCACGAAGACGCCGGCGAGTCCCCACCCGACGGCGGCCGCCAGGGCGCCGACCATCCCCCACTGCCGGGCGGACCGGCTCACGGCCGGGACGACCGGTGGCGCGTCTCCGGCGGCCATCGCCTTCCTCTCCTCCCTCGCCCGCCCTCGCTGCCTCGGGGGCGGTGAGCAGCATTCTGGCAGGACGGCGCCCGGGGGCGCCGTCCTGTGCCCCGGCGGGCTACCCGCCCAGGAAGTCGCGGGCGAGCTGCTCGAAGGCGGCGGCGGACCAGGCCAGCGAGTCCACGTCGATCCGCTCGTCGTCGCCGTGGAATATCGCCCCGAACCGGTCGTAACCAATCCGGTCGGAGAACATGCCGAAGCCGTACGACACCGTGCCCCGCCGCCGGAAGAAGCGGGCGTCGGTCGCGCCCACCTGCAGGGTGGGCACCAGGCGCCCGTCGGGGTGGAACCGCGCCGCCAGGGCGGCCAGCCGGTCCCACAGGGGCGTGTCGAAGCGGGAGGCGGTGGCGGGGTCGTCGAGGGCATCGACGATCTCCACCCGGGGCGCCAGGTCCCCGAGGGCGTCGGCGATCATCGCCCGCACCTCCTGCGGGCCCCAGCCGGGGAGGGTCCGGATGTCGACGTCGAGGTCGACGCGGTCGGGGATGGTGTTGATCTTGCTGCCACCGTGCACGATCGTCGGGGCGATCGTCGTGTGGGTGCAGGCGTGCGCCTCCCGGACCAGCACGAGGTCAGCGGCGGCCAGCTCGTCGAGGGCCCCGTCGACCCGCTCGGGATCGAGCAGGGCGGCCGTCACCTCCGGCGGCCAGCCCATGGCGTCGACCAGCGCCCTCCAGCTGTCGTGGATCTCGGCCACCGGTCGGTGCTGGGCGAGACGCCGCACCACCTCGGCGGCCGTCACCAGCGCGTTGTCCGTGCGGAAGGGCATGGACGCGTGGCCGGCCTCGCCGTGGACCCGCAGCCGGCACCAGCAGCTGCCCTTCTCCGCCACCGGGACGGGCAGCAGCTTGCCGCCCGGCCCCGCCAGCGGCATGCCGCCGGTCTCGGTGAGCAGGTAGTCCGTCGCCACGGCGTCGGGGGCGTGCTCGACCAGCCAGCCGGCGCCGTGCGACCCGAGCGCCTCCTCGTCGGCGACCGCCGCCAGCACCAGCGTCCCCCGGGGCCGCCACCCGGCACGGGCCAGCCGGGTGAACGCCAGCGACATCGAGGCGGTGAGGTTGAGCATGTCGATGGCGCCCCGCCCCCAGACCTCTCCGTCGACCAGGTCGCCACCGAAGGGGTCACGGCTCCAGGTGTCCTCGTTGGCCGGGACCACGTCGGTGTGGCCGAGGTAGCAGAGGCTCGGGGCGTCGGGGTCGGTGCCCTCGATCCGGGCGACGACCGAGACCCGCCCGGGCGTCGGCTCGTAGCGCTCGATGTCGGCGCCGGAGCGGGCCACCAGGCCGGCCAGCAGCTCGGCGTTGCGGGCCTCCTGGCCGGACGCGTCCGAGCCGTCGTTGACGCAGCGGTTGCGGATCAGCTGCTGGAGGAGGTCGACGACCTCCGGGTCCTGGCTCTGGCTCATGGTCGACTTCCCCCGCCATGGTGCCCCAGGGCGGCCGGCCGGGGCGAGCCCGCCCGCACGAGGGCGGGCCGGAACCAGCGGGGGACCG
>DASSZM010000152.1:0-2907 GCA_035702855.1 Acidimicrobiales bacterium | reverse complement strand
GCGCTGGCCGCTCTGCGGGAGGAGGCCCGGCAGGCCGAGGGCTTCGACCGGGTGGTGGCCGCCTGGCGGCTGGCGTCCTACGAGGCGACCGATGCCTTCCTCGCCGGGCTGTTGGCGGACCCCGCCGAGCGGCGCGCATCGCCCGCGCCGGCTGCGGCCGAGCCGCCCGGGGAGGAAACCCCCCGCCGGTAGGAAGCGCGTGACTAGTCGATGGACTACGTTGCGGGCATGCGCTCCTCGAACCCACCCGCCCGACGCCGCCGTGGGGTCACCTGGCTGCTCGCCCTCGCCGCCGCCGCGGCGCTGCTCGCCGGTTGCGGGGGCGGCTCCCGAGCCGACGCCGGCAGCTCCGCGGCGGGCAACTCGCCGGTGACCGCGAGCGGGGCGAGTGGTGGCGGCGCCAGCGGCAGCGGCGCCAGCGGTGGGGGGACGAGCGGGAGCACGAGCGGTGGGAGCAGCAGCGGCACCGCCACCACCACCGGTGGGGGAGCGACCCACCATGGCAACGTCGACGTCCTGTCGGCCGGCTCGCTCGAGACGATCCTGACCAAGACCGTCGGCCCCGCCTTCCACCGGGCCACCGGGTACACCCTCGTCGACACGTCCGGCGGCTCGAGCTCGCTGGCCGCCGAGATCAAGGGGAAGACCCAGGTGGCCGACGTGTTCGTCAGCGCCAGCCCCGCCGTCAACGCCACGCTCGAAGGTGCCGCCAACGGCGACTGGGTCTCCTGGTATGCCACGTTCGCCAAGTCCCCCCTGGTGCTCGAGTACTACCCGAAGTCCAGGTTCGCCCACGCCCTGCGGACCAGGCCGTGGTACGACGTCATCACCGAGAAGGGCTTCCGCCTCGGCCGGACGAACCCGGCCCAGGACCCCGGCGGCGTGCTCGACGCCGAGGCGCTGGACCGCACTGCGTCGGCCCGGCACCTGCCCGCCCTGGCGGCGATCGCCAAGGACCCGAGCACCGAGTACTCCGAGACGGCGCTCCCGGGCGAGGTGCAGAGCGGCCAGCTCGACGCCGCCTTCGCCTACCTGGCGGACGCCAACTCGACGGGGCTGCCCCACGTCGATCTCACGGGCGTGTCCCTCTATGGTGACTACACCGTGACCCTCGTCAACCGGGCCCCCCACACGGCCGCCGCCGACGCGTTCATCCGCTACCTCACCGGCCCCGCCGGACGGGCCGCCTTCCGCGGCGACCAGTTCGTGGTCGTCGCCCCACCCCGCACGACCGGCCACGGCGTGCCGGCCGCCCTCCGATCCACCGTCGGTTCGTGACCGCCGCCGGGCGGCGGCCGCCGGCCGCTCGCTGAGTGGCCGCCGCCGGCGCGACCGACCTGCTGGGTGCCCGGCCCCGCTCGCAGAGACGGCGGCCGGCAGCCCCGCGGGTGGCGGTCGGCCTGGGGGCCCTCGTCGCCCTGTACCTCGGGTACCCGCTGGCGGCCTTCGTCGTGCGCCTCGCCACCAGTCCGCGCCGGGGGTTCGGGGTGCCCGGTCTCTGGGCGGCCCTGGCGACCTCGGTCCTCGGCGCCACCATCTCGCTGGTGCTCTGCACCGTCACCGGAGTACCCCTCGCGTACCTGCTGGCCCGCCACCGGGGACGGCTGTCGGCGGCGATCAACCTGCTGGTGCAGCTCCCGCTCGCCCTCCCGCCGCTCATGGGCGGCATCGTGCTGGTCTACCTGGTGGGCCCGTACACCTTCCTCGGGCAGCTGTCGGGCGAGCGGCTGACCCAGACCCTGGCCGGGGTGGTGATCGCCCAGACCTTCGTGTCCGCGCCGTTCCTGGTCGTGACGGCGCGCGCCGCCTTCCGTGAGGTGGACCCGGCCTTGGAGGAGGTGGCGGCGACGCTCGGCTACGGACGGCTGCGTCGCCTGCTCCAGGTGGCCGTCCCGGCCGCCGCCGGCGGGATCCGCGCCGGGATGGTGCTCACCTGGCTGCGGGCCTTCGGCGAGTACGGCTCCACGGTGGTGCTGGCGTACCACCCCTACACGCTGCCGGTGTACACCGAGGTGCAGTTCTCGAGCGCGCCGCTGAGCACGACCGAGGCGCCCACGGCCCTGGGGCTCCTCGCGGCCGGGGTCGCCATCGCCGTCAGCCAACTGCGCTCGCCCCGGCGCCGGCGCCCCCTCCCGGCAGCAGCGCCGCCGGTCGCCGTCGACCACCCGCCGGTGGTGGTGGCCTTCGACCTGCGCGCCCAGGTCGGGCGCTTCTCGCTCGCCGTCGCCCACCAGGCGTCCGCGCACCGCCTCGCCATCGTCGGACCGAGCGGGTCGGGCAAGTCGTTGACGTTGCGCTCGCTCGCCGGGGTCCTCCCCTCGGCGCACGGCTCGGTCCGCTTCGGCGACGACGACGTCGGAGGGCTGCACCCGGAGGAACGCCGGGTCGGCTACGTGCCCCAGGGGTACGGCCTGGTCCCAGGACGGCCGGTGTGGGCGCAACTGGCTTCGGGGCCCAACAGCGACCCGCAGCGAGCCGCCTGGTGGCTGGAGCGCCTGGGGTTGCGCGGCCTGGAGGACCGCCTGCCCGAGCAGCTGTCGGGCGGCCAGCGCCAGCGCGTCGGCCTGGCCCGCGCCCTCGCGACCGACCCCGCCGTCGTCCTGCTCGACGAGCCGCTGTCGGCGCTCGACACGCCCGTGCGGGCCGAGCTGCGCCGGGAGTTCCGCCGCCTCCAACGGGAGCTGGGCCTCTCCACCGTCCTCGTCACCCACGACCCGCAGGAGGCCGCCGCCCTCGCCGACGAGATCGTCGTCGTCGGCGACGGGGCGGTCCTGCAGGCCGGCGCGATCGCCGAGGTCTTCGAGCGGCCGGTGTCGCCCGCGGTGGCGCGCCTGCTCGGGATCGACAACGTCCTCACCGCCGAGGTCCTGGCCGGCGGCGCCCTGCGCACCGCCGCCGGGGACCTCC
>DASSZM010000177.1:0-5235 GCA_035702855.1 Acidimicrobiales bacterium | reverse complement strand
AGACCGTGCAGCGCTCGGCGTTCACCGGGCAGCCTTCGGGGGCGAACGGCGGCAGTACGGTGGTGGGCGGCAACTACCGGGCGCAGTGGCCGATGGCGGGCCTCATCCTGGCTGCGGTGGTCGCCGACGGCTCGAAGACCGGCGGTTGCGGGCAGGGCGTGCCCGGCGGGGTGACCGGCCCGGCCGCAGCGCACGGCCTGCCGGCCAGCTATCAGATCCCGACCGGGATCGGCCCGGCGCACGCCGCCGCGGTGCGTTTCGCGTTGGCGCAGCTCGGCAAGCCGTACGTGTGGGGAGCAGCGGGCCCGGCCGCCTTCGACTGCTCGGGACTGACGATGGCGGCCTGGGCCGCCGCCGGCGTGCCCCTCGACCACTACACCGTCGACCAGCAACACGAAGGGGCGCCGGTCACCGCGGCCGCCCTCCAGGCAGGGGACCTGGTCCTCACCCCCGGGTCGGATTCGCCCGGCCCCGGTCTGGCCGGACACGTGGGGATCTACCTCGGCTACGGGCTGGTCGAGTCCGCCGTCGACCCCCAGGTGGGGGTGGTGGTCCAGTCCTGGCGGCTGTTCGTCTCCGGCGGGCTCGACGCCCTGGTCGACCCGGACCCTTCTGATGGCTGAGCGCTGCACCCGCCGCGGGGGCGCGCCGGCCCAACGCTCGCCGCACGGCGAGGCCGGCCGTCGGGCCGGCTGTCACGAGAAAGGAACCCGTTGCCATGACCGTCCTTGTTGCCGGCGTGAACGTCTCCCCCAACACCAGCGGACTGCCCGGGATCAGCGAGCTGCAGAACATCGTCGGCGCGCTGCTCACCGTCGGGTTGGTCGCAGCGTTGGCCGGACTGGCGCTCTCCGCGATCGTCTGGTCGGTCGGGAACCACTCGACCAACCCGGTGCTGTCGGGCCGGGGCAAGACCGGGGTGCTGGTGTCCTTCGTCGCCGCCGCGCTGATCGGCGGGGCGGTGGCGCTGATCAACTTCTTCGCCGGGGCCGGAGCCAAGCTGTGAGCCCGCCCCAGTTCCGCCGGCGGCTCGCCGCCACCGTCGCCGCGGTCGTCGCCGTGATCGTGGCAGCGGTGGTCGCTCTCGGCCCCGGCGGCGACCACCGCAAGCCGTCAGCGGCGGGCGGGTCGACGACGACCACGACCAGCCTGCCCGCCGCCGCTCCGTCGACCACCGCTCCAGCCGCGTCCCGGTCAGGCTCGGGGCTGCATCCGGTGGCGCCCCTGTTGGCGTCGGTACCCGACACGCCGATCGAGACCGCCACCAACCGGCAGCTGGCCTCCGGGCTCGCGGCCTCCGGCACGGTCCAGACCGCCGAGGCGGCCCCGACCCCGCCACCCGGCTACACCGGCGGCTGGGCGCCGCTCCCGGTCGCCTCGAGCCCCGACAGCTGGGCCCGCCTGTTCCTCACCCGGCTGTTGAGCATCGACTTCGCCACCCAGACCCGCACCGGTCTCGGCCGGTGGGTCGTCGCCGAGACCGCCCCCGAACTGCTGCCGGGCGTCCCCACCGGGGCGCAGACCAAGATCGGCTACCTGTCGCTGTTCGACTCCGCCGCTCTCGGCGGCGGGCCGAGCCCGATCCCCACCACGGCCACCTGGCAGCACCTGGCCCGCCGCAAGGTCCGCTGGCGGGCGTCGGACCTGCTGATGCAGCCAGACCCCTCCTGGGCCCGGCTGATCGCCAAGGGCTGGCAGCCGCCCGACGCCCGCTTCGCGGCGCAGGACGTCACCGGTCTGCTCACCGTCACCGCCGCCCACCAGCCGCCCCGACAGCATCGCTTCAGCCTGCAGATCGATGTCGGCTCCGCCCACTGGCACCCCGGCTACGGGACCGTGCTGGTCACCGACTGGAAGGAGACCTGAGCCTTGAGCTGCAACGTCCTGCACCCCGTCGGCTGCGCCGCCAGCCTCGCCAAGACCGCGGCGGGGGACGCCTTTTCCTCCATCGCCCACGACTTCGCCAAGACCGCTGCCTCGGCGGTCGACTGGCTGTGGGCCCAGCTCGGCCAGGCCACCGCCATCCAACTGTCCGGACCCGGGTTCCGCCTCGACGCCGGCATCGTCACCGCCATCACCGCGGTGGTCGCCGTCGGCCTCTTCACACTGCAGGTCACCGCCTCGGTGCTCCGCCGCGACCCCGGCGGCCTCGCCCGCGCCGCACGAGGTCTGGTCGTCGCCTTCGTGGCCGGCGGCGCCGCCGTCGCCGTCACCGCCGCCGCCCTGGCCGCCACCGACCAACTGTGCAGCGGGGTCGTCCAGGCCGCGACCGGCGGCACGGTCACCCAGCTCGGCCACACCCTGCTGGCCGGCAAAGCGTTGGCCGACGCCACCACCAACCCAGCCGGTCTGATGCTGCTCGCCCTCGCCACCCTCGTCGCCGTCGCCGTCGTGTGGATCGCCCTCGCGGTCCGCAAGATCCTCATCGTCGTCTCCGCCGTGTTCGCCCCGCTCGCCTTCGCCGGCAGCCTCGCGGACATCACCGTCGCCTGGACCCGCCGCTGGATCGAGATCACCGCCGCGCTCATCGTCTCCAAACTGCTGCTGGTCCTGATCTTCGTGGTCGGCCTCGGCATGCTCGTCGGCCACGTAGGCCAGGCCGGCGCCGGCGCCACCCAGACCGCCACCCAGGTCATCGCCGGGGTCCTGGTCCTCGCCCTCGCCGGGTTCGCCCCCTGGATGGCCCTCCGGGTCATCCACTTCGGCGGCGACCACCTCGGCCAGCTCCACGCCCTCGCCTCCACCACCACCCACGGCGCCCGCGCCGCCGTTGCCGCCCCCCAGAAGGTCGCCGCCCTCACCTCCAACCCCGCCGGCCTGACCGCCGCCCGCACGGCCGCCCCCGTGCGGCCACTCCCCACACCCCCGACCGCCGGAGCGGGCGGTCCGACGGGCCCCGCAGGGGGATCGGGAAGCAGGGGGAAAGTGCCGCCCGACACCGCGGCGGGCCCCACGGCCGGTCCCGCCCCTGGCGCGCCGACCAGCCCAGCCGGCGACCCTTCCGTCCCTGCCACCCGGCCGCCCGGCGAGTCGGCGCCGGCCGGGGCCAACGTCGGTGACCGCCCAGCGCCCAGCTACCGCCCGGCATCGACCCCGCCAGCGACCCCACCGACCCGCGAAGCACCCAGCGCCGTGCCGAGCGCGGCTGCCCCGACCCCGAGGAGCCGACCGTGACCACCACCAGCAGTCCTGGGTCCGAGGCGACCTACCGGTTCGGTCGGCGCTCGAGCCGAGGGCTGATCCTCGGGTTCTCCGCCCCCAGGGTCGCCGCCCTCGGCGTCGCCGTCGGCCTGGCCGTCGCCGGCCTGTTCACCGCCCGCGGGCTCGGCCTGGCGGTCACCGCCGTCGTCTGGGCGCCGCTCGCAGCGACCGCGTTCGTGCGGGTCGGGGGCCGCCCGGCGGTCGAGTGGGCCGCCACCGCCACCCACTACGGGCTGCGCCGGGCGGCCGGCCAGACCGAGTACCGCAGCCGCCTCCCGCAGCGCCCCCGGCCCGCCGGCACCCTCGCCCTCCCCGGCGACGCCGCCGCGCTGCGGTTCCATCACGACCCCGCCTCCGGGGCGGTCATGGTCCACGATCCGCACCGCCGCACCCTCACCGCCGCGGTCGGCGTCGCCCACCCGGCGTTCGTGCTGCTCGACGTCGACGACCGCGTCGCCCGGGTGGCCCGCTGGGGTCGGGTGTACGCCATGCTCGCCCAGACCGGCGCCATCGCGGCGGTCCAGGTCCTCGAGCAGACCGTGCCTGACCCCTCTACCGGCCAGGACGACTGGTACGCCACGCATGGGACCGGCGACGGCAGCTGGCCCGACCGTCAGTACCGGGCCTTGCTCGACCAGGTCCGCCTCGCCGCGGGCACCCATCGCAGCACCCTCGCCGTCTCCCTCGACCTGCGGGCCGCCGGCCGGGCGGCGAAGGCCGCCGGGGGAGGGATCACCGGTGCCGCCGCGGTCCTGCGGGCCGACATGGCCACCGTCGCCGACGGGCTCCGCCAAGCCGGCCTCACCGTCGGCGCCTGGCTCGACGAAGCCGCGCTCGCCGGCATGATCCGCACCGCCTACGACCCCGCCGTCACCCTCGACGCCGGCGACCCTGCCGCCCACCTGGCCCATGCCGGTCCGATCGCCATCAACGAAGGCTGGGACCGGCTCCGCCACGACAGCGGCTACAGCGCCGTGCTGTGGATCGCCGACTGGCCCCGCATCGACGTCGCCGCCGACTTCCTCCACGCCGTCGTGTTCGCCCCCGACATCCGCCGCAGCCTCTCCATCATCGCCCGGCCCCTGCCCACCGGCGACGCCCTCCGCCAGCTGCGCCGCGACAAGACCGACGCCGTCGCCGACGCCGCCCAGAAAGCCAAGATCGGCCAGCTCGCCGACCTCGCCGACAGCCAGGAGTACGAGGACCTCCTCGCCCGGGAACGCTCCGTGGTCGCCGGGCACACCGACGTCGAGTTCGCCGGGCTCGTCACCGTCACCGCCCCCGGCCTCGACGCCCTCGAGGCGGCCGTCGCCGCCATCACCCGAGCCGCGGCCCAGGCCGCCTGCGAGCTCCGCCCCCTCTACGGACGCCAAGCCCAAGGCTTCACAGCCGCCGCCCTCCCCCTCGCCCGGCGGATCTTCTGACATGGCCGGCACCGACCCCGACACGACCGGCGACCGGCTGTGGGGCGCCGCAGGCTGGCAACCCGACCGGCGCGCCGCCCGCCGAGCAGCCAGGTCCGCCCGCCGCCTCGAGGCCGACCGGCGCCGCCAGACGATGGCCACCCGCAAGGCAGCCCTCGAGGCCGAACGCTCCGACCGGCGCGACCACCCCTACCTCCCCGCCGGCGGCGAACCCGGACCTGCGGCCCTGCGCACCTACCGGCCGCTCAAGGTCACGCCCCATCGGGCCACCAGCGAGACCCTCGCCGGCGCCTACCCCTTCCTCGCCGAGGAAGGCCTCGGCACCGCCGGCGTACTCGTCGGCCAGGACGCCTGGTCCGGCACCGCCTTCTGCTACGACCCCTGGGAGCTGTACCGCTCCAAGCGGATCACCAACCCCAACATCTTCCTCGCCGGCCAGATCGGCCGGGGCAAGTCCACCCTCGCCAAGGCCCTCGCCACCCGCTTCATCGCGTTCGGCCGCCGGGTCTACGTGCCCGGCGACCCCAAAGGCGAGTGGACCCCGGTCACCCACGCCGCCGGCGGCCAGGTCATCGCCCTGGGCGGAGGCCGCCCCACCCGCCTCAACCCC
>DASSZM010000125.1:0-2527 GCA_035702855.1 Acidimicrobiales bacterium | reverse complement strand
GCGCCGCCGCCGCCGGGCTGATCGCCCTCGCCGTGGTCGCCCTTCGGCCCAGCGGCGGGGCCAGCAGCGCGTCGTCGGCCGCCGGGTCCGTGGGGGCCAGTGGGTCCGCCAGCAACTCCCCGTCGGCCGCCGCGCCCGCCTCCGGGGGGGCGGGGTCGGGCACCGCCGGCTCCACGGGATCCGCCACGGCGGGCGGCACCAGCGCCGGCCGCGCCACCGCCGCGCCCCTGCGCGACCTCGGCCAGGTCGCGGACCAGAAGGCGCTCGTCGGGGTGCTGCGCGCATCGCTCGGGGCCCACCCATCCCCGGCCTCGCAGGCGTCGGCCGAGCACACCGGCAGCCGCGCCGCCCTCCAGGCCGTCCCTTCCCCGGTGGCTGCGTGCCTGGCCGCAGCGAGGCGCGGCGCCGGGCCGGCTGCTGGTCCCCCCCGCCAAGCTGCCGAGCTGCGCTACCGGGGGCGGGCCGCCGAGGTCTACGTGTTCGCCGACGGCGGTGCGTGGCGTGCGCTCGTGCTCGCCCGCAGCTGCGCGCCGCTCGGCGCGGTCCGGTTCTGACGCTCGTGCGTGCGCCGGGCGCCGCCCGCCCATGGGCCGCCGCCGTCCGTCTCCCCGGCGGCTCCCACCTCGCCGCCGCCGGGTTGCTCGCCCTCCTGGTCCTCGGCGTGACCGCCTGTGGGTCCGCGCTCCATGCCGACCCGTCGTCGGACGGCGCGGCGGGCGCCGCCAAGAGCGCCGCCAAGAGTGCTGCCGCCAGCCGGACCGGCCGGTCGGCGGCACCGACGACGGCGTCGTCGTCGCCGTCGCCGTCGGCGGCAGCCGCCTCGGGGGTGTCCGGCACCACCGGCAGCCTCAACCAGTCCGAGGCCGCCGCCTCCACCCCGTGCGGGTCGGCGGCGACGAGGGCGTCGCTCGTGATCCAACCGACGACGGGCAGCCAACCCGACAACCGCGTCCGTGCGCTGGTCGTCGTCACCGACGTCGGCGGGACCTGCACCCTCGACGGCTTCCCCCGCCTCTGGGCGGCCCGCGCCGGCGGCGCCTGGTCGTCGCTCGCCCTGCAGGGCGTCGACCTCCCGGCCAAGCCCCAGCCCGTCACCCTCCAGGGCGGGGCCTCCGCCTATGCCGGGGTCGAGTGGACCACCGGGGTCGGCCCGGCCTGCAGCAGCGTGCGCGCCCTCGAGGTGGCGTGGCCCGGCTCCGGCAACCCCACCGGCATCAGCGTCGGCGGCGCCGAGAGCACCCCGGTGACGCCCGCCGTGTGCGCCGGCGGGGCGCTGGCCACCCCGCTGCAGAGCAGCGCGGCGAGCACCGTCGCCTTCCCGGATGCCACCGGCTCCGGCCTGCCGGCGTGCACCCCCGCGAACCTCCACACCACGACCGCACTGGCGCCCCGGAGCGGTCAGGAGCTCACCGTCGACGTCGTGCTCACCAACGCCGCCGCCCGGCCCTGCGCGCTCGACGGGGCCGTCGGTGCGCCCGGGTTGGCCGGCGGCTCGCCCGGGCTCGTCGGTGGTGCGCCCGACGTCGACGGCGACTCGGGCGCCGGGATGCAGGTGCTGGCCGTCGAGCCCGGGCAGGCGGTGTCGTTCACCCTCTCGTGGCCCCACGGCGCCACCCGCTGCGCGCCGCAGTCCTCGACCACGGCGACATCGTTGCGCCTGAGCCTGCCGGGCGGCGCCGGCGCCGTGCCGGTGACCCTCCCGGGCGGCCGCTGCGCCATCGGCCCGCTGTCCCGGAGCGGCCTCGAGATCGGCGCCCCCGCCGCCTGACGCCGTCGGCCGGCTCGGCAAACCCCCTGGCCGCAGGCATCGCGCGCGCACCGTGCGGGACCGGTCGCGCTGGGGGCGATCCGTACCCCGCTGTCCGGTTGCCCGCCTGGGGACCGGTACCCTCCATCCGATGGACGACGCCCCCGACCAACCCCGCGCCCTGCTCCTCGAGGCGATCCACCCGGACGCCACCGCCCTCCTGCAGGAGGCCGGGTGGTCCGTCGAGACCGCCGATCGGAGCCTGTCCGACCACGAGCTCGCCGGCCGGCTCGAAGGGGTGCAGCTGCTCGGGATCCGCTCCCAGACCCGGGTGACCGAGGCGTTGCTGGACAAGTGCCCGGAGCTGGTGGCGGTGGGGGCCTTCTGCATCGGCACCAACCAGATCGACCTGCCGGCCGCCGCCCACCGCGGGGTGGCGGTGTTCAACGCCCCGTTCTCCAACACCCGCAGCGTCGTCGAGCTGGTCGTCGCCGAGATCATCAGCCTCACCCGCCGGCTCACCGAGAAGGACCGGGCCATGCACGCCGGGCAGTGGGAGAAGTCGGCGGCCGGCGCCCACGAGGTGCGGGGCCGGCGCCTCGGCATCGTCGGCTACGGCAACATCGGCACCCAGCTGTCGGTGCTGGCCGAAAACCTCGGCATGACCGTCTTCTTCTACGACACCGCGGACCGCCTCGCCCTCGGCAACGCGCGCCGCTGCTCGAGCCTCGAGGAGCTGCTCGCCTCCGTCGACGTGGTGAGCCTGCACGTCGACGGCCG
>DASSZM010000220.1:0-4358 GCA_035702855.1 Acidimicrobiales bacterium | reverse complement strand
CGGAGCGGTGAGCTTCAGCGAGTGGACCGCCGACGGCCGTCTGCGTCACCCGGCGTTCCAGGGACTGCGCCCGGACAAGCCGGCCCGGGAGGTCCGGTGGGAGCGTCCCGCCTAGGCATGGTCCCGGCCCCGGCCGGGTAGCACGCGGGCATCCGGAGACCGCCGAGCCGAGGAGGGCCTCATGGGGATCATCCTGCTGGTGCTGTTGTTGGCGCTGATCCTGGCGGGCATCGGCGCCGTCGTCCACCTGCTCTGGTGGATCGCCATCGTCGTGTTCGTGTTCTGGTTGGTGGGCTGGGCGGTCGCCCGCGGGGAGGCCGCCGGGTCCGGCCGGCGCCGCTGGTACGGCCGGTACTAGCCCGGGTCCCTAACCGAAACTTGACGCACGGCGCGGCCGGTTCCCGCGGCTCGCTGCTTACCGTGTCAGCGTGTACAACCGCTTGGCCGAGCTGGTCCACCTCGACTTCGCCCCCCGTCACCGCCAGCCCAACGGCTCCGCCGTGGTCGCAGCCACGATCGTCGCCCTCGCCGGTTCGCTGATCGTCGACGCCATCCTCGTCGCCCTCGGCGAGGCCCTCTGGCCGGGGCTCAGGGGCTACGTGCACTTCCGCTTCACGGACTACGCCAAGCTGACCGTGATCGGGGTGCTCATCGCCTGCGCCGCCTGGCCGGTCACCACCCGCATCACCTCCATGCCGCGCTGGATGTTCGCCCGGATGGCGGTGGCGGTGACCCTGGTGCTGTACCTGCCCGACCTGTACCTGCTGGTGCTCGGCGACCCGGGCAAGGCGGTCCTCGTCCTCATGGTCATGCACCTCGCCATCGCGCTGGTCACCTACAACGCCCTGGTCCGCATCGCCCCGGTGCGGACCGTCCGCACCGCTGCGGACCGCCTCGCCGCCCTTCGCGTCCCCCGCTGACGCCCGGCGGCGCCCCGTCCGACTTCGTCCGTTTGTCAGGGATTTGCTGGCTCCGTTGGGCCATCGCGGCTACAGTGCCGGGCCGAACGTGCTGGTGGGACACCGGTGGCGCCCCGAGGGGCGCCACCGGCGGAGCGGATCGAGCGGCGGATCTCGATCCACTCTGCCCGGAGTAGGTGGCGGGTTCCCACTCCAGGTCGCGTCACCATAGACGCGCAGCGGACCTTTGCGCAGGCCCAGACCGGGGGAGTTTCTTCGTTTTTCAGTCCGCTCGCGCCGTTCGTGCGGTCTGACTGACGGTCGGTGAGACTGTTTCGGTGCACGACGTCACGCCCGCCCCTTGCCCGCGCCCGACGCGGTGAGGCGCGACCCCTTCGGCGCCGCCGGCGCCGGCCTGCCGGAGCGCCTGGCGCGCCAGTTGGCGTTCTGCCTCGAGCTCGACCGGGCCAAGGCGGTCGAGCGGCACAACACGCTCGCCGACGGCTCGCGGCGCGAGGGTGACGCCGAGCACATGTGGCACGTGGCGGTCATGGCTGCGGTGCTGGCGGAGCACGCCGACGAGCCGGTGGACGCGGCCCGGGTCGTGCTCATGCTCCTCCTGCACGACGTCGTCGAGATCGACGCCGGCGACACCCTGCTCTACGACGAGGCCGGCCGGGCGGCTGCCGCCGCCCGTGAAGCGGCCGGCGCCGCCCGCATCTTCGGGCTCCTGCCGGGCGACCAGGGTCTCGCCCTGCGCCGGCTGTGGGAGGAGTTCGAGGCGGGGGAGACCGCCGACGCCCGCTTCGCACGCGCCATCGACCGCCTGGCGCCGATGTTGCTCAACGCCGCCGCCGGTGGGTCGGTCTGGCGTGCCCACGGCGTGACGGCCGCGCAGGTCGCCGGCAACGAGGCGCGCGTCGCCGCCGCGTCGGGGGCGCTGGCGGCGGTGGCCCGCGCGGTCGTGGACGCCGCCGTCGCCGACGGCGCCCTCCCGTCGGATCAGGGGCGGGGCGAGAAGTTCTCGAAGTAGCGGCTGGCGGTGGGACCCCGCTGACCCTGGTACTTCGAGCCGATCGACGTCGACCCGTACGGCCGGTCGGCGGCGCTCGTCATGAGCAGGAAGCTGATCTGGCCGATCTTCATCCCCGGGTAGAGCTTGATCGGCAGGGTCGCCACGTTGGACAACTCCAGGGTGAGGTAGCCGTCCCAGCCGGCGTCGACGAAGCCGGCGGTGGAGTGGATCAGCAGGCCCAGCCGCCCCAGGCTCGACTTGCCCTCCAGGCGGGCGACGAGATCGTCGGGCAGCCGCACCCGCTCGGCGGTGGAGCCGAGCACGAACTCCCCCGGGTGGAGCACGAAGGCGCCCTCCGGCTCGATCTCCACGAGCTCGGTGAGGTTGTCCTGGGGCTCCTTCACGTCGATGACCGACTGGTGGTGGTTGCGGAACACCCGGAAGAAGCGGTCGAGGCGCAGGTCGACCGACGAGGGCTGCACGTCGGCCGGGTCGAGGGGGTCGATCTCGATGCGGCCGGCGGCCAGCTCCTCGCGGATCGTCCGGTCCGAAAGGATCACGGCGGTCGACGGTAGTCGGCGGGACGCCGGTGGGGCGCCGCTACCGTGAGCCGGGTGGCGAAGTCGGTGGTCGTCGTGGGCGCAGGCATCGCCGGGGCGTCGGTCGCCGCCCACCTGGCGGCGGAGGGCGCGGCGGTCGTCGTGGTCGACGCCGACCGCCCGGGCCGGGCGACGCACGCCGGCGCCGGGATCGTCGGCGCCCCCACGCTCGCCCCCGGGTCGCCCCTCGAGGAGCTGCGCTCGGCGGCGGCCGCCGCCTACCCGGGCCTCGCCGCCACCGCCGGGGGCGCCGCCTTCGCCGTGGTCGGCGACCTCTACGTCGGCCCGCAGGGACAAGAGCTCGACCAGGCCGCCGAGACCCTCGCCGCCGCCCACGGGACGGGCACCACGGTGCTCGCCCCCGGCGAGGCGGCCGGCCTTTTCCCCTACCTCAACCCTGCGTACGGCGCGGTGCGGGTGGAGGGCACCGCCCGGGTGGACGGCGAGGCGGTACGCGCCGGGTTGCTCCGGGCGGCCGAGGCCGCAGGCGCCCGGGTCCTCGCCGGCGAAGCCACGCTCGACGACGGGGGGCGGGCCGTGCGCGTCGGGCCCGAGCGGTTCGCCGCCGATGCCGTCGTGCTCGCCGCCGGCGCCTGGAGCGCCGACCTGGCCGCCGCCGCCGGGGTGGCCGTCCCCGTCGAGGCGCAGCGGGGCCAGATCGCCCACTTCGCGGTGGCCGACGACACGGCCGGGCTGCCGGTGGTCCAACCGCTGGCCAGCCGCCACTACCTGCTCGCCTTCGACGACCGGCGGATCGTCGCCGGCGCCACCCGCGAGACCGGCTCCGGACCGGACCCCCGGCTGACCGCCGCCGGCGTCGCCGAGGTGCTGCGCGAGGCGCTGCTCGTCGCGCCGGGTCTCGCCGACGCCACCCTGCGGGAGGTCCGGGTGGGGCTGCGGCCGGCGACCCCCGACCTGCTCCCGCTGCTCGGCCCGGTCCCCGGGCACCCGACCCTGTGGCTGGCCACCGGCATGGGCGCCGGCGGGCTCACGCTCGCCCCCTACGCCGGCCGCCTCCTCGCCCGGGCGATCGCCGGCGCCGAGCCCGACGTCGACCTCGCCCCCTTCGGGCTCGGCCGCTTCCGCGACGGCTGACCGTCCCCCCGCCCGTCGCCACCGGGGCCCCGGGTCAGGGCCCGGCGGCGGCGGTGGCGCTGATGGCGGCGAGCAGGGCCAGCAGCGCCTGGTTGAGCGGCGTGGCCACCCCGTGACGGACCCCGGCACGCACGACCGCGCCGTAGATGGCGTCCTCCTCCATCGGCAGGCCACCGAGGCGGTCGTAGAGCATCGAGGTGCCCACCCCGTCGGGGAAGGCGGCCACCCGGGCGATCTGGCGGTCGGCGTAGTCGGGGGGTAGCGCCGCCCCCTCGGCGGCGGCCACGGTGGTGGCTTCCGCCAGCAGGCCCCGCAGCAGCTCCTGGACCGCCGGGTCGCGCAGCACCTCCATCCGCCGGCCGGTGAGGGCGGTCACGCCGTTGGCGGTGACGTTCTCGCACAGCTTGCGCCAGGCGGTGGTCGGCCAGTCGGCGACCGGCTGCACCAGCTCCCGCTCGGGCGGGAAGAGGCCCGCCACCGCCCGGGCCGCCTCGCCGTCGGGGAGGTGGAACCAGCCGTGGGTGCGGTGGGTCACCCGGCCCGGCCCGGTGCGCTCCACCCCGCAGTACACGACGGCGGGTAGCACCACCGCCGACGACGGCACCCACGGCCGGACCCGCCCGACCTGCTCGACGCCGTTCTGCAGCACGGCGACGGTGGTGCCCGGCCCCGTGGCGGCGGCCAGCCAGGCGGCGGCGCCGGCTGTCTGGTGCGCCTTGGTGGCGAGCAGCACCGCGTCGAAGGGGGCCT
>DASSZM010000187.1:0-9418 GCA_035702855.1 Acidimicrobiales bacterium | reverse complement strand
CGAGGTCCTCCTGGCCGGGCTGGTCGCCATCGCCTGGGTCCGCTACCACGACCGGATCGTGGAGTGGTGGCGCCAGTCGATGGAGGAGGCCCAGACCATGCGGGGCCAGCGCGGTCAGACCGCCCGGCGGTAGGGGCGTAGTAGCGTCACGGGACCGATGCCGTCCGGACCGCAGAGCGCCCCCACCGTCCCGGCGCTGGAGACCACGGTGCTCACCAAGTCCTACGGCGACCTGGTGGCCCTCGCCCCCCTCGACCTGACCATCCCCGACGGCCAGCGGGTCGTGCTGGTGGGACACAACGGCTCGGGCAAGACGACCCTGCTGCGCATGGTCGCCGGCCTGCTCGAACCGAGCGACGGCCGGGCGCTGGTCTTCGGGCACCCGGCCGGGTCGCTCGAGGCGCGGGCGGCGCTGTCGTACCTCCCGGACAATCCGGTGCTCTACGACGACCTGTCGGTCCTCGAGCACGTCGAGTACACCTGCCGCCTCCACGGCGCCGAGGACTGGGAGGAGCGGGCCGTCGGCCTGCTGGCCGACCTGGGCCTCACCCAGCGCGCCGACGACCTGCCCTCCCGCTTCTCGCGGGGCCTGCGCCAGAAGACGGCGATCGTCCTCGGGCTGGTGCGGCCCTTCGGGCTGTTGCTCGTCGACGAGCCGTTCGTCGGGCTCGACCCGTCGGGCCGGGAGGCGTTCATCGAGTTGATGGACGACGCCGCCGCCGGCGGCGCCACCGTGGTGGTGGCCACCCACCAGCTCGAGTACGTGCGCAAGGTGGACCGCGTGGTCGCCCTGCGCGACGGCGAGCTCGTCTACGACGGGCCCCCCGGGGGTGCCGACGTGCTCGCCCTCGTCGGGCACTGACCGGCCCGGGCCCGCCTGCGGCGGCGCCCGCCGCCGGAGGGGGAGGCCTTTCCCCCCTCCCGCTCAGAGCCGGCCGACGACGTGGTCGATGCAGGCGGTGAGCGCCTCCACGTCGGCAGGATCGACCGCCGGGAACATCCCGATCCGCAGCTGGTTGCGGCCCAGCTTGCGGTACGGCTCGGTGTCGACGATCCCGTTCGCCCGCAGGACCGCCGCCACCGTCGCCGCCGGCACGCCGGCGTCGAGGTCGATCGCCCCCACCACCGGGCTGCGGACGCCCGGGTCGGCCACGTACGGCTCGGCGAAGCGGCTCGCCTCCGCCCAGCCGTACAGGATCGCCGCCGACCGGCGGCTGCGGCCGGCGGCGAAGTCCGCCCCTCCGCCGGCCAGGATCCACTCGATCTGGTGGGCGAAGAGGAACAGGGTCGACACCGCCGGGGTGTTGAGCGTCTGGTCCTGGCGGGACTGCTCGACGGCCGCGACCAGATCCAGCGACGCCGGCACCCAGCGGCCGGGGGCGGGGCGCAGGCGCTGCGCCCGGGCGAGCGCCCGGGGGGAGAGGACCGCCGCCCACAGGCCGCCCTCGGCGGCGAAGACCTTCTGCGGCGCGAAGTAGTAGGCGTCGACGCCGGCCGGGTCCCACGGCAGCACCCCCGCCCCCGATGTGGCGTCCACGGCGACCAGCGCGTCGCCGGCCCAGCGGGGACGCTCGACCGGCGCGCACACCCCCGTCGAGGTCTCGTTGTGGGTGAAGGCGTACAGATCGACGCCCTCGACGGGGACCGCCGCCGGGGGCGGGGTGCCGGCGGGCGCCTCGACCCGCACCGGCTCGCCGAGGTGGGGCGCCCGCCCGGCGGCCTCGGCGAACTTGGCGCTGAACTCGCCGAAGACCAGGTGCTCGCTGCGGTGGGCGATGAGCCCGGCGCAGGCCACGTCCCAGAACTGGGTGGCGCCCCCGTTGCCGAGGGCGACCTCGTGGCCGTCGGGGAGCGCCCACAGGGCGCCGAGACCGGTCCGCACCCGCTGGACCAGGTCACGGACCGGCGCCTGGCGGTGGCTCGTGCCGAGCAGGCCGGTGGCCGCCTCGGCCAGGGCCGCCACCGCCTCCGGCCGCACCTTCGACGGGCCGCACCCGAAGCGCCCGTCGGTGGGCAGCAGGTCGGCGGGGATCCGGATCGGGGGGGTCGGGGCGGTGCTCAGGGGTGCTCCTCGCTGTCCGGCGCGACGGCGCCGGCGGGGTGGGGAGGGCGGCGCCGAACCGGCTCGCCCCGTCCCGGCCAGCATGCCAGCATGGCGAGCATGGCCCGCATCTCGCAGCGCATCGCCTCCGTGTCCGAGTCCGCCACCCTCGCCATCGACGCCAAGGCCAAGGCCCTCGTCGCCGCCGGGGAGGACGTCATCGGCTTCGGCGCGGGCGAGCCGGACTTCCCGACCCCCGCCTCCATCGTCGAGGCCGCCGTCGAGGCCTGCCGCGACCCCCGCAACCACAAGTACAGCCCCGCCGCCGGTCTGCCGGAGTTGCGGGAGGCCATCGCCGCCAAGACCGAGCGGGACTCCGGCTACCAGGTGACCGCCGGGCAGGTCCTCGTCACCAACGGCGGCAAGCAGGCGGTGGAAGAGGCGTGCGCCACCCTCCTCGACCCGGGCGACGAGGTGCTGCTGCCGGCCCCGTACTGGACGACCTACCCCGAGTGCATCCGCCTGGCCGGGGCGTCGGTGGTGGAGGTGCCGACCACCGGCGCCTCCGGCTTCAAGGTCACCGTCGAGCAGCTCGAGGCGGCAACCACCGAGCGCACCAAGCTGCTCCTGTTCGTGTCGCCGTCCAACCCGACCGGCGCCGTCTACCGGCCGGAGGAGGCCCGGGAGATCGGCCGGTGGGCCGCCGAGCGCGGCATCTGGGTGCTGACCGACGAGATCTACGAGCACCTCGTGTACGGCGACGCCGTGTTCAGCTCGCTGCCCGCCCTGGTGCCGGAGCTGGCCGACACCTGCGTGATCGTCAACGGGGTGGCCAAGACCTACGCCATGACCGGCTGGCGGGTCGGGTGGATCATCGGCCCGGCGGACGTCGTGAAGGCCGCCTCCAACCTCCAGAGCCACGCCACCTCCAACGTCTGCAACGTCGCCCAGCGCGCCGCCCTGGCGGCCGTGTCGGGCCCGCTCGACGCCGTGGCGGAGATGCGGGCGGTCTACGACCGCCGCCGCCGCACGATCGTGTCGATGCTGCGGGAGATCCGCGGGGTCGAGTGCGCCGAACCGGAAGGCGCCTTCTACGCCTTCCCCAGCTTCGAGGGGGTCCTCGGCCGGCCGGTCGGGAGCCGCACCCCGCAGACGACCCTCGAGCTGGCGGAGATCGTGCTCGACGAGGCCAAGGTGGCGTTCGTGCCGGGGGAGGCGTTCGGGGCGCCCGGCTACGGGCGCTTCAGCTACGCCCTCGGCGACGACGCCATGGTCGAGGGCGTCACCCGGGTCGGCAAGCTGCTCGCCGGCTGAGCCCGCCGGCTCGGCGGGAGCGGTCGGCTCAGCGGAGGGCCCGGCGGAAGCCGCCGGCCTCGGCCGCTTCCGCCGAGGGGTAGCAGCGGTCGGGCCTGGTGCGGGCGTAGGCCGCCATGCCCTCCAGGTGGTAGACGCCGCTGCGCAGCTTGGCCTTCACCGGGTACCCCGCCGGGCAGGACCCGTCGTCCTCCGGCGCCACCCAGGGGGTGGCGCCGGTCGGGGCGGGCGCGGGCGGGGCCGGGACGGCTTTCGCCGGTGCGGCCGCCGGGGTCGGGGTCGCCGGGGTCGGGGACGCCGTGGGTGCCCGCCCCGTGCGGGTCCCGGTGGGGGAGGGGGCCGGCGGACGCCGACCCGGCCCCGAGGGGCGCGGCCAGGGGGCGGTGGGTGAGGCCAGGCGACGGCCCGCAGCCCGGTCCAGCATCGTGAGGCGGACGACCCACGTGAGGACGGCGAGCACGACGCTCGTCGCGGCCCAGCGCATCAATCGAATCATCCCGCGACGCTAACCACCACGACCGCGCGGATCGCGGATCACCCAGCGGCGGTCGAGGTCGGCAGCCAGGCCGGGCGGCGCTGCTCGAAGGCGTCGATGGCATCGGCGTGCCGCAGGGTTAGCCCCACGTCGTCGAGCCCCTCGAGCAGGCGGTGCTGGGTGAACGCGTCGAGGGCGAAGGCACCTTCGAGGCCGGCCGCCGGCACCGCCACCACGAGCCGCTCGACGTCGACGGTCACCTCCAACTCGGGGTCGGCGGCGACCGCTTCGAGCAGGCGGCGCCCGAAGTCGGCGTCGACCTGGGCGGGCACGAGCCCCGCCTTGGTGCTGTTGTTGCGGAAGATGTCACCGAAGCGCGGCGACACGACGGCCCGGAAGCCGTAGTCCTGCAACGCCCACACGGCGTGCTCGCGCGAGGACCCGACCCCGAAGTTGGGCCCGGCCACCAGGATCGTGGCCCCGGCGTGCTCGGGCCGGTTGAGCACGAAGTCCCGGTCGTCCCGCCACTCGGCGAACAGCCCCAGCCCGAAACCCGTGCGTTCCACCCGCTTCAGCCAGTCGCTCGGGATGATCTGGTCGGTGTCCACGTCGGATCGGTCGAGGGGCACGGCGGTGCCCGTGACGGCGCGTACCGGTTGCACGGCGGCTCCTTCAGTCGAGGTCGGACGGGGCGGCGAAGTGCCCGGCGACAGCGGTGGCGGCGGCGACCGCCGGCGACACGAGGTGCGTCCGGCCACCCCGGCCCTGGCGGCCCTCGAAGTTGCGGTTGGACGTCGACGCCGAGCGCTCGCCCGGCGCCAGCTTGTCGGGGTTCATGGCGAGGCACATGGAGCAGCCCGGCTCCCGCCACTCGAAGCCGGCGGCGGTGAAGACCCGGTCGAGTCCCTCCGCCTCGGCCTGCGCCTTGACCTGGCCGCTGCCGGGCACGGCCAGGGCCCGCACGCCGGCTGCCACCCGCCTGCCCTCGAGGACCGCCGCCGCCGCACGCAGGTCCTCGATGCGGGAGTTGGTGCAGGACCCGAGGAAGACGGTGTCGACCCGGACCTCGCGCATCGGGGTGCCGGCCGTCAGCCCCATGTAGGCCAGCGCCCGCCTGGCCGTCTCGGCCCGCCCGGGATCGTCGAAGGAGCCGGGGTCGGGGACGGCGTCGTCGAGGGGGACGACCTGGCCAGGGTTGGTGCCCCAGGTCACGTGGGGCCGCAGGCCGGCGGCGTCGATCGTCACCGTGCGGTCGAAGGAGGCGCCTTCGTCGGTCGCCAGCCCCCGCCACTCGTCGAGGGCCTGCTCCCACTCCCGGCCGGTCGGGGCGGCCGGCCGGCCGTCGAGGTAGGCGAAGGTCGTGTCGTCGGGTGCCACCATGCCCGCCCGGGCACCGGCCTCGATCGACATGTTGCAGACCGTCATCCGGCCCTCCATCGACAGGGACCGGATCGCCGAGCCGCGGTACTCGATGACGTGCCCGATGCCCCCGCCGGTGCCGATGCGGCCGATCACCGCCAGCACCACGTCCTTGGCGGTCACCCCGGATGGGAGCTCGCCGTCGACGACGACCTGCATCGTCTTCGCCCGCTGCTGCGGGAGGGTCTGGGTGGCCAGCACGTGCTCGACCTCGCTGGTGCCGATGCCGAAGGCGAGGGCGCCGACGGCTCCGTGGGTCGAGGTGTGCGAGTCGCCGCAGACGATCGTCATCCCCGGCTGGGTCAGGCCGAGCTCGGGGCCGATGACGTGCACGATGCCCTGCCGGGCGTGGCCGCGCGGGTACAGCCGGATCCCGAACTCCTCGCAGTTGCGCGTGAGCACGTCCAACTGCTGGGCGGAGACGGGGTCCTCCACGGGACCCGGGGTCGTCGGCACGTTGTGGTCGGCCGTCGCCACCGTCAGGTCCGGTCGCCGCACCGGTCGACCGGCGAGCCGAAGGCCGTCGAAGGCCTGCGGGGAGGTGACCTCGTGCACGAGGTGCAGGTCGATGTAGAGCAGGTCGGGCTCGCCGGGAGCGGTGTGCACGACGTGGCGGTCCCATACCTTCTCGGCCAGCGTGCGGGGTTCGGTCACCGGCTCAGCCTCCCAACATATGAGATAGAATCCCGTTGCGTGGGAGCGAGTCTAGGCGAGGGGGTTCGCAGCGGGGTCGGCGTGGTGGACAAGGCCGTGAGTATCCTCGGAGCGTTGGAGCTGGAGCCCCGCAGCCTCTCCGAGCTGGCGGGCGCCACCGAGATGCCCCGGGCGACCGCCCATCGCCTCGCCCTCGCGCTCGAGCGGCACGGGTTGGTCGACCGTGACGCCGCCGGGCGATTCGTTCTCGGACCGCGGCTCGCGTCGCTCGGCCGGGAAGCCGGCCGGGGCTCCCGCAGCCTCGCCGACGCGGCCGGACCGGCGCTGGCGGAGCTGCGCGACCGCACCGGCGAGAGCACCCAGCTGTTCGTGCCGGCGGGCGACCGGCGGATCTGCGTCCTGTCCCTCGAGTCGCCGCACGGGCTGCGCACGATCGTCCCGGTCGGCGCGTCCCTCCCGATGGACCGGGGATCCGCCGGCAAGGTGCTGGCGCCCGGGGCGCCCGTCCACGGCCGGGACTGGGTGGCGAGCGTCGAGGAGCGGGAGAAGGGCGTGGCGTCGGTGAGCGCCCCGGTGGTCCTCGACGGGGTGGTCGTCGCCGCCGTCTCGGTGTCGGGGCCGATCGAGCGCACCACCCGCCAGCCGGGCCGGCGTTACGGCGCGGCCGTGGTCGTGGCGGCGCGCGCCGTCGAGCGCCGCCTCGCCGGCCCCAGGTAGGGCGTCCCGCCGGGCGTCGCCCGGCGGGTGGCCGGAGCCCCGGCCCGCGCCCGGCGGCGCCGGCGGGGCCTTTCCCCGACCAGGGCCTCGCCACGCCCGAAGCATCCGCTCAGGCGCTGACCAGGTCCACGGCATCGAGCAGTGCCGGCACGAAGCGCCCGGCGTCCTGCACGCACGCGTGGTGGTCGGCGTCCACCGTGAGCACGGCGGCTCCGGGGATCGCCTCGGCCATCGCCATCTGGCGCAGCGGCGGCACCAGCGGGTCCCGTCCGGTCACGATCACCGCCGTCGGGACGTCGACCTCGGTGATCCAGCGGCGGGCGTCGAAGGCGGCGACCGCCGCGCCGGCCTGGACGTAGGAGATGGGGTCGCCGTAGCCGCTCTCGGCCACCGCCCACGCCGCCATCCCGGTCGTGTCGGGGGCGAGGCCGAGCCGGCGGCGCACCTGTTCGAGCACGGACGCCGGGACGGCCGCCAGGGCCAGCGACAGCCCGACGCCGACGGCCTGGGTCGCCCGCCCCGGGAGGCGGACGTCGCCGAAGCGGGTCGAGGTGGCGCACAGCACCAGCCCCCGCACCACCTCGGGGTGACGCCGCCACAGCAGCTGGGCGATCGGGCCGCCCATCGAGTAGCCGGCCACGACCACCGGCCCGGTGCCGAGCAGATCGACCAGGGCGGCGACGTCGTCGGCGCAGTCCTCGAGGGTGAACGGCTTCGGCGACCGGATGCCCCGGCCGTGACCGCGGTGGTCCATCGCCACCACCCGGTGGCGCCGGGCGAGCGGGCGGAAGCACCGGTGCCAGTTCAGCGCCGCCGTCGAGGTCCAGCCGTGGAGCAGCACCACGGTCGCGCCGCCGGGGTGGGGAGCGGGCCCGCTGTCCCAGGCCCACGCCCGGCCCCGGCCGGGCAGCGCCATCCAACCGCCCCCGGTGAGGGGTGTCGACGTGTCGGGCACGGCAGGAAGCTAGCGGGCCGGCCTCACAGGCCGCGCCCCCTCGCCACCAGCAGCGCGACGTCGACGGCGGCGACGGCCATCGCCGCCCGGAACAACCCGGCCCGGCGCCGCCAGACCACCGCGAACACGACCCCCGCGGCGGCCGCCGTCACCGGCGCCGCGGCCACCTCCCACGCGGGGGCCCCCGATCCGGCGGCCACGACCACCGAGGCAGCGAGGAGCAACCCGATCCCCCCGGCCGCGCTGCGGGTGCGGCCGAGGCGGTGCGGCAGGCCGCGAACCCCGGTGGCGGCGTCGGCATCCAGGTCCGGCACGACGTTGACGAGGTGGGCGCCGACCCCGAGCAGGGCGCCGGCGGCGAGGGCCCACCATGCCGGCCAGCGCGGCGGCGCGCCGCCGAGGGTGACGAAGGCGACGAGGAGGGCGAAGCTGGCGGCGTAGGGGAGCCACGACCACCGGGTCGACTTGAGCCCGCCGTTGTAGGCCCAGGCGAGCCCGACCGCCGCCAGGTGGGCGAGGGCCGCCCGCCACCCCGACAGCAGCGACAGCGGCACGCACAAGGTCAGCGCCACCGCGGCGGCGACACCCACGAGCCGGCGGCGGCCGGCGACGGCGGCCAGCGGCTTGTCGGTCCGCCCGGCGCGGCGGTCCCGGTCGGCGTCGAGCCAGTCGTTGTGCCAGCCCACCGACAGCTGGCCGGCGAGGACGGCGAGGCCCACTGCGACCAACCCGGGCACGCCACGGCCGGTCCCTGCGGCCAGCGCCACCGCCAAGGCGGTGACGGCGACGGTCGGTTCGGGGTGGCAGGCCCGGACGAGGGTTCCGGCGGCGCCCGGCCTGGCCGGTTCGGCCATGCGGCGACGCTAGACCGGCACGATGGTCCGGGCGGGGGCGGCGGGTTGGGCGGGTGTCGGGCGGGTGGTCGGCCGGTGTCCGGTGGGGCGGTGCGGCTCGGGGGGGCGGGGGCTCCGGTGGGGCGGCGCGGCCCGGGCGGTCGGGGAGGTCCGGTGGGCCGCCGCCCGGTGCGGCGGTGCGGCTGCGGCGGTCGGGGGCGGTCCCGGCGCGGGCGGCGTGGTTGGGTGGTGGCGATGCCCCGACCGACGGCCCGGCCCCGCAACGACCCCGCCCAGTACGACGACCTCGCCGGCGCCTGGTGGGAACCGCACGGCCCGCTGGCGATGCTGCACTGGCTGTCGGCGGCCCGGGCCGAGCTGGTGCCACCGGCCTCGCGACCCGGCGCGCTGCTGGTCGACCTCGGCTGCGGCGGGGGCCTCCTGGCCCCCCACGCCCGCCGGCTCGGCTATGTGCACGTGGGGGTCGACCTGACGGCCTCGGCCCTGGGGGTGGCAGCCGCCTCCGGCGTCCGGCCCGTGCGGGCCGACGCCGGGTCGGTGCCGCTCGCGACCGGGAGCGCCGACGTCGTCTGCGCCGGGGAGATCCTCGAGCACGTCGTCGAGCCGGGAGAGGTGGTGGCCGAGGCCTGCCGTCTCCTCCGACCCGGTGGCAGGCTCGTCGTCGACACGATCGCGGCCACCCGCCTGGCGACGCTCGTCGCCGTGGAGTTGGGGGAGAGGGTGCCGGGCACGGCTCCGCCGGGGATCCACGACGCCCGGCTGTTCGTCGACCGGGCCGAGCTGCTGGCGGGGGCGTGGGCGCACGGCGTGCCCCTGCGGCTGCGGGGCATCCGGCCGTCGGTGGCCGATGCCGCCGGCTGGCTGCTCGGACGCCGGGACCGGGTGCGGATGGTGCCGACGTGGACCAGCGCGGTGCTGTTCCAGGCGTGGGGGGACAAGGTGGCGGGGGGTTAGCCGGCGGGGGTTGGCCGGCGGGGGCAGGCACGGGA
>DASSZM010000088.1:0-2339 GCA_035702855.1 Acidimicrobiales bacterium | reverse complement strand
GGTCGAACGCCCACAGCGCCTCGGCAAGCAACCGGCACAGCCCCGGCCGCGCCCAGGGCCGGGCAAGAGAGCACTCCGCGTAAGTGGCCACATGGCAGGCGCCGAGGCGGGAGAGCTCACCCGCCAGGCGGCCCACCCGCTGCTCCAGCGGGAGCCGGCTGCGCCGCCCGGGCGCCTCCCGGGCGTAGATCGCCGCCCGACGCGGCGGTAGCTGGTGGTCGTTCATGTCGTGGATGAGACCTCCACCGGGCGCCGAAAGCAAGGCCTGGCGCCGAACGGGGCAACCGCCGACGGGAAGTCCGCCGAGGGAGGCGCCGCGGCGTCGGTCGGCCGCCCGGCGGCTTGCAGAAGCCGGTCCCGGGGCCTCGGCTCAGGACCGACCGGACTGGCGAAGACCCGCTTGGAGGTCGCTGACGATCACGCCGAGCTGGCCCCGGGACAAAAGCCCCGGCCCAAGGGGACCCGCCGAGTCCTGACCGACGGGCGGAAGGGCTCGCAATGCGACGCGAGCCTCTGTGGAGAGGTGTTCGAGCTGCCAGCGGATCTCGTCTTCGACGGCTCCTGGCCGATCCGGATCCCCGAGGCCGGCGGCCTTGGCGGCATACGCGGCGGCACCCAGCGCGTGGGCGCCCATGTGGCAGACGCCGACGGCCTGACCGGCGGCTCGGGCAGCGGCCGCTGCAGCGGGCGACGTCACCTCACCAGCACCGACCCCACCGACAAAACGGCGGCGGATCTCTTCCGCCGTGCCCAGCTCTCCTCGGGCGAACGCGCGAGCCCGGGCGATGAGCGCCCGAGGCCGGTCATCATCTGGAGCCTCGGCCTCGAACAGCCCGAGAACCCGCTCGGCGCAGTCAGCGGCCCATGCGGCGACGAGACGTCGGTCGGCTTCACTCAGCGTCTGCGGAGACCCCACCACCCCGACTCTACGGAGCCGAGCAGACCACAGAAGCCAGGTGAGCACCACGAACGTCATGACGGCGAAGACCTGGCCGGGGGAGTGGGGACTGGGGATCCACGCAGCGGGCCGGCAGGCAGCGGGCGCCGAGGACCAGGCCGGCCGCGGCGATGGGCAGGTCCACGATGAGCACCGCACCCCCCGAGCCCTGCGACGAGACCTCCGCCGCTATCGGACCGGCGGGCGCCGGATTCAGCTGGGCCGTCCCGAGGTCGAACGGGACGGTAGCTGGTGGTCGTTCACGTCGTGGATGAGACCTCCACCGGGCGCCGAAGGCAAGGCCGGGCACGACCCCGAGGCACCGGGTGTCTGCTATCGCCGCCGCCTGGCCGGGTCGAACCCCCCGGCGCTCGTCGCGGGGCGTGCGACGCCGAGCGCGGTGAGGAGACCGCCGAGCGCGAAGGCGGCGGCGGCGATGGCCATGGCGGCGCGGAGGCCGCCGAGGAAGCCCGCCCGGTGGGCGACGAGGGTGCCGAGGAGGGCCACGCCGATCACCCCGCCGACCTGCCTCGCTGCGTTGAGGGTCCCGGAGGCGAGGCCGCTTCGCTCGGTGGGTGCGGCTTCCATGACGGCGGCGGTGGCGGCGGGCATGGTGAAGGACATCCCGAAGCCGACGGCGACCATGGCCGCCGCCACCGGCCAGTAGGGACGCTCGGGGCCGGCGACCACCCCGAGCGCGGCGAGCCCGACCGTGCCGGCGGTGAGGCCGGCGAGCATGGGGAGGCGCGTGCCGCGGCGGGCCATCACCCGTCCCGAGACGGTGGAGCCGATCACGGCCATCGCCATCTGGGGCAGCAGCGCCACCCCGGCGAGCAGCGGGCTCAGGTGGTCGACCTGTTGGAGGTACAGAGACCAGACGAACAGCTCGCCGTAGAAGCCGAGGTTGATGAGCAGCCCGACCGTGGTCGCCGCGGAGAAGCCGGCCGAGGCGAACAGGCGGAGGGGCAGCATCGGTGCGCCGGCGTGGTGCTCGATGGCGACGAACGCGGCGGTGGAGACGGCGACGACGCCGAGCGCGCCGAGCACCACGGTCGATGCCCACCCGAGGCTGCCGGCTTCGATGAGCGCGGCGGTCAGGGCGGCGAGCGCCACGACGCCAGCAGCCTGGCCGGCGGGGTCGACGCCGTGGGCCCGGGGGGAAGGGGAGGGCAGGTGCCGGGCGCCGAGGGTGAGGCCGACCGCGGCGATGGGCAGGTTCACGAAGAACACCGTCCGCCAACCGAGCTCCGAGACCAAGGCGCCGCCGAGCACCGGGCCGGCTCCCGCGGCGATCCCGGCGACGCCGCCCCAGATGCCGAACGCCCGGCGTCGGGCCGCCTGGTCGCGGTAGGCGGCCTGCAGCAAGGCGAGCGACGCCGGCACCGCCAGCGCCGCGCCCACC
>DASSZM010000083.1:0-39747 GCA_035702855.1 Acidimicrobiales bacterium | reverse complement strand
TGTCCTCGAGGTCGGGGGCGGCCATGGGGGCCCACGGTACCGGCCGCTCAGTGGGGGCTGCGATCCAGGAGGCGGGGGACGCGCAGGCGCCGCTCGAGGTGGGCCTCGAGCGCCTGGGTGGCCAGGTCGGTGACCTCGGCGGCCAGCGGGCCCGGCGGTGTGGCCAGCGCCCCCGCCAGGTCGCCGCCGAGGATCCGGGCGACGAGGGCGAGCGCCTCGGGGCTCACCGCCCGGCGGCCGCCGCCGGTGGGCAGGCACGCCCGGCACACGGCGCCGCCGTCGGCCAGGTCGAGGGCGACCAGCCCGCTGCCCGCCCCGCAGCGGACGCAGGCGTCGACCATCGGCGCGGTGCCCTCGAGAGCCAGCAGCTTCCAGTAGAAGCCGGCCACGACCAGCGGGGCCGGTCGGGTCGCCAGGGTCCGCAGACCGCCGAGGAGCATGGCGAACAGCCGGGCGTCGGCCTCGCCCTCCCGGCCGACCTGGTCGACCGCCTCGAGCAGCGCCAGGGCGTCGCGGAGCCGGCCGAGGTCGCTGCGGATGGCCCGGAACTGGTCGACGGCCTCGGCCTGGGTGACGACGTCGAGCTCGCGCCCCTCGTACAGCTGCAGCTGGACGTGGGTCCCCGGCTCGAGGCGACCGCCGAGGCGGCTGCCGGTGCGGCGCACCCCCTTGGCCACCGCCCGCAGCTTGCCCCGCCCGGCGGTGAGCAGCACGACGATGCGGTCGGACTCCCCCAGCTTGTAGGTCCGCAGGACGACGGCCTCGTCCCGGTAGAGGCCCACGACCCGGCCCCCGCTCAGCTCGGGATGCCGTCGTGGCGGCCGGTGTTGCCGAAGCGGCGGTCCCGGGCCTGGAACTCGCGGATCGCCTCCAGCAGGTGCTCGCGGCGGAAGTCGGGCCACAGCACGTCGCTGAACACCAGCTCCGAGTAGGCCAGCTCCCAGATGAGGAAGTTGGAGATCCGGAACTCCCCGGAGGTGCGGATCACCAGGTCGGGGTCCGGGATGCTCGGGTCGTAGAGGTGCCGGGCGATCGTCCGCTCGTCGATCTTCGACGCCGGGACGCCGGCGGCGACGATGGAGCGGACGGCGTCGACGATCTCCGCCCGCCCGCCGTAGTTGAACGCGACCGTCAGCGTCATGGCGGTGTTGCCGGCGGTGAGCGCCGCCGCCTCGTCCATCCGCCGGCCGACCCAGCGCGGCACCCGCCAGTCCCGCCGTCCGATGAAGCGGATGCGGACCCCGAGGGCGTGCAGGTCGTCGCGCCGGCGGGTGAGCAGCTGGTCGGCGATGACGTTGAGGAGGAAGCGGACCTCGTCGCCGGGGCGGCGCCAGTTCTCGGTCGAGAAGGCGTACACGGTGAACCACGGCAGACCCAGCTCGAGGGCACCCTGGGCGGCGTCGAAGAGGGCCTCCTCCCCCGCCCGGTGCCCCTCGGTGCGGGGCAGGCCCCGCTTGGTCGCCCAGCGGCCGTTCCCGTCCATCACGCACGCCACGTGCCGCGGCATGCGGTTGGGGTCCAGGCCGTCGAGGTCCATCGGCGGTCAAGCTATCGCCTGCCCGGGGGCGGGCCCCCGCGCTCAGCGGAGGCGGGGGGCGACCTCCCGGCCGATGAGGCGCACGTGGTCGAGGTCGGACAGGTCGAGGACCTGCAGGTAGGCCGTCGTGGCACCGGCCTCCCCCCACTCCGCCAGCCGGGCGGCGACGACCTCGGGCGTGCCGCAGGCGCCGTTGGCGGCCAGCTCGTCGACCTCGCGGCCGATGGCGGCGGCGCGACGGGCGACCTCGGCGTCGTCGGCGCCGCAGCAGACGACCAGCGCCGAGGACCGCCGCAGGGTCGCGGGGTCCCGGCCGGCGTCCTCGCAGGCCCGGTCGACGACGGCGAACTGCGCCTTGGCCTCGGCGGGGAGCAGGAAGGGGGTGTTGAACTCGTCGGCGAAGCGGGCGGCGAGCGCCGGGGTGCGCCGCTTGCCGCCGCCGCCGATGATCACCGGCAGGTGCGGGTCCTGCGCCGGCTTGGGCAGCGCCGGGCTGTGGGCCAGGTGGTAGTGGCGCCCGTCGAAGCCGAACCGCTGCCCCACCGGCGTCGCCCACAACCCGGTCACGACCGCCAGCTGCTCCTCCAGGCGCTCGAAGCGCTCGGCGGTCTCGGGGAAGGGGATGCCGTACGCCCGGTGCTCGTCGTCGTACCAGCCGGCGCCGAGGCCGAGCTCGACCCGCCCGCCGCTCATGGCGTCGACCTGCGCCACGGCGATGGCCAGCGGCCCGGGGAGGCGGAACGTCGCCGAGGTGACGAGCGTGCCCAACCGGATGCCGGTGGTATCGCGCGCCAGGCCGGCGAGGGTCACCCAGGCGTCGGTCGGCCCGGGCAGCCCGTCCCCGCCCATCGTCAGGTAGTGGTCCGAGCGGAAGAAGGCGTCGAAGCCCTCGGCCTCGGCCACCCGGGCGACCTCGAGGAGGGTGTCGTACGACGCGCCCTGCTGCGGTTCGACGAAGACGCGGAGCTTCACCCCGCCATCCTGCCCGGTAGCCTCCGCCGGTGGCCACATCGACGGTGGAGGCCGCGCTGGAGCGGGTGACGGCCGCGCTGGCCGGTCACGAGGCGCGGCCCTCCCAGGTGGCGATGGCGGAGGCGGTCGCCGCCGCCGTCGCCCGGCAGCGCCACCTGGTCGTGCAGGCCGGGACCGGGACCGGCAAGAGCCTCGGCTACCTCGTGCCGACGCTGCTCGCCGGCGCCCGGGTCGTGATCGCCACCGCCACCAAGGCGCTGCAGGACCAGCTCGCCGGGCGGGACCTGCCGCTGCTCGCCGACCGCCTCGGGGTGCCGTTCGAGTTCGCGGTGCTGAAGGGCCGCTCCAACTACCTGTGCGTGCAGCGGGTGCGTGAGCTCGACCGGGCCGGGGAGCAGACCCCGCTGACCGAGCCGGGGGTCCCCGCCACCGGGCTGGGGCCGCTCGGCCGGGAGCTGCGCCGCCTGGCGGCGTGGGCGGAGGACGCCGGCTCCGGCGACCGCGCCGACCTGCCGTGGGAGCCGAGCCCGGCGGCGTGGGCACAGGTCAGCGTCGGCGCCCGGGACTGCCCCGGCGCCGCCAGGTGCCCGTCGGGCCGGGACTGCTTCGCCGAGGCCGCCCGCTCCCGGGCGGCGGCCGCCGACGTGGTCGTGGTCAACACCCATCTCTACGCCGCCCACCTCGCCAGCCACGGGGAGCTGCTGCCGCCCCACGACGTGGTGGTCTTCGACGAGGCCCACGAGCTGGAGGACATCGCCTCGGCGAGCTTCGGGGTGGAGCTGTCCCCCGGCCGGTTCACCGCCCTCGCCCGCAGCGCCCGCCCGCTCGTCGCCGACCCGGCGCTGGTGGAGTCCGCCGACGACGCCGGCCGGCTCGTCGGCGCCGCCCTCCTCCCCCTCCTCGGCCGGCGCCTGCCCCGCCCCCTGCCGGCGCCCCTCGCCGCCGACCTCGGCACCGCCCGCGCCCGGGTGGCGGCGCTCGACGCCGGGCTGCGCCGGGGGACCGACGGTGACGGCGGCGACGACGGCGCCCGGCGCCTGCGGGCCCAGCAGGCGGCGCTGCACCTGGCCGACGACCTCGACACGATCCTGGAGCCCGTCGACGGGTCCGTGGCGTGGGTCGAGGGCCCCGAGCACACCCCGACGGTGCGGGTGGCGCCCCTCGACGTCGGCGAGGTCCTCGGCCGGGTGCTGTGGTCCGGTGAGGAGGCGCCGACGGGGATTCTCACCAGCGCGACGGTCCCGCCCCGCCTGGTGGAGCGGGTCGGCCTGCCGGCCGGGACCACCGACGAGCTCGACGTCGGCAGCCCCTTCGACTATCCCCACCAGGCGCTGCTGTACTGCGCCGCCCACCTCCCGCCGCCGCGCGACCCCCGCTACGAGGCCGCCATGCTCGACGAGCTCGTCGCCCTGGTGCAGGCGGCCGGTGGGCGGACGATGGCGCTGTTCACGTCCTACCGGGCCATGACGGCGGCGTCGGCGGCGGTGGCCGCCCGGGTCCCCTGGCCGGTGCTCACCCAGGGGGACCTCCCCAAGCCGGCGCTGGTCGCCCGCTTCGCCGCCGAGGAGCAGACCTGCCTGTTCGCCACCATGGGCTTCTGGCAGGGCGTCGACGTGCCCGGGCCGTCGCTGTCGCTGGTGACCATCGACCGCCTGCCGTTCCCCCGACCCGACGACCCGCTCCTCGAGGCACGCCGGGAGCGGCTCGGGCGGGCGGCGTTCGAGCTGATCGACGTGCCCCGCGCCGCGACCCTCCTCGCCCAGGGGGCCGGCCGGCTGATCCGCTCGTCGGGCGACCGCGGCGTCGTGGCCGTGCTCGATCCGCGCCTGGCGACCGCCCGCTACCGCTGGGCGCTGGTGCGGGCGCTGCCGCCGATGCGCCGCACCCGGCAGCGCGCCGAGGTCGAGGAGTGGCTGGCGCCGCTGCGCTCGTGACACCGGTGCCCGGCGGCGGGGGGCCGCCCGACTACGATGCGTGGACTATGCCTCGAGGGGGCCCGAGGTCGGGTCACCTCACTGACCGGTTTGGGGGGTTGACGCTGTGACCGTTCGGGTGGTCGTCGCAAGGGAGGCGGCCGCTGGCGAGCGGCGCGTCGCGCTCACCCCCGACGTCGTCGGTCGCCTGCAGGCCGCCGGGCTCGACCTCGTCGTGGAGGCGGGGGCCGGCGTCGCCGCCGGCTTCCCCGACGCCGACTACGACAAGGCCGGGGCGACGGTGGTGCCGGCCGGCTCGGGGCTCGAGCACGCCGAGATCCTGGCCGCCGTGGGCCTGCCCGACGTCTCCGGCCTGCGGGCCGGGCAGGCCGTGGTGGGGTTGCTGCAGCCGCTTTTGCGCCCGCAGCTCATGGAGGAGCTCGCCGGCCGCGGGGTCACCGTCGTGAGCCTCGACGGCCTGCCCCGCACGCTGTCGCGTGCGCAGTCGATGGACGCCCTTTCCTCCCAGGCCAACGCCGCCGGCTACAAGGCGGTCCTGGTCGCCACCGAGCACTTCGCCCGCTACCTGCCGCTGCTCATCACCGCCGCCGGGACCTCCAAGCCCGCCGAGGTGCTCGTGCTCGGCGCCGGCGTCGCCGGCCTCCAGGCCATCGGCACCGCCCGCCGCCTCGGGGCTGTGGTGCGGGCCTACGACGTGCGCCCGGTGGCCAAGGGGGAGGTGCAGTCGCTCGGGGCGCAGTTCGTCGAGCTCACCTCGGTGGGCCCGGCGGCGGGCGAGGGCGGCTACGCCCGGGCGCTCAGCGCCGAGGAGCAGGCGGCCCAGCAGGCCGAGCTCGCCGGCCACATCGCCCGCCACGACATCGTGATCACCACCGCCCAGGTGCCCGGCCGGCGCCCCCCCGAGCTCGTGACCGCCGACGCCGTCGCCGCCATGCGCCCCGGGTCGGTGCTCGTCGACATGGGCGCCTCCGAGCTCGGCGGCAACGTCGCCGGCTCCCGGCCCGGCGAGGTGGTGGTGACCCCCGGCGGCGTCACCATCGTCGGCGCCGGCGACCTCGCCTCCCGGCTGGCGACGAGCGCCTCGGCCGCCTACGCCCGCAACCTGACCGCCCTGCTCGGCCACCTCGTCGCCGACGGCGAGCTCCACGTCGACCTCGACGACGAGATCACCGCCGGGGTCGTCGTCGCCCACGGCGGCGCCGTCGTCCACCCCGCCACCGCCGCCCTGCTCCACCCCCAACCCTCGGAGGCCTCGTCGTGACCACCGGCTTCGTCGGCGACCTGACCATCTTCGTGCTCGCCCTGCTGGTGGGCTTCGAGGTGATCAGCAAGGTGCCCGCCACCCTGCACACCCCGCTCATGTCGGGGGCCAACTCCATCCACGGGGTGGTGCTCGTCGGCGTGATCGTCCTCTCCGCCGAGGTCCACGGGCCGCTCGGCTACGTGCTCACGTTCCTCGCCGCCGCCTTCGCCGGCGCCAACGTCGTCGGCGGCTACGCCGTCACCGACCGGATGCTGCAGATGTTCAAGAAGCGGCCGGCGCCCAAGCCGACCCCGGTGGAGGCCGAGAAGTGAGCTTCCACCAGGGCATGAACCTGGCGTTCCTCTTCGCCGCCGTGTGCTTCGTGCTGGGCCTGCACTTCATGAACTCGCCCGCCACCGCCCGGCGCGGCAACCAGGTCTCCGCCGGCGGCATGATCGTCGCCGTCGCCGCCGCCTTCGCCCTCGTGGCCGACGGCGGGACGATGACCGCGGCCCGCTGGCTGGTGCTGCTCTGCGGCGCCCTGGTCGGCGCCGGCGTCGGGCTGTGGGCCGCCCGCTCCGTGCTCATGACCGCCATGCCACAGCTCGTCAGCCTCTTCAACGCCGTCGGCGGCGGGGCGGCGTGCATGATCGCCATCGCCGACTACGCCCACAACCCCCACCAGGGCTCGGGGACGGCGCTCGCCACCGTCCTCGACGTGCTCATCGGTTCGATCACCTTCGCCGGCTCGCTCGTCGCCGCCGCCAAGCTGCAGGGCTACGCCAGCCAGCCGGTGCGCTTCGCCGGCGGCCGGCTCCTCAACGCCCTGGTCGCCGTCGTCGCCGTCGGCTCGGCCGCCGCCGTCGTCGCCCGGGTCGAGAGCCTCCCCGTGCTGCTCATCACCCTCGTCGCCGCCCTCGGGGTCGGGCTGCTCATGGTCCTCCCGATCGGCGGGGCGGACATGCCCGTCGTCATCTCCCTGCTCAACGCCTTCACCGGCACCGCCGTCGCCATGGCCGGCTTCGTGCTCAACAACGCCATCCTGACCGTCGCCGGCGCCCTGGTCGGCGCCTCGGGCGCCATCCTCACCAAGCTCATGGCCGACGCCATGAACCGCTCGGTGCCCTCGATCATGGCCGGCGGCTTCGGCACCGGCGCCGTCGGAGTGGAAGCGTCCGCCGCCGGCGGCGGGACCGTCCGCTCGGTGCAGGTCGACGACGCCGCCCTGCAGCTGGCCTACGCCGAGAAGGTCATCATCGTCCCCGGCTACGGCCTCGCCGCTGCCCAGGCGCAGCACGAGTTGCGCGAGCTGGCCTCGGTGCTCGAGGAGCGCGGCGTCGACGTCGCCTACGCCATCCACCCCGTCGCCGGCCGGATGCCCGGCCACATGAACGTGCTGCTGGCCGAGGCCAACGTCCCCTACGACCAGCTGAAGGAGATGGACGAGGTCAACCCGGAGTTCCCCCGGGCCGACGTCGCCCTGGTCGTCGGCGCCAACGACGTCACCAACCCGGCGGCCCGCCGCCCCGGCAACGCCGTCTCGGGGATGCCGATCCTCGACGTCGACCAGGCCAAGAGCGTGATCGTCATCAAGCGGTCGATGGCGTCCGGCTACGCCGGCATCGACAACGAGCTGTACACGGACCCGAAGACGGCGATGTTCTTCAGCGACGCCAAGAAGGGCCTGGCGTCCCTCACCGCCGCCGCCAAGTCGCTGGTCGCCTGACGGCGTCACCCGCCGCCCGACCGGCGCCCGCCGGGACCGGCGCGCCGGCCGTCAGTACCCGAGCCGCTCCAGGGCCTTGGGGCGGCTCTGCCAGCCGGGGTCGACCTTGACGAACAGCTCGAGGTAGGCGCCCGGCGGCAGCTGCGCCCGGACCCGGGTGCCGACCTCCTTGAGCACCGAGCCGCTGCGGCCGATGACGATGGGCTTCTGGCTCTCCCGCTCGACGAGGACCTCGCAGCGGATCCGGGGCCACTCCCACTCCGTCACCCGGCAGGCGATCGAGTGCGGCACCTCCTCCCGGGTGACGGCCAGCAGCTGCTCGCGCACGAGCTCGGCCACCCAGTGTGCCTCGGGGACGTCGGTCACCATGTCGTCGGGGTACAGCTGCGGGCCCTCCGGCACCCGGGCGACGATGGCCTCCAGCAGGGCCCCAACGCCCTCCCCGGTGCGGGCCGAGACCGGGAAGTACTCCTCCAGCCCCAGCCCGACGGCGGCCTGCAGCTGGTCGAGCACCACCCGGCGGGGGGCGGCGTCGACCTTGTTGACCACGCACAGCGCCGAGGGCGGGACGAGGTCGGCGACGAAGCGGTCGCCCCGCCCGAGGGGCTGGGTGGCGTCGAGCACGAGCACGGTCACGTCGACGCCGGCGAGGGCGTCGTTGGCGGCGTCGTTGAGGCGGGCCCCGAGCAGGGTGCGGGGCTTGTGGATCCCGGGGGTGTCGACGAACACGATCTGCAGGCCCGGGCGGGTGAGCACGCCCCGCACCTGGTTGCGCGTCGTCTGGGCCACCGGGGAGGTGATCGACACCTTCTGGCCGAGCACGGCGTTGAGCAGCGTCGACTTGCCGACGTTGGGCCGCCCGACCAGGGTGGCGAAGCCCGACCGGTACGCGCCGTCGCCGATCACCGCCTCACTCACCGACCGGCTCGTCCTCACGCGGGGGCGCCGGCTCGATCCGCACCCGGCCGATCCGCCGGCCGGACACCCCCTCGGCCCGCAGGCGGTGGCCCTCCACCTCGACCTCCTCGCCCTCGATCGGCACGTGGCCGGCCTCGGAGTACACCAGGCCGCCGACGGTGTCCCAGTCCCCCTCCGGCAGCCCCGGCCCGGGGAGCAGGTCGTTGACCTCGTCGATCGGCATCCGGGCGTTGACCACCACCGTGCCGTCCTCGAGGCGCTCGACGCCGGTGGCCTCCACGTCGTACTCGTCGCTGATCTCGCCGACCAGCTCCTCGATCAGGTCCTCGAGGGTGACGACGCCGGCGGTCCCGCCGAACTCGTCGACGACGATCGCGATGTGGAACTTCTCCCGCTGCATCTCCCGCATGAGCTCGGACACCCGCTTGCTCTCGGGGGTGAAGTGGGCTTCGCGCAGCACGGCGGACACGGGCTCGTCGCCCTCGTCGGAGCGCACCGCCCGCAGCAGGTCCTTCACGAACACGATCCCGACGATGTCGTCGATGCCCTGGCCCCACGCCGGGATCCGGCTGTAGCCGGCGTTGATGGCGATGTCGACCACGTCGGCCACCTTGGCATGGGACTCGACCGCCACCATGTCGGGTCGCGGGATCATGACGTCGCGGACCACGGTGTCGCCGAAGTCGATGATCGAGTGGATGAGCGTGCGCTCCTCGGTCTCGATGACCTCCTCCTCGGCGGCGGTGTCGGCGATGGCCCGGATCATCTCGTCGGAGGTGTACGGCCCGTCGGACATCCCCTTGCCCGGCAGGAGGGCGTTGGCGACCCGGATCAGCCCGCGGGTCACCCACCGCAACGGGGGGATGGCGTAGAGGAACCGGATCACGGGGGCGGCCAGCAGGGCGGCCCGCTCGCTGTGCTGGACCGCCCAGGTCTTGGGGGTGAGCTCGGCCGCCACGAAGATCACCAGGATCTCGAAGATGGTGGCGATCAGCACGCCGACGGCACCGAAGAGGTCCGACGCCACCACCCCGACCAGGGTGGCGGCCACCAGCGTGGCGACCTCGAGGGCGAACAGCACCACCGGCAGCACCCGCTCGGTGCGTTCCACCAGCCCGAGCAGCGTCCGGGCGCCCCGGCGGCGCTCCTCCACCAGGCTCATGGCCTTGACCCGGGACATCCGGGTGAGGGCCGTCTCCGACAGCGCCAGGAAGCCGGTGAGGATGATCAGCAGCACGACGGCGGCGATGAGGCCGACGTCGGTCCCGGTGAAGTGGGGGCTTGGGGGGTCGGCGGCGGCGATCATGTCGTGCGGGGCGGACCACCGGCGCCGGGCCCGTCACCGGGCTCCCGGGCGCCACCCGCCGGGCCGGGACCGCCGGGCGCGCTCGCCGGGCGGGGACGGAACCGGGGGTTGGTCATGACGCCGTGGTGGCGGGCGAGCAGCTCGCGCTCGCGCGCCTCCATCTCCTCGGCCTCGTCGTCGTCGAGGTGGTCCATGCCGAGTAGGTGGAGCACGCCGTGGACCACCAGCAGGGCCATCTCGTCGTCGTAGCTGCCGGCGTGCTCGGGGGCGTTGCGGTGGGCCACCGCCGGGCAGATGACGACGTCGCCGAGCAGCGTCGGGGCCTCCTCGACCTCCCCGGTGAAGCCGGGCCCGCTCCCCCCCGAGTCCGGGGAGCGGCCGCTCTCGGTCGGCTCCTCGTCGATCGGGAAGGCGAGCACGTCGGTCGGGCCGTCCTTACCCAGGAACTTCTTGTTGAGCTCGGCGATCGAGGCCTCGTCGACGAACAGCACCGAAAGCTCGGCGTCGCCGCGCACCCCCTCGTCGGCGAGGACCGCCTCGGCGAGGCGGACCAGGCGCAGGGTGTCGACCGGCTGGTCGTGCTGCTCGTCGGCGGCGAACACCTCGACGGTCATCGCTGCTCCTCCGTCCCCGGCCTCAGGCGCGCGAGGCGTCGGCCGCCTCGAACGCCGAGACGATGTCGGCGACGATCCGGTGGCGCACGACGTCGCGCCGCCCGAGGTGCACCCAGGCCAGACCCTCGATGCCGGTCAGCACCGGCTCGAGGTTGAGCAGGCCGGAGCGGCCACCGGGGAGGTCGATCTGGGTGTCGTCGCCGGTCACGACGACCTTCGAGCCGAACCCGATCCTCGTGAGGAACATCTTCATCTGCTCCGGCGTCGTGTTCTGGGCTTCGTCGAGGATGATGAAGCTGTTGTTGAGCGTCCGCCCCCGCATGTAGGCGAGCGGCGCCACCTCGACCGTGCCGGCGTCGAGCAGGCGGCGGGCGCCCTCGGTGCCGAGCATGTCGTAGAGGGCGTCGTAGAGCGGCCGCAGGTAGGGGTCGATCTTGGCCATCAGGTCACCGGGGAGGAAGCCGAGGCGCTCCCCCGCCTCCACCGCCGGGCGGGTGAGGATGATCCGGTCGACGGACTTGGCCTGCAGCGCCTGGACCGCCAACGCCACCGCCAGGTAGCTCTTGCCGGTCCCCGCCGGCCCGACGCCGAAGGTGACGGTGTTGTCCCGGATGGCCTCGGCGTAGCGCTTCTGGCCGCTGGTCTTGGGGCGCACCGCCCGCCCACGCACCGGGCGCAGCACCTCGGCGGTCAGCACCTCGCTCGGCCGCTCGTCGGCACGCACCATGTCGATGGTCCGCGAGACCATCGACGGGTCGACGCTGTGGCCCTGCTCGAGGATGAGCCGCAGCTCGTCGATAAGGCGGGCGGCCGTCGTGGCGTCGCTGCCGTCGATGATGAACTCGTTGCCCCGGTTGACGATCCGCGTCCCCGCGAAGGCCTCCTCCACCAGTCGGAGGTTCTCGTTGAGCGGGCCGACGAGGCGCGGCATCAGGTGGTTGGGGACGGTGACGGTCGTGGGCACGGAGGACTCTTGGGCCCAGGGTACCGCCGCGTCCGGCGGCGGGGCGGGGATGGCGTGCGGGCCACTCACCCCGGCGGCCACCCCATCGACCGGCCGCCGAGGACGTGGAGGTGCAGGTGCGGGACGCTGTTGAGGGCGTCCTCCCCCACGTTGAACACCAGCCGGTAGCCGCGCTCGAGGACCCCCTCGGCGTCGGCCACCGCCCGGGCGGTGGTGAGCAGCTCGCCGACCAGGTCGGCGTGCTCGGCGGTGAGCGCCGCGGCGTTGTCGACGTGCTGGCGGGGCACCACCAGCACGTGGACCGGCGCCGCCGGACTGATGTCGCGGAAGGCGTAGGTCCGCTCGGTGTCGAGGACCCGCTCGGAGGGCAGCTCGCCGGCGACGATCCGGCAGAAGAGGCAGTCCGTCACGGCCGGCACGCTACCGTGCGGCTCCGCCGGCGCCGGTCCCCCGGCCGCGGCTGCGCCTCGGCGCAGGGCACGTGGTCACGCAAGGCGGCGCCTACAGCTCGTCGTCGAGCCCGGCGTCCCGGCCGTCACCGGCCGTCGCCCGGCTCGGCTCGTCCGCCGGCCGGTCGTGGCCCTTGGGCTCGGGGTAGAGGTGCTCGAGCGTGCCGGGCGCGATGCGCATCCGGCCGATGAACTCGTCGACGTCGCCGGCCTGCAACCGGATGACCCGGCCCATCTTGTAGGCCGGCAGCTGTCCCTCGTCGATGAAGCGGTACAGCGTCCGCAAGGTGATCCCCAGGCGCTCGCAGGCGTCCCGCGTCGACAGCCAGCGGATCGGCTTCTCACCCGTCTCGCTCATCGGGCCACCTCCGCCCACCGTCCACGCTCGGGGCGGGCCCGCCGACCGCCCGCCAACCACATCGTTGCCATACGCCCAGCATACGAGCCGGGGAGCGACAGCGCGTGGAGTCTCGTGGGTTTTCATGCCGGTCGAGCGGGTAGAGGGTGACGGCTCTAACGTCGGCGGCCGTGGAGGCCCGACCCGAGCGCGACGGTGACGCCCTCCTGGCGGCGCTGTCGGGCTGGGCGGCGGACCACCGGGCGGCCGAGGCGGTGGCCGGACGGGCCCGGGAACGGTGGCTGCGCCAGCAGGCCCAGGAGGCGGCCACCTGGCTCGGCGTCCTCGTCGACCTGGCCGAACGGCGGGCGGCGGTGGTGCTGGAGCTGGCTGCCGGCGGCGTCGCCCGCGGCACCCTGGTGGGGGTCGGCACCGACGTCTGCCTGCTGGCGGCCGACCCGCCCCGCTCGGCCGCCACGCTGGTCGCGCTCGCCCACGTGGTCGCCGCCCGCGCCGCCGGCGCCGCACCCGGGGTGGCCGCCAGCGACCGCCGCCCCGCCCTTTCGCTGCGGCTGGCCGACGCCCTGGCGGCGCTGGCGGCGGAGCGGGAGGTGGCCCGCCTCGGCCTCGCCGGCGGCCGGGAGGTGACCGGGTGCCTGCTGGCGGCGGGCGCCGACGTGCTGACGGTCCGGCCGGGCGGCCCGCCGGACGACCACCGCCCCGGTGCGGAACGCATCTTCGTGCCGGTGGGTTCGGTGGTGACCTGCACGCCCCTGCGCTGAACGGCCTCCCCGGCAACCCCGCCCGCCCGGCCGCCCCGCCCGTGCGGCCGCCCGCCTGGCCGCCCGGCCGCCGGCAGCCCCACCACCCGCCGCCACGGTGGGCGTTCGCCGGGTCACCGCGATCCCGATTCCCCCCGCCCACCCCTCGACACCCGCAGCCGGCTGGCCTACGGTCCGCCCGTGGCGGCGCCGGCGGCGGACGTGCGGGTGGGACCGGGGATCCCGGGCGGGCTCCGGGTCCTGCCTCGCCGGGCGCGCGGCAACGCCCGGGCCATCGCCGGGGGCTTCGCTGTCGCCCTGGCGGTGGTGCTCGTCTTCGCCGGCTGGCTGGCCACCCGCCCCGGCCGGCCGCACCCGTTCGTGGTCGCCGCCGGACCGCTGGCCGCCGGCACCCGGCTCACCGCCCGGGACCTGGGCGTCACCGAGTTGCGCCTGCCGGCGGCGGTGGCGGCCACGTCCTACCCGCAGGCCGCCGCGCTGGTGGGACGCGTCCTCGCCGTCCCCCTCCGCCCCGGCGAGCTGGTGTCGGCCCCGGAGCTCACCCCGACCGGCGGCCAGCCCCCACTGCGCCCGGTGACGGTGACCGTGCCCGGGCCGGACCTGCTCGGGCTGGTCCCGGCCGAGCGGGTCGACGTGTTCGTCACCACCAGCACCGGCTCGACCGCCCGCACCGCCCTGCTCCTGCGGGGAGCGGAGGTGCTCCGCGTCGCCACGCCGAGCGGCGGCCTGCTCGGCGGGGGCGGCGGGACGGGCTCCGACGTGCTGGTGCTCGGCGTCCCGTCGCTCGGGGAGGTCGAGTCCCTGGTCGCCGCCGGGCACGCCGGCTCGCTGGACGTGACCGTCGCCGAGCCGTCGGACGGGGTCGGACCCGGACCGGGCACGGGCGGGTCCGGTGGCCACTGAGCGCTGGGTGCTGCTCGGGCTGGCACCGGCGCGGGCCGCCTGGTTCGGGGAGGTGACCCGGTGGTCGACGTCGGGCGCCCTGCCCGCCGAGTTCGTCAAGTGCCTCTCGGCCGAGGAGGCCCGCGCCCGGCTCGGATCCGGGCGCCCCTGGTCGGCGCTGGTGGTGGACGCCGCCGCCCCCGGCTTCGACCGCGACCTCGTCGACGCCGCCGGCCGGGCGGGAGCGGCCGTGCTGGCGGTGGCGGACCGGCGGGCCCCGCTCCGCCTCGACCCCGACGCCGCGGGCGTGACCGCCGTCCTGCCCGCCACCTTCGGCCGGGAGGAGCTGCTCGACACGCTCGCTCTCCACGCCCGCCCCGTCGGGCGTGGAGACGAGCTGCCCGCCGCCTTCGCCGAGCCGGAGGCGACCCCCTGGCGGGGCCGGATGGTGGTGGTGTGCGGCGCCGGCGGTACCGGCGCGTCGACGCTGGCCGTGGCCGTCGCCCAGGGGCTCGCCGGCGACGTGCGCCACGCCGGGCGGGTCCTGCTCGCCGACCTGGCCCTGCGGGCCGCCCAGGCGGTCCTGCACGACGCCACCGACCTCGGCCCCGGGCTCCAGGAGCTGGTCGACGCCCACCGCCTCGGCAGCCCCGACCCGAGCGAGCTCACCGCCGGCACCTTCGCCGTGCCCGACCGGGGCTACCGCCTGCTGCTCGGCCTCCGCCGCCCCTCGGCGTGGTCCGCCCTCCGGCCCCGGGCGACGACGGCGGCGATCGACGGCCTACGCCAGGCGTTCGCGCTGGTCGTCGCCGACGTGACCGGCGACCTCGAAGGCGAGGCGGAGTGCGGGTCGATCGACGTGGAGGAGCGCAACCACCTCGCCCGCGCCGCCAGCGCCCAGGCCGACCTGGTGCTCGCCGTGGGCGCCCCGGGACTGAAGGGGACCCACTCGCTCGCCCTGCTGCTCCGCGCTCTCGCCGCCGTCGGCGTCCCGCCACCGCGTCTGCTGCCGGTGCTCAACCGGGCGCCGCGCGATCCCCGGGCCCGGGCGCAGATGGCCACGGCCCTGGCCGAGCTGGCACCCGGGGCCACGACCGCCGCCGCGCCCGCCTGGGTCCGGGAGCGCAGGGTCGAGGACGCCCTGCGCGCCGGCCGCCCGCTGCCCGCCTCCCTCGTGCGGCCGCTGGCGGCCGTCGTCGCCGCCCGCCTGGAGCAGCTGGCGGATCTGGCGCCGCCGCAGGCGGAGCCGGTGGCGCTGCAGCCCGGCGCCCTCGGCACCTGGGCGGACGACGCCTGAGGTGGCCGCCACGCTCGAGGCGGCACCGCCCGGTCAGAACAGCGTCAGCCGCCCCGTCCCCACCCCCCGCAGCTCGTCGTAATCGACCTCCACCCAGGCGATGCCACGGGCGGCGGCGAGCGTGCGGGCCTGGGGCTTGACCAGCTGGGCGGCGAGGATGCCCCGCACCGGTCGCAGCCGGCCGTCGAGCTCGAGGCGCTCGAGGTAGCGCGCCAGCTGCTCGACCCCGTCGATCTCGCCCCGCCGTTTGATCTCGACCGCCACCGTGTGGCCCTCGGCGTCCCGGCACAGCAGGTCGACCGGGCCGATGTCGGTGGGGTGCTCCCGCCGCAGGAGGGCGAGGCCCGGCTCGAGCACGTGGGGATTGGCGGCGAGCAGCTCCTGGAGGTGGGCCTCGACGCCGTCCTTCTGCAACCCGGGATCCGGCCCGAGCTCGTGGCTCAGCTCGCCGTGGACCTCGTGCAGCTCGATCGTGAGCGTCTCGCCCTTGGCGTTGGTCACCACCCAACGGCCCTCCTCCACCCGGAGCGTGCACGGCGGGGTCATCCAGTTGAGCGGCTTGTAGGCGCCGCCGTCGGCGTGGATCGAGATCGAGCCGTCGGCCTTGACCAACAGGAGGCGCTTGGCCCGCGGGAGGTGGGCGGCGAGCCGGCCGGCGTAGTCCACGGTGCAGGTGGCGATCACGAGGCGCATGACGCCGTCAGTCTCGCGAACCACCGCCGGTGCCCCCGCCAGCCAGGCGGGCGGCGGGGGCGGGCGGCGGGCGGCGGGCGGCGGGCGGCGGGCGGCGGCTCAGCACAGCAGCGGCGTGAGGGCGGCCACCGGGCGGGGTGGCACCCGCGGCGCCTGCTCGGCGGTCGCCGTGGCGGTGGCCGCCACCTGCCAGCGTCCGAGCCCGGGGATCGCCCGCCCGAAGATGCCGTCGACCTCGGCCCGCCCGAGGAGCGTCACGACGGGACCGGCCACACCCACCCACACCCGCACGTCGTGCAGGTGGAGGTCGCCCTGGGCGGCGAGCGAGGCGCACGCCGCCGGTCCGACCGCGGGCGGAGCGAGTTGGACCGTCCCCGAGTCGTAGAACGCCGCCCGGTCGACCCCGGACCCGGCGGCGTCGGCGGCGGCCGCCGACAGGGCGTCGGACAGCTGGCGCTGGCCGAGCACGGCGAGAGCCCCGTCGGCGGTGAGGGTGGCCAGGAGCAGCAGGATGAGGATGCCGACGGGGGCGAGCACCAGGATGCTGCCGCCGTCACGCCCGGTGTCGGGCCCGTCGCCGGGTCCACCACGGGCACGGCCGGCCGGGCCGCGATCGCCGGCGGGGGGCGGGCGGCGCTGGCTCACCCGCACGTCGCCACCCCGGGCAGCCCGCTGCGGAGCGGGTCCACCAGCTCCGACACCGCCGCGCTGACGTCCCTGCCGCCGCCCACCCGACCGATCCACGGCAACTCGAGGGCGGGGGCGGGGTAGCGAACGACGATCGTCACCCGTGAGCAGCGCGCCCAGGAGCCGGCGGCGCGCTGGACCGTGGCGCGCCGCGGCGCCAGGCCCCAGCCCTGCAGGGACGTGTCGGCCGCCGCCACCGACGCCGTCGCCGCCGACCCCGAGTCGCCCGCCTCCACGTAGGTCCTCGCCGCCACCCGGGCGGCGTCGGCCACCGCCAGCTTGGTGTCGACCGTCGCCCACACGACGGCGACGAGCAGCCCGCCGGCGACGAAGATCAACACCCCGAACAGCAGCCCCTCGAAGCCGCCCACGAAGCCCTCGTCCCCGGTCCAGCGGCGCTCACGGCACTCACGGCGCTCCACGGAAGACCTCCGTGCGCACCGTGACCGTCCGCTCGATGCGGCGCGACAGGCCGGGCAGCGGGAGCAGCGCCCCCGTCTCGGCCACCACCCGGAGCCGGACCAGCTGCCCGTCGGCCTCCACCCACTGGAACGTCGCGTGTCGCGCGCCCCAGCCGCCCAGGTCGGCCACGGCCGTCGCCTGGGCGGCGGGTTCGGCGGCCGGGCTCCCGCCGGACTGGGCGACGGTGTCGGCGGCGTCGGTCGCCGCCGCCGTCACCATGGACGCCACGTACAGGTGGAACAGCGCCTCGACGCAGAACAGCAGCAGGACGAGGAAGACCAGGAAGCCGAAGACCGTGCCGATGATGGCGGTCCCGCCGTCAGCAGGACTTGGTGCTCGCCCCGCCGCCGGTGGCGCCGGTGACGCAGCTGACCTGGTTGTTGACATGCTTCACCGCGGTCGAGAGCGTGCCGCTGAAGGCGATCCACATGGCGACGCCGAGGAAGGCCATCACCAGCACGGCGATGGCGGCCGAGATCACGCCCTCCCCGCGCTCGTCGTGGCGTCCCCTCCGGCGGGTGGCGGGGGGCGGGATCGGGTGGGTCATGGGGGCTCCTTTCGGGATGTCGGTGTTTCAGGCGTTGGCGAAGAGCCGCAGGGCGGCGAGGACCGGCACGGCGAGGAGGATCGCCCCGGGCACGAGCGCGGCCACGCTGACGGGGATCCAGACCTGCTCGCCGCGCCGCTCCATCTGCTCGACGGTGCGCCGCTGCAGGTCCCGCCGGACCTGGCGGGCCTCGGCGCTCACCAATCGCCCGAGGTCGGGCGCCTCGGTGTGCAACGCCAGCACCCGCACCAGCCGCCGCACCGCGTCCACGGCCACCAGGTCCGCCCACTCCTCGAGGGCGGCGACCTCCGCGACGCCCTGGCGCACCCGGTTGGCGACCACGCGCAGGTCGGTCGCGCAGCAGCCGTGACCCCGCGCGGCGAGCCGGTTGACGGCGGCGCCGAGCGAGAAGCCGGCGTTGAGCAGCGTTGCCAGTTGCTCGGCCACCACCGGCAGCTCCCGCCCCACCTGCTGCTGCCAGCGCTCGGAGGCCTGGGCCAGCCGCTGCTCGACCACCAAGAAGGCGAGGACCGGCCCGCCGACGAGGACCAGCACGCCGAGGGACACCGGGACGCCGGCGGCGACGACGAGGAGACCGACCACCGCCACGCCGGCCATCCAGCCGAGCTGGCGCACCCGGAAGGCGGTCACGTCGAGGCCCGAGTGGATCCGGCGCAGCCGCCGGCCGACCGGCTCCTGCACCCCGGCCAGGCCGGCGAGGCGGTCGCCCACCGCCCGGGCGACGGCCCGCAGCACCTCGACGGGCCCGCCGGCGAGGGCAGCGGGCGCCGGGGCAGCGGCCACGGAAGGGTGGAAAGGCGCAAGTCGATCGCGCAGGGACGGTCGCGCCAGGCGGCCCCAGCCGGAGAGGAGCAAGGCGGCGCCGACCCAGAGGAGCAGGCCGGCCGCGACGAGCAGGCGGGTCACCGTGGCCTGCCTCCCGCCGACGCCGTGAACACCCGCGGCTCACCGGGCAGGAGCAGCAGCCGGCCGGCCCACAGCCAGCAGGCCACGACCGACAGCACCGCCACGACGACGGCGGCCTGGCCGCCGGGGGTGCGGTAGGCCGAGCGCCCCGTCCCGATCGACAGGCCGGCCAGCGCCATGCCGAGCGGCACCAACAAGACGAACAGGCGGGCGAAGCGCACGCCGGCCTGCCTGGTCAAGGCGTCCTTCCGCCCCTGCTGGGCGAGGACCCGGTCCTCGACGAGGTCGCCCAGCTGTCGTTCGAGGCCGCCCCCGACCTCGTAGGCGACGAGAAGAGTCTCCGCCACGATGTCGGCGGTCGGGTCCCGCAGGGACTCCTTGAGCACCCCGACCATCAGCTCGAAGTCGGTGGTGAGCAGCCACTCCCGCTCCGCCAGCGCGAAGGCGGGCCGCAGCTCCCCCGGCGCCCGCCGGCCCACCTCGATCAGCGCCTGCGGGATCGACCGACCCGCCGAGCCGGTCAGGAGGCGCAGCTCCTCGAGCATCGTCGGCCACGCCCCCGCGGCCGTCTCCAGCTGCCGCCGCCGGCGGGCGCGCACCGTGGCGACCGGGAAGGACGCCGCGAACCCGCCGATCACGACCGCCGGCAGCACGCCGCCGAACACCACGAAGCCGACGGCAGCGGACACGGCTGCCGCCATCGACACCGGCACGGCCAGGCGGCGGAGCTCGCCGGGCCGCAGGCCCGTCCGCTCCAGCAGGGAGACCGGCCGCGCCGGGCGTGCCTCCCGGCGACGTCCGAGTCCCCGCCGCCCGTGGACCGTCGCCGTCCACAGCAGGTAGGCACCGAGGCCGGCGAGGGCCGCCGCCAGCACGCCGATCACGGCAACTCCCCCACCAGCTCGACCGCCGGCCGCGCCGGGGCGTCGGCGCCGAGCGCGGTCCGCACGTCGACCCCGGCGAGCTCCAACGCCCGCGCCGCGCGGACGGGAAGGTTGCCCGACCACACCAGCGGCGCGTGCCGCCGGGGCCGCTCGAACAGTGTGGTGGTGGTGAACGCCACGCTCTCGGCGCTGACCGCCAGGTCCTCGACGGCGACGACCTCGGTCACCTGGGGGACACCGTCGAGCCGGCAGCAGTGCACGACGACGTCGACCGCCTCGGCGACCAGCGACGACAGCGCAGCCAGCGTCAGCTCGCGGTTGTCGGCCAGCGCGGCCACGAAGCGGAGCCTCGACAGTGCCTGGCGGGCCGAGCCGGCGTGGATCGTCGTGAAGCCCTGCACTCCCGAGGAGAGGGTGAGCAACAACGGCAGGGCCTCGCGGTCGCGGACCTCGCCCACGATGGCGACGTCGGGCGCCATCCGCAGGAAGCCGGCCACCAGCCGGCGCAGGTCCACCGCCGGCCGGTCCGAGCGGGCCGGGCGGGTCTGCATGTGCGCCACGTTGGGCAGGCCGCAGTCGGTCTCGAAGACCTCCTCGGCGATGACCACCCGCAGCGCAGGGTTGAGCTCGGCCGTGAGGCAGGACAGCAGGGTGGTCTTGCCGGAGCCGGGCGGCCCGGCGACGAGCACCGACAGCCCGGCGCGGACGGCGGCACGCAGGAAGTCGGCGACCGCGCGGTCGAGCATGTCCAGCTCGACGAGCTCGCCGAGGGTGCGGAGGCGCAGGCCGGTGAACTTGCGGATGTTGACCAGGACGTGACCGTCCCGGCCGATGTCGGAGTGGACGATGTGCAGGCGGGCGCCGGTGTCGAGCTGGGCGTCCTGGAGGCCCTCGGCCGGGTCGAGCTTGCGGTGGGACCGGCCGGCGTCGTCGAGGATCTTGGTGAGCACCCGCAGGACGTGGTCGTCGTCGTGGAAGACCTCGTCGTGGTAGCCGCTCTCGCCGCGGTGGCGACGCACGAAGATGGCGTCGGGAGCGTTGACCTCGATCTCCCAGACGTCGGGATCCTCGAGCAGCGGTTGCAGCGGCCCGTACCCGAGCAGGTTGCGCAGGGCCCGCTCGGCGGTGCGGGCCGGCTCGGCGAGGTCGAAGTCGCGCCGACCCCGCTGGTAGTCGGCGTGCCAGCGGTCGATCTCGTCGTCGATCAGGCGGCGCAGCTCGTCACGGGCGCCGGAGGCGCCGACGTCGAGCGCCCGGTCCTTCGCCCGCTCCTGGACGGCCCGCTCGATCGCCTCGAGGGGAGACTCCCACGCAGGCTCGGTCATGCCCGCTCCTCCCGCCACTCCCTACCGGAGCCGGCAGCGTAACGCCGACATGAGAGGCGTTCAAGAGGCTTATACCAGCATGAAAGCGCATCGTCGCGTGACCTGGTTGTGCCCGGTGACTACGGCAGAGCCGGCAGAGGCGGCCCAGGTGGGACGACGAGGCGGCCCCGGCGTCGCGGTCCGTGACGACGCGCCGCACGGTCACCGGACCGGTCACCGCCCGGCGGCCAACCGGCGCACCCCGCCGGCGACGCCTGCGCCGGGCGTGGCGACGCCTTTCCCCTCCCTTCGACTGGTCGCGCCGCCGGGTGGGACCTAGCCTCGGCGGAGTGCTGCTGCCCGCCGTAGCGTCGGCTCCCTCCGGGCTCACGCTCTACTGCTTCTCCGTGGGGCTGGTCGCCGCCGTCAACCCCTGCGGGTTCCCGATGCTGCCGGCCTACCTGACGCTCTCCAGCAGCGACGAGGCCACCACCCCGCTCCCCGTGCGGGTCGTCCGGGCGCTCGGCTCGGGAGCGGCGGTCACGCTCGGCTTCGTGGTCGTCTTCACCCTGATCGGCGTGCTGGCCAAGGCCGGCGCCAGCATCGCCTTCGGATGGCTTCCCTGGGTCATGGTCCCGATCGGCGTCGCCTGCTTCGCCATCGGCCTGTGGACGGTGGTCGGGCGCGCCCTCAAGCTGCCCGTGCCGAGCCGGCGGCTCTTCGCCGGGCGTCGGCGGGGTGTCGCCCTCTTCGGCTTCGGCGTCACCTACGCAGTGGCCAGCCTGGCGTGCGCCTTCCCGTTGTTCCTCGGCCCGGTGGTGGGCTCCTTCGCCCAACGCGGCGTGCTCGCCGGTCTCCTCGACGGCCTCGCCTACGCCCTGGGGATGGGCCTGGTCATCTGCGCCGTCAGCCTGGCCGGGGTGGGCGCCCAGCAACTGCGGCTCCGCTCGCTCCGCCGGGCCCAGCCGGTCCTGCAGCGCATCGCCGGCGCCGTCCTCTGCCTGATCGGCGGCTATCTCGTCCTCTACTGGGTCAACGACCTCGTCTCGCCCACCCACACCCCCCGCCTCGTCAACGCCGTCGAAGGCATCCAGACGACGGTGCAGAGCTGGCTGTCGGCCTCACCACGACTCACGGGGGCCGTCATCGGCGCCATCGTCCTCGTCGCCCTGCTGGCCGCCGGGGCACGGATCTTCGGCCGGCGGGGGCCGACCGGCGACACCGCCACGGGGACCGGGGCCGTCGACCCGCCGACCGTCGGAGGGGGCGCCCCCCGGGCCGAGGGCGTCCACGGCTGAGTCGGGCGCCGGCGGAGCCGGCGCACTCACCATGGAGGCCGGCGCTCTCGGGAGCGAGGGCGCCCGCCGCTGATCCCGACGCCGCCCGGACGCCCACCGGTGGGGCGGATGGGCCGAGGGCAGACGGGCGGCGGCCGGCGGCCGGCGGCCGCCGGCGAACTGTGCGGACGACCGGCCCGATTTTCGGTACACGGGTCCTCACAGGTCGACTTCGCCCTCCCGAGACGTCGTGTCGATCACGGAACACCGACGGCGGGCACGCTCCGATGCCGCAGGAACCCCTGGCCGGCCTCTTTTTCATGTACTTTCATGTTGTGCGAGTGCAGCAAACGCTCTTGCGGGGCCTCCCAGCGGTTCGCAAGGAAGCAGACTCGCCGGAGGAGGTGGCTCGGTTGGCCGCCGAACGCCACTGGTTGACCCGCGCCGCCCACCCGGGAATCGTGCGACTGCTCCCCGCCGAGGGCAGCGACGCACTCTGGCTGCGCGACGTGGGATCCCGTTCCCTTTCCACCCTCACCCCGCTGGAGCCCGCTGTCCTCTGTGGGCTGGGAGCAGCGACGGCGACGGTCCTCGGGGACCTGCACGACCTCGGCATCGCGCACATGGCGCCCACCGCTGACCACGTCCTCGTCGATCCGGACGGTCGCCCCGTCCTGTGCAGCCTCAGCCGGGCGACCCGTGCCACACCGGACGCCATCGCCCTCGACGTCCGACTCCTCGCCGCTGCTCTGGCCGAGGCCGGCGGCACCGGGATCCCGCGCCGCGCCCGGAAGGCGCTCGGGCGGGCGGGACGTTGCCGCCGGGGTTACAGCGCCCGCACCTTCGCTCGGGAACTGGCTGCCGCCGTCGGCGAACCCCGGCTCCCCGCCGCGGATCCCGTCGCCGCCCGAGCGGGCGGCCCGTCGTCGTCCGTGCCACCCCCTCGAGGTTCCGGCGACCCGCCCGCCCTCCTGGCCTCCGCCCTCCCCACCGATCGACCCACCGATCGACCCACCGATCGACCCACCGGCGAGACCCCCCGTCCGGCCATGGGCGACCGCCGGCTGCCCACCGCCGGGACCACCGCCGGGACCGCCGCCGGGACCGCCGCCGCCGTGCCGCCGAAGGGCCGGCGGCGTCGGGAGCGACGACGCCGCCGCCAGGTGACAGAGGGCCGCCGGCGTGATGCTCGCCCGGCGCTCGGGACCGACCGGCAACTCTCCGCCGGCACACGCCCCCACCGCCCCCACCGAGCCCTGCGCCGGGGCGCCCTCGCCATCGTCCTCGTCGCCGCGGCGGGTGGCCTGGTCGCTGCGGCGCTGCCCGTGCACCAACGGCTCTTCTCCGCCCCGCCGGCGCCGAGCCGGCGGGCCGCGCGCCCGACGCAACCTCGGCGACCCCGGGGAGGGCCGGCCGCCGATCCGGCGACGACCCCCGCACGTCACCCCGCCGACAGGTCGCCCCGATCGCCGTCGGCCCGGCCGGTGGGCACCGTTCGCCACCCCGCGGGCGCTGGGACAGCCGGTCATCCGCTGCACCGCCAGAGCCCGCAGCCCCCGCCGCCATCGCCGACCTGTCCCGCCGGCGATGCCGGCTGCCGACCGGTGGCGGTGCACGGCGGGGTGTTCGTCGACGCAGGGAGGCGCTGGGCGGTCTCCGATCCCGCCGACATCGTCACCCTCGGCCGGTGGACCTGCGCCCAGCCCCTCGCAGCCGTCCTCGACACAGCGACCGGGCAGATCTGGGTGTTCCCCTCCTGGGGGCGCGTGACGGCGCGGCCGGTCGCCGACGTCGCGGGCGCAGCGAGCCTGCTGACCGTTCCCGGACGCAACGGCTGCGACCTGCTCTCGGTGCGGCGCCGCCGCGGCAACGCCGTCCTCGTCGATCCCCGGCCCGAACTGACCGCGGATGCGTGATCTCGCACGCGGGCTGACAACACTGCTCGCCGCCGCCGCGGGCACCGCAGCCCTCCTGGCCTCCGGGTGGGTCGCGCCGGCGCTCGCCCTGCCTCTCGGGGCCCCGGCCACGATCCCGTCCTGGTGGGTGCGCGTGGGGCCGGCGGTCGCGACCTTCGCCGGGTTCCGCCTCGTGGCGCTGGCCGCCGGGGCGTACCTCGTGGCGGTCCTCGTGCTCGCCGGCGCCGCCCGGGTCGCCGGCCGGGGACAGGTCCAGCGCCGGGTGACCACTCTCGTGCCTCGTTCGTTGCGCGGGCCGGTGGCGCTGCTCGCCGGCGTGTGCGTCGCGGCTGGTTCCGTCGGGGGCGCAGGCCTCGCCGGCGCCACCACCCTCCCGTTGCCCACGAGGGCTCGTGCCTCCTTCCCGGCCGCCGGGGCGCCTTCGCCCTCGCTCACGCCTTCGCCCTCGCTCACGCCTTCGCCCTCGCTCACGCGCCCGGCCTCACCTGCGCCCCCACCCTCACTCACGTCCCCGGTCTCACTCGCACCCTCCGGCGGGCGGTCCGCGGGAGACGCTGTGGGCGCTGCCGCGTCACTCCCCGGGGGGGCGATCGGGACGCCTGCGCCCGGCGGCCGGCCGGAGCGCCGAAGCGCCGTGGCGGACGGAGGGCCCCAGCTGGCGCCTCCGCCCGTGCTGTCCCCGCTGGGGCCGGTGCGACGAGCCGCTCCCGACCATCGAGCCGCTCTCGACCATCGAGCTGCCCGCCGGCCGGCGGCACCCCGCCGCCGGCCGGGCGCACCCGCGTCCCTGGGCGCCGGGGCCGCCCACGGCGGCGATCCGTCCGCCGCCCGCCCGCCCGCCGGCGCCCCCATCGGGGCGGGGATCTGGGTCGTCCAGCCCGGTCAGAGCTTCTGGAGCATCGCGGAGGCCGTGGTCGCCGTTACCGGCCAGGAGAGCCCGGCGGACGTGGCGGCGGTCGCCGCCTACTGGTCCCGGCTCATCGCTGCCAACCAGGACCACCTGCCCGTACCCGGCGACCCGGATCTCCTCTTCGTCGGCGACCGTCTCGTCCTACCGCTCCCCCGATAGGCAACTCCCCGGCCCCGTCGGCCGCCCCCCGGTCCCGGCCTCCAGCGGGCCCCTGCCCACGGCTCAGCCGAGCAGCCGGACCGTCACCTCGCTCGCGAGGAGCCGCCCGCGCTGCGTGAGCCGAACCCGGTCCCCGTCCCGCCCCTCGCCACCGCGCGTGCCGCTGCGGCGCGCCCCCGCCCCGGCCCTGGCCTCCGCCCGCCCACGGCGTTCCGCATCGATCGCGCGGCCGGTCCGCACCACCTCGACGCTCCCACCTCGGGACCGCCGGCCCGTGCCCTCGCCGGCCGGTCCCCCCTCGACGACCACCAGTCCGTGGTCCTCCAGCAGCTCCAGGGCCCCGGGCGCCGGCACGTCACGGAGGGCCACGCCCTCCGCCGTCCGCAGGCGGAGCTCCAGCGCCTCGACCGCCCGGGTGGCCGGATCGAGGATCTCCTCACCCCCGACGACCTCACCCCCCCGGGCCATCGACCGGAGGTAGCGCTCGGGCGTCCGGACGTTCCACCACCGCCGGGCCCGCCCGTCGGCCCACGCCTCGTGGGAGTGGGCTGCGCACCCGAAGCCGCGGTAGGCGCCCTGCGCCCAGTAGAGCTGGTTGTGCCGGCAGGTCGCGCCCGGCTGCGCCCAGTTGGAGATCTCGTACCACGAGTACCCGGCAGCAGCGAGGGCGGCGTCGACGGCGAGGTACTTGTCGGCCTGGTCGTCGGGGTCGGGGTGGCGCGTGGGGTCGGCGCCGAGCGGGGTCCCGGGCTCCGGGATGAGCCCGTAGGCACTCACGTGTGCCGGGGGCGGGTCGAGGGCCAGTACCTCGGCGATCGTCGCCTCCCAATCGGCCGGATGCTCACCGACCGCACCGAAGATGAGATCGACGCTGTAGGCCCCGGCAAAGCCCGCCGATCCCGCGTTGGCGGCGGCGCGTCGGACGGCGTCGGGATCGTGGCGTCGGCCGAGCCGCTCGAGCACGGCGGGGACCATCGACTGGACCCCGAAGGACAGGCGGGTGACGCCGCCCCGGCGCCAGGTCGCCAGTCGCTCCGGATCGGCGTGTTCGGGGTTGCACTCCACGGTGACCTCGGCCCCGACACGACACGGGATGGCCTCGAGGATGCTGACCAGGTCCTCGGCGGGGAGCAACGAAGGAGTGCCGCCGCCGAAGAACACCGAGGTCGCGGCGGGCATGCCGCCGGCGACGGCCCGGTCGATCTCCGCCCGGCAGGCGACGACGTAGTCCGGAGCGAGCTGCGGGCGGTCGTCCCACGTGGCGAAAGCGCAGTAGTCGCATCGGTGGGCACAGAAGGGGATGTGCACGTACACACCGAAGGGCGTGCCGGCACCGGGATCCGCGGGTGCCGGGACGGCTGCAGGGAACGACCTCACGCTGACTCGACCCTATCGGCGACCCCGCCCGTGGCGACCCGCCGACGCCGGCCGGCTCCTCGCCCAGCGGCGCGAGCACCCGTCGCCGGCGGCCGGCTCCTAGCCCCCGCCGCGCGAGAACCCGTCGCTGGCGGCGTGCACGCGCCGCAGCCCGAGGTCGTCGAGCCGGCGGCGGACCTCGTCCGGGGAGACGTCGAAGAGCGCGGCGAGCGCCCGCAGGTCCTCCCGTCGGATGGTCAGCACCCGTCCGTTGAAGTCCTGCCGCTGCACCTGGATGGTGGACAGGTAGCGGGCGAGCGTGTGGCCTTCGGGGACTCCCAGGGACTCCAGCTGCGTCAGGTCGATGGTGACGCCGTCGTCGTCCTCGAGCTCGGTCGTGCTGGTCTCGGCCCGCTCCCATCCGATCTCGCCCCCGGCGTCGCGTGGGAGCAGCTGGTCGACCGGCACGTTGTAGAAGCGCGCCAGGCGTTGGAGCCGGGGCACCGAGATGGCCCGCTCCCCGCGCTCGTAGGCACCGAGCACGGAAGCCTTGAACTCCTCGGTCGATGCCACCTCCACGGCCTGCAGCGACAGGCGCTGCTGCTGCCTGACACTGCGCAGGCGATCACCGACACGACGTGCGTACGAGCTCGGCATGCTGTCGGACACGTTGCTCTCCCCTCCGCTGCCGGCGGATCGTAGCGATCCGTCGGGCCCGATCCTTGGATCCCCGCTGAAGGTGCAACCTCACCGCTGCTCTACCCCCATCGAGCGGAAACATCTCGCTCAGCGCGGTGCGATCGCGCCAGGAGGGGTCGGGGCCTGCCCGACGAGCCCGCTGCGCAGGGCGGCGAGGAGGGTCGCAGCGACGACCGCCGCCGTCTCGGTCCGCAGGATCGACGGGCCCAGCGCCACCGTCGCGGGCGCCGCCTCCAGCTCCTCCTCCGTCCAGCCGCCCTCCGGTCCGATCACGACGGTGGGGCGGGACAGGCCCGGCGCACCCCCACCCGGCTCCGCCAGGGCGACGCCGGCGCTGGCGGCCGTCGCCAGCAGCTGCCTCGTGGTGGCGGGCGCCTCGACCTGCGGGAGCCACAGGCGACGGCTCTGCATGGCGGCCGCACGAACGACGGCCCTCCACCGGTCGACATGCCGGCCGGCCCGGTCCGCCGGCCATCGCACGATGCTGCGATCGGCCACCAGGGGGATGATCCGGTCGACACCGACCTCCGTCAGCTTCTGGACCGCCCACTCCGCCCGGTCACCCTTCGGCACGGCGAGCGCGATCGTGATGCGGGGATCGGGCCGTGGAGCGCGGGCGGGGGCGCCGGCGGGCTCGAGCTCACCCCCACCGGTCAGCCGGCAGGGTACCCAGCCGCCGTCACCGTCCGCCGCGCTCACGGGCTCCCCGGGGCGGAGCCGGAGGACCCGGAGGAGATGGTGACGGTCGTCCTCGCCGAGGGCAGGCGCCTGCAGGTCGGTGACGTAGACGTGCGCGGCTGCGGCACGGACCGATCGCTCGCGTGCCCCATCCGCACGCCCCGGATGGAGGGCGCTCACCGTGCCATCTGCTCGATCGGGGGCTGCCGCCGCGCCCCGTCCCGCTGCACGGGGTTACGCCGCTACTTGAACGCGCCGCGGATGCGCGACAGGAGGCCGGCGTCGGCGTCGGCGACGTCCTCGCCCCGCTCGGCGGCGAGCTGCCGCAGCAGCTCCTCCTGGGTCTTGGTCAGCTCCGTGGGGGTGTCGACGGCGATCGTGACGAGCAGGTCGCCACGGCCCCGGCTCTGCAGGTGGGGGACGCCCTTGCCCCGCAACCGGAACTCCCGGCCCCCCTGGGTGCCGGCGGGGATCGTCAACTCGTCCGTGCCGTCGAGCGTCTCGAGCCCGACGTGGGTGCCGAGCGCCGCCTGGGTCATGGAGACGTGGACGGTGGTGCGCAGGTCGGTGCCGTCGCGGGTGATCCCGGGGTGCGGTCGCACGCGGAGGTGGACGTACAGGTCGCCGGGCGGGCCGCCGCGCACGCCGCCGGCGCCGCGGCCGGTGAGGCGGAGTGTCGATCCCTCGTCCACGCCGGCGGGGACGTCGACGACGAAGCTCTGCTCGATGGTCCGCCGGCCGTCGCCCCGGCAATCGGGGCAGGGCGAGGTGATCTCCTCGCCGGTCCCACCGCAGCGGGGACACGGTGACGCCGTGACCATCTGACCGAGGATCGATTGACGGACCCGGCGGATCTCGCCCGAGCCCCCGCAGCCGGAGCAGGTGACCGGTGTGGTGCCGGGCCGCGCGCCCGACCCGTTGCAGGTGCCACAGGTGCTGGGCAGCCGGACGTTGATGTCCTCCTCGCCACCGAAGACGGCGCGGGCGAAGTCCAGCTCGAGGACCGCCTCGACGTCCTCGCCGCGGCGCGGGCCCCGCCGGCCCGTGGTGGTCGTGGCGAAGCCACCGCCACCACCGAAGAAGGCGTCGAAGATGTCGCCGAAGCCGCCGGCGCCGCCGCCACCGAAGCCGAACGGGTCGGCGGCAGCCTGCCGCGGTCCCCCGGCCCCGAACATGTCGTACTGGCGACGGCGCTCCGGGTCCCGGAGGGTCTCGTAGGCGAGGTTGACGAGCTTGAACCGCTCCTCCGTGGCGGGGTCCCCCTGGTTGGCGTCGGGATGCAACTCCCGTGCCAGCCTCAGATAGGCGCGCTTGATCTCGTCCTCGGAGGCGGTGCGGGGCACGCCGAGCACTTCGTAGTAGTCGTCGACGGCCACAGCTTCAGCAGCCTATCCGGGGCGCCGCTGCTCGCCGGGGCGCCGCCGGGACCGCCTGCTCGCCGGGCGCCCACCGACACGGGTGGCGGCGTGCCCGCCGCGGCTCATGCCCCCTCGCTGAGCGCCCGGCCGAGCCGTTCGCTCACCACGCCCACCGCCGCCAGGGCCTGGTCGTAGTGCATGCGGGTGGGCCCGAGGATGGCGATCGTGCCGCGGTCGCCCTCCACGTCGTAGGGCGCCACCACCAGCGAGCAGTCGGCGAGCGGCTGCAGGCCGTGCTCCGTGCCGATCGCGACCGACAGGCCCCGGTCCAGCACGTCCCGGAGCAGGGTCACCAGCACGTACTGCTGCTCCATGATGCTGAGCACCTGGCGGATCGTCCCGACGGCGTCGAACGCCGCCGCCATGCGCGCCGCACCCCCGACGTAGACCTGGTCGCTGCCGGTCGGGGCCGCCGCCACCAGGGCGTCGTGGGCCCGGGAGACGAGGTCGTCGATGCCGGGGTCGCCGCTCGTCGGCGGCGCCGCGGTGCTACCCCACACGGCGCCGTTGAAGCTGGCTGCCAGGTGGGCGGACGCCGCGCCGACGGTCACGTCGCTGGCGGCGGCGTCGGGGCCGAGGTCGAGGGTGCGCTTCTCGATGCTGCCGTTGGAGAGCACGGCGACGACCATCACCACGCGGGCGGAGAGCGAGACCAGCTGCACCGAGCGGAGGGTGAGCGCCTCGGCGTTGGGGGCCGTGACGACCGCCGCGTAGTCGGTGAGCCCCGACAGCAGCCGGCTGGTGTCGCCGAGCATGCGCTCGAGCTCGCCGTGGGCCCGGGCGAAGAACGCCCGCACCTGCTGGGTCCGCACCTCGTCCAACGTCCCGGGCGTGGTCAGCGAGTCGACGAAGAAGCGGTACCCCTTGTCGGTCGGTACCCGCCCGGCGCTGGTGTGCGGCTGGGACAGGTAGCCGTCGCGCTCGAGCTGGTTCATCTCGTTGCGCACGGTGGCCGGCGACACCGCCAGCCCGGTTTCCCGGGCGACGTGACTCGACCCGACCGGCTGTGCGGTCTGGATGTACTCCTCCACCACGGCTCGGAGGATCGCGGTCTTTCGATCGTCCAGCATCGGCGAGGTCGCATGATACCGGCCTTCGACGCAGAAACCCCGGACAGGGCCGGCGGGTGTCGGACGCGAGCCGTCCGTGGGTACAACGCTGGCGACGCCCGCAGCCCGGCACGCCCCACGGCGGCCGGTCGGGGTGCCAGGGCTCCCGGTGCTCGGCGACGAGCATCGGGTTTGCCCTCGCGGGGCAGCGCCGGTCCGCCGCGCCCACCCGGCCCGAGTCCGCAGGACCCCACTTGACCGAGGAGTCGATTGTGAGCACCACCACGTCACCCGTCCGACGCAGCGGCACGTTCGAGTTCGGCGGCATGACCGTCCACCGGCTCGGCTACGGCGCCATGCGCCTCACCGGCCGGGGCATCTGGGGGGAGCCGAAGGACCGGGACGAAGCCCGAGCCGTGCTCCGCCGGGCGCTCGAGCTCGGCGTCGACTTCATCGACACCGCCGACTCGTACGGGCCGTACATCAGCGAGGACCTCATCCGCGAGGCCCTCCACCCCTACCCCGACGGGCTGGTGATCGCGACCAAGGCCGGTCTGACGCGCACCGGCCCCGACGAGTGGCACCCCGTCGGGCGGCCCGAGTACCTCCGCCAGGAGTGCGAGATGAGCCTCCGCCGGCTCGGGGTCGAGCGCATCGACCTGTTCCAGCTGCACCGCATCGACCCCGAGGTGCCCGCCGACGAGCAGTTCGGCCTCCTGCGGGACCTGCTCGACGAGGGCAAGGTGCGCGCCGTGGGGCTGTCCGAGGTGTCCGTTGCGGAGATCGAGGCCGCCCGCAAGGTGGTCCCGGTGGTCACGGTGCAGAACATGTACAACCTCGCCAACCGCCAGTCGGAGGAGGTCCTGGACTTCTGCGAGCAGCAGGGCATCGGCTTCATCCCCTGGTTCCCGATCGCCGCCGGCGACCTCGCCCGCCCGGGCGGCCCCGTCGACGAGGTCGTCAAGGAGTCGGGGGCGACGCCGTCACAGGTCGCCCTGGCCTGGCTCCTCGCCCGGTCGCCGGTCATGCTGCCGATCCCGGGGACGTCGTCGGTCGGCCACCTGGAGGAGAATTGCGCCGCCGCCGAGGTGCAGCTCACCCCGGAGCAGGTGAGCGCGCTGACCGCCGGCCGCTGAGCGGGTCCCCGCCGGCCGGTGGGCAGCGACCGGCCCGGCCCGCCGCCCACCGGCACCAACCCCCGCGGATCGGCGCGCGCCCTCAGGCTCCGAGGGCGCCGGCGATGATCCTGTCCACCTGCTCCGCCTCGACGAGGAACCCGTCGTGGCCGACCCCCGAACGGATCACCGCGAGGGGGCCGGCCGTCGGGATGGCCTCGGCCAGCTCGCGCTGCAACCGGAGCGGGTAGAGCCGGTCGCTGTCGACGCCGGCGACGGTGACCGCCGCCCGCACCCGGCGGAGGGCGGCGGCCACCCCGCCGCGGTCCCGGCCGACGTCGTGGTGGTCCATGGCCCGGCTGAGCACCAGGTAGCTGTTGGCGTCGAAGCGCCGGGCGAGCTTGGCGGCGTGGTGGTCGAGGTAGCTCTCGATCGCGTACCGACCGCCGGCGAGGGGCTCCTCGTCGGCCTGGGGCAGGCGGCCGAAGCGGCCGTCGAGCTCGGGTTCGCTGCGGTACGACAGGTGCCCGATGCGCCGGGCGAGGCCGAGCCCCCGCCACGGGCCGCCGCCGGCGGGTGCGCCGTAGTAGTCCCCGCCGGAGAAGCCGGGGTCCAACCGGATGGCCTGGGACTGCAGCGCGGAGAGGGCGATCTGCTCGGCGGTGGCCACGGCGCCGCAGGCGAGCAGCACGGCCCGCCCCACTCGCTCGGGCTGGCTCACCGCCCACTCCAGGGCCCGCATGCCACCCATCGAGCCGCCCACCACCGCCGCCCAGCGGCCGACGCCGAGGGCGTCCGCCAGGGCAACCTCGACGGCGACCTGGTCACGGATGGTCAGGGCCGGGAAGCGGGAGCCCCACGGTCGCCCGTCGGCGTCGGCCGAGGCCGGGCCGGTGGTGCCCTGGCAGCCGCCGAGGACGTTGGGGCAGACCACCCACCACCGGCGGGCGTCGAGGGCGGCCCCGGGGGCGACGATCCCGTCCCACCAGCCAGCGCTGGCGTGACCGGGGCCGGCCGGGCCGCTCAGGTGGCTGTCGCCGGTGAGGGCGTGGCAGACCAGCACGGCGTTGGCGTCGCCGGGTGCGCGCTCGCCCCACGTCTCGTAGGCCACGGTGATCGGGCCGAGGGTGCCGCCGCCCTCGAGGCGCAGCGGCCGGTCGGCGAACAGCGTGACGAAGTGCCGGTCCCCGGGGGGATCGCCCGGCTGCCACGCCCCGCTGGCCGGCGGTGGGGCGACGGGGGTGACGGCGGCGCTCAGGACTTGGCGGCCCGGAAGCCGGCGTCGAGGTCGGCGAGGATGTCGTCGATCGTCTCCAACCCGACCGAGAGGCGCACGAGGTCGGGGGTGACCCCGGCGGCCGCCTGCTCCTCGCCGCTCAGCTGCGAGTGGGTCGTCGTGGCCGGGTGGATGACCAGGCTGCGGACGTCGCCGACGTTGGCGAGGTGGGAGTGCAGCTCCAGGCCCTCCACGAAGCGGCGGCCGGCCTCGGCGCCGCCGGCGATGCCGAACGACAGGATGGAGCCGGCCCCGCGGGGCAGCAGCTCCCGGGCCCGGGCGTGCCAGGGCGACGACTCGAGGCCCGGGTAGGCGACCCAGGTGACCTCGTCGCGCCGCTCGAGCCACGAGGCCACCGCCTGGGCGTTGGCCACGTGGCGCTCCATCCGCAGGCTGAGCGTCTCGAGGCCCTGGATGAAGAGGAAGGCGTTGAACGGCGACACCGCCATGCCGATGTCCCGCATGCCCTGCACCCGGGCCTTGGCGATGTAGGCGCCGGGGCCGAGCGCCTTCCAGTACTCCAGGCCGTGGTAGCTGGGGTCCGGCTCGGTGAAGCCGGGGTGGCGCCCGCTCGCCCCGAAGTCGAAGCTGCCGCCGTCGACGAGGACCCCGCCGATGGCCGTGCCGTGGCCGCCGATGAACTTCGTCGCCGAGTGCAGCACGATGTCCGCGCCGTGCGCCAGCGGCTGGCACAGGTAAGGGCTCGCCAGGGTGTTGTCGACGACGAGCGGGACGCGGTGCTCGTGGGCGACGCGGGCCACCCCGGCGATGTCGAGGATGTCGCCCTTGGGGTTGCCGATCGTCTCGCCGTAGAAGGCGGCGGTCTCCGGGCGGACGGCCGCCGCCCAGGCGTCGAGGTCGTCGGGGTCGTCGATGAAGGTGACCTCCACCCCCATCTTCGCCAGCGTGTAGTGCAGCAGGGTGTAGGTCCCGCCGTAGAGGGACGCCGACGCGACCACGTGACCCCCGGCCTGGGTCAGGGTGAGGATGGCGAGGGTCTCGGCCGCCTGCCCGCTGGCGGTGGCCAGCGCCCCGACGCCGCCCTCGAGATCGGCGACCCGCTCCTCGAAGACCGCCTGGGTCGGGTTCATGATGCGGGTGTAGATGTTGCCCGGCTCCGCCAGGCCGAACAGCGCCGCCGCGTGGTCGGTGTCGCGGAAGGCGAAGCTCGTCGTCTGGTAGATCGGCGTGGCCCTGGCGCCGGTCGCCGGATCGGGTGCGGCGCCCGCGTGGATCTGTCGGGTCTCGAAACCTCGGGCGTCCTGCGACATGTCTCGTCCCCTCGCTCGGCCGGTGTCGGGCAAAACCTTACCCGTCCAGTCGGGTTTCGGCCAGCGCCCCACCACACCCGAGTCGGCGCCGGCCCGCCCGGCTACCGGCCCCGCACCTCGGCGTAGCGGGCCAGCGCCTCGTCCCGCTCGGCGTGGTGGTCGACGATCGGGTCGGGGTAGTCGCCGGCGCCGAAGGGGCGCTGGCGCAGCTCCCAGGGGGCGTGGACGTGGGCGTCGGGGACGCCCGCCAGCTCGGGCACCCAGCGCCGGACGTAGGCGCCGGTCGGGTCGAACTTGCGGCCCTGCAGCACCGGGTTGAACACCCGGAAGTAGGGGGCGGCGTCGGTGCCGGTGCCGGCGACCCACTGCCAGCCGTGCTGGTTGGAGGCGAGGTCGCCGTCGACGAGGTGGCGCATGAACCAGCGGGCGCCCCGCCCCCAGTCCAGGTGCAGGTCCTTGACGAGGAAGCTGGCGGTGATCATCCGCACCCGGTTGTGCATCCACGCCTCGGCTCGTAGCTGGCGCATGCCGGCGTCGACGATCGGGTAGCCGGTGCGCCCCTCGCACCAGGCGGCGAAGCGCTCGTCGGCCTCGGGGCCCTCGTCGACGCGCATGGCCGCCATGGGGGCCTGCAGGCTGGCCCGGGCGCTGCCGGGCTCGTGCCAGAGCACGTCGGCGTAGAACTCCCGCCAGCACAGCTCGTTGCGCCAGGTGGCGTGCCCCCGCCGGCGGGCGTCGAGCGGCGCCAGCAGCGTGCGGGGGTGCAGGCAGCCCCAGTGCAGGTAGGGCGAGAGGCGGGAGGTGGCGTCGGCGCCCGGGTCGTCGCGTGCCTCCCCGTAGCGGTCGAGGTCGTGGCGGAGAAAGGCCTCCAGGCGGCGCTCGGCGGCGGCCTCGCCGGGGGTCGGGATGGCCGCGTCGAGCGCCGGGGCCGCCGGGATGCCCACGCCGTCCACCCCGCCGGCCCAGCCGATGCGCTCGGGGCGGCCCACCGGCGGCCCCCACCCCTGCGCCACCCACGCCCGGGCAAACGGGCTGAACACCCGGAACGGGCTCCCGTCGGCCTTGCGCACCGTGCCCGGCTCGACGGCGTACGGCGAACCCACCCAGCGCAGCTCCACCCCCGCGGCGCCGAGGGCGGCCTCCACGGCGTCGTCGCGCCGGCGAGCGTAGGGGCCGAAGTCGGCGGCGGCGGTCACGAGCCGGGCCCCGGCGGCCTCGGCGGCCGCCACCAGCTCGGCGGCCGGCTCGCCGCAGCGCACCACCAGGTGCCCGCCGGTGGCGGCGTGCAGGTGCTCGAGGGCGCCGGCGAGGAACGCCCGGCGGGCGGCGCCGGCCGGGCCCCACAACCGCTCGTCGAGGACGAACACCGGCAGCACGACCCCGACGTCCGCCGCCGCGGCCAGCGCCGGGTTGTCGGCCAGGCGCAGGTCGCGCCGCACCCACCACAGGACGGTCGGTCGGGTCACGCCGGGCGACGCTAGGGCGGTCCTCCCGGTGTGCCAACCGGGCCGGCTGCCAACCTGTGGCCATGCTCACCGTGACCGCACCCCGCCCCGGCGTCCGCGTCCTGCGCCTCGAGCGCCCGGACCGCCTCAACGCCCTCACCGCCGACCTCGTCGCCGCCCTGCACGCCGCCCTCGACGACGCCCACGCCGACCGGGCCTGCCGGGCGGTGGTGCTCACCGGCGCCGGTCGGGGCTTCTGCGCCGGGGTCGACCTCGACGGCTACGGCGTGCCCCCGGGGGCGGAGGGCCTGGCCGGGGCGGCGGCCACCAGGGCGGAGCAGGAGCAGATCTCCTCGCTGGTCCCCCACCTGCGGGCGATCCGCCCCCCGGTGATCGCCGCCGTCAACGGGCCGGCCGCCGGCGCCGGCCTCGCCCTGGTCCTCGGCGCCGACCTGCGCCTGGCGGCCGAGTCGGCCCGCTTCACCACCGCCTTCCTGCGCGCCGGCTACTCGGCCGCCGACGCCGGCACGTCGTGGCTGCTGCCCCGGCTGGTCGGCGTCGCCCGGGCCCACGAGCTCATGCTCACCAGCCGCCGGGTGGACGCCGCCGAGGCGCTGCGCATCGGGCTGGTCACCTCGGTGCTGCCCGACGCCGGGCTTCTCGACGCCGCCCTGGCCACCGCCGGCACCATCGGGGAGTTCGACCCGTGGGCCGTCGGGATCACCAAGCAGACGATGTGGGCCTCCCTCGACGTGCCGAGCCTCGGCGCCGCCATCGCCCTGGAGGACGCCGCCCAGGTCATGTGCGTCGCCGGGACTACTCCTCCAGCCGCAACGCCTGGATGAAGGCTTCCTGGGGGACCTCGACGCGGCCGATGTTCTTCATCCGCTTCTTGCCCTCCTTCTGCTTCTCCAGCAGCTTGCGCTTGCGGGTGATGTCGCCGCCGTAGCACTTGGACAGCACGTCCTTGCGCTTGGCCTTGACCGTCTCGCGGGCGATGATGCGCCCGCCGACGGCGGCCTGGATGGGCACGTCGAACATCTGCCGGGGGATCAGCTCCCGCAGCTTCTCGGTCATGCGCCGCCCGTACTCCTGCGCCTGGCTCTTGTGGACGATGGCGCTGAAGGCGTCCACCGGCACCCCGTTGAGCAGCACGTCGATCTTCACCAGCTCGGCGGTCTCCCAGCCGGCCGGCTCGTAGTCGAGGCTGGCGTAGCCCTTGGTTCGGCTCTTCAAGGCGTCGAAGAAGTCCATCACCACCTCGGCGAGGGGGATCCGGTAGACCAGCTCGAGGCGTTCGGGTCCCAGGTACTCCATGCGGACCATCTCGCCCCGCCGGGACTGGCAGAGGTCCATCAGCGTGCCGGTGTACTCGGTGGGCGACAGGATCGTCGCCTGCAGGTAGGGCTCCTCGATCGACTCGAGCTTCTGAGGCGGCGGCATCTCGCTCGGGTTGTGCACCTCGACGGTGCCGCCGTCGGTCAGGTGGGCCCGGTACTCGACGCTCGGGGCGGTGGCGATGAGCGACAGGTCGAACTCCCGCTCCAGGCGCTCCCGCACGATCTCCATGTGCAACAGGCCGAGGAAGCCGCAGCGGAACCCGAAGCCGAGCGCCCCGGAGGTCTCCGGCTGATAGGTCACCGAGGCGTCGTTGAGGCGGAGCTTCTCGAGCGCCTCCCGCAGGGCGGCGAACTCGTCGCCGTCGATCGGGTACAGCCCGCAGAACACCATCGGCTTGGGGTCCTGGTAGCCGGCGAGGGGCTCGGGCGCCGGCCGGGACGCCTCGGTGACGGTCTCGCCGGAGCGGGCCTCGGCGACGTCCTTGATCCCGGCGATGAGGTAGCCGACCTCGCCGGGGCCGAGGGACGCCACCGGCGTGGTCGCCGGGAGGCGCACGCCGATCTCCTCGACGTCGTGGGTGCGGCCCGCCTGCATGAACCGCAGCCGGGCGCCGGAGCCCAGGCGCCCGTTGAAGACCCGCACGGCGCTGACGACCCCCCGGTACTGGTCGTAGTACGAGTCGAAGATCAGGCCCTGCAGCGGGGCGTCGGGCTCGCCCTTCGGCGGTGGGATGCGCTCGCAGACGGCGTCGAGGAGCTCGGCCACGCCCGCTCCGGTCTTGGCCGAGATCCGCAGGATCTGCTCGGCGGGCACGCCGAGCACCTTCTCGATCTCGGCGGCGTAGCGGTCCGGGTCGGCGGCGGGCAGGTCGATCTTGTTGAGGGCGGCGACGATCTCGAGGTCGTGCTCGAGCGCCTGGTAGGCGTTGGCCAGCGTCTGCGCCTCGATGCCCTGGGCGGCGTCGACGAGCAGCACGACGCCCTCGCAGGCGGCCAGGCTGCGGCTCACCTCGTAGCCGAAGTCGACGTGCCCGGGGGTGTCGATCAGGTGGATGGTGTGGCCCTTCCAGCCGACGCGCACGTTCTGGGCCTTGATCGTGATGCCCCGCTCGCGCTCGATGTCCATCGAGTCGAGGTACTGCTCGCGCATCTCCCGGGCGTCGACGGCGCCGGTCAGCTCGAGGATGCGATCCGACAGCGTCGACTTGCCGTGGTCCACGTGGGCCACGATCGACAGGTTGCGGATCCGGGCGAGGGGGTCGGGGGAAGCGCTCACGGCCCCTCCAGTCTGGCCCAGGACTACATTTCCCGCGGTGAGCGAGCAGTTCGGACCGGTCATCACCATCTCGGCCAGCTACGGGGCCGGCGGCAGCGTCATCGCCCCGCGCCTGGCGGAGGCGCTGGCGCTGCCCCTCGTGGACCGGCTGCTGACCGCCGACGTGAGCGCCGAGGCGGTCGGCCGGCTCGACGAGGACCCCCACTCCGAGGAGGGCCTGAGCGAGGGCGAGCGGGCGGCGTCGCCCGGCAGCCGCCTGTTCACCTACCTGGCCCGGGCCTCCGGCGTGTACGGGCTCTCGGCCCCGCCCCTGCTCGTCGAACCGGAGGAGGAGCTCCGCCAGCAGGCGGAGGCCGGCCTGGCGGAGATCCGGGAGGGCGGCGGCGGGGTGGTCCTCGGCCGGGCCGGCGCCGTGGTGCTCGCCGAGCGGCCCCGCACCTTCCACGTCCGCCTCGACGGCCCCCCGGCGGCCCGGGCCCGCCAGGCGGCGGTGATCGAGGGCATCCCCGAGGAGCGGGCCACCGAGCGCCTGGCGCAGACCGACCGCTCCCGCGAGCTGTGGGTGCGCCGCCTGTACCGGGCGGATCCGCTCGACCCCGGCTGGTACCACCTGTGGCTGGACACCACCGCCTTCGGCCTCGACGGCTCGGTCGACCTGCTCCTCGACGCCGCCCACCGGTTCCTCGGCATGGCGCCGGCCTGGTAGGCTCTCCCGGTTCCCAACTCCCCCCATCGGTAGGACGACGTGGCCAACATCAAGAGTCAGATCAAGCGCAACCGGACCAACGAGAAGGCCCGCCTGCGCAACAAGGCGGCCAAGTCCGAGATCAAGACCCGCATCAAGACCGCCGTGCGCGCCGCCGAGACCGGCAGCGAGACCTCGGGCGAGGACCTGCGACTGGCGGTCAAGCGCCTCGACAAGGCGGTCTCCCGGGGCATCATCCACAAGAACCAGGCCTCCAACCGGAAGGCCCGGCTGATGCGCCGGATCAACCAGCTGACCGCCGCCGAGTAGCCGCTCAGGCGGCGAGGGCCGCCGGCAGCGGGCCCGCGGCGACGATGCTCAGGTGCTGCGTCGGCCGGGTGAGGGCGACGTAGAGGAGCCGCAACCCGGCGGCCCGATCGTCGCGCTCGGCCACGATGGCGTCGGGCTCGACCACCACCACCGAGTCGAACTCGAGGCCCTTGGCGTCCTCGGCGGCGAGGACCGTGACCTTCCGGCCGAGCTCGCCCACCCCGGCTTCGGGCAGGGCGGCGGCGACGGCGCCGACGAGGGCGGCGGGGGCGATGACGCCCACGGTCGGCCACTCCCCGGCCAGCCGCCCGGCCTCGGCGGCCACCGCCCCGGCCACCCCGCCCCCGGCGACGAGCCGGCGCGGGGCGGTGCGCCCGGGGCGCACGGCACGGGTGGGCGCGACGTCGGGGGCGGCCTCGGGCAGCAGCCGGCTGGCCAGCTCCAGGACCTGCCCGGGTGAGCGGTAGCCGTGGCGCAGCTCGACGACCCGCAGCCCGTCGGGGGTCGGCAGCCACGCACCGACGTCGCGCCAGTCGCGGTGCGCCCACGGACCGACCGCCTGGGCGAGGTCGCCGAGGAGGGTCATGGACCCGGCCGGGCAGCGCCGGGCGAGCATGCGCAGCTGCATCGGGGAGAGGTCCTGGGCCTCGTCGACGATCACGTGCCCGTAGGTGCGGGACTGCCCGGCGATCAGGTCCTTGGCCTCGTCGACCAGCGCGGCGTCGGCCGGGGTCCAGGCCCGGGGCCGCCGTCGTCGCAGCAGCCGCTGCTCGGCGGCGTCGAGGATCCCGCCGGCCGCCCCGGCCAGCACCGCCGGCCGGGTGAGCAGCTCGCCGACGAGGGTCGCCGCTGCGACGCTCGGCCAGCGCTGGTCGACCGCCGCCCGGAAGCCGGCGTCGTTGCGCACGGTCCGCTCGAAGGCGGCCCCGTCGGGCGGCGGGGCCCCGGTGAGCTCGGCCCACCGACCGGCGAGGCGGGCGAGCAGCTGGGCCCGCAGCACGTCCCGGCCGACGGCGTAGGGCAGCCCCCGCCCGGCGATGCGCTCGGCGGTGTCGTCGACCTCGGCGCCGGGCAGCACCAGG
>DASSZM010000057.1:0-22527 GCA_035702855.1 Acidimicrobiales bacterium | reverse complement strand
CGGCCGGATGTAGGCGGGCACGAACCCGGGGAAGGCGAACGCCCGCTCGTAGCCGGCGGCGGCCGCCTCGCCCCGGATGGAGTTGCCGTAGTCGAACACCTCCGCCCCGGCATCGGCGAAGCCGACCATCGCCTCCACGTGGCGGGCCATCGACGCCCGCGCCCGACGGGTGAAGTCCTCCGGGTCCCGCCGGCGTTCCGCCTCCCAGTCCTCGAAGGCCACCCCGAGCGGCAGGTAGCTGAGCGGGTCGTGGGCCGAGGTCTGGTCGGTGACCACGTCGATCGGCACCCCCCGGCGCAGCAGCTCGGGGAACACCTCGGCGCAGTTGCCCTCCACCCCGATCGACACCGCCCGCCGCTCCGCCTTGGCGGCCACGGCCTCGGCCACCGCCTCGTCCAGCGACGGGGCGTGCACGTCGAGGTAGCGGGTCTCCAACCGGCGCCGGATGCGCGACGCGTCGCAGTCGACGACGATCGCCACCCCGCCGTTGAGGGTGACCGCCAGCGGCTGGGCCCCGCCCATCCCACCCAGGCCGCCGGTCAGCGTCAGCGTCCCCGCCAGCGAACCGCCGAAGCGCTTGGCGGCGACCGCCGCGAACGTCTCGTAGGTGCCCTGCAGGATCCCCTGGGTGCCGATGTAGATCCACGACCCGGCGGTCATCTGCCCGTACATCGTCAACCCGAGCGCCTCGAGCCGCCGGAACTCCTCCCAGTTCGCCCACTGCGGGACCAGGTTGGAGTTGGCGATCAGCACCCGCGGCGCCCACTCGTGGGTCCGGGCGATGCCGACCGGCTTGCCCGACTGGACCAGCAGCGTCTCGTCGGCCTCCAGCCCGCGCAGCGCCCCCACGATGGCGTCGAACGCCGGCCAGCTGCGCGCCGCCCGGCCGCTGCCGCCGTAGACCACCAGCTCCTCGGGGTGCTCGGCCACGTCGGGATCGAGGTTGTTGTGGAGCATCCGCAACGCCCCCTCGGTCTGCCAGTTGCGGCAGGACAGCTCGCTCCCCCGGGGGCTGTGGACCACCCGGGCTGCGCCTTTCCCCTCGGCCGTGTCTTCCACCATGACCAGGGACACTACGGCTCCCGTACGATGCCGGGGGTGGGAAGCTACCTGGAGGCCCTGAGCGAGCGGGTCGTCGTCTTCGACGGCGCCACCGGCACCAACCTGCAGCTGCGGCATCTCGGGCCCGACGACTTCGGCGGCCCCGCCCTGGAGGGCTGCAACGAGCTGCTGTGCGCCACCCGCCCCGACGTGGTCGCCGACCTGCACCGGTCGTTCCTCGAGGTCGGCTGCGACGTGGTCGAGACCGACAGCTTCGGCTCGCTGCCGTGGGTGCTGGCCGAGTACGGCATCGCCGAGCGGGCCCGGGAGCTGGCCCGCCGCGCCGCCGGCATCGCCCGGGACGTGGCCGACGGCTTCGGCGGGCGCTGGGTGGCCGGGTCGCTCGGCCCGGGGACGCGCATCGCCTCGTTGGGCCAGATCCGCTTCGCCGACCAGCGCGACGGCTACCAGGAGGCCGCCGCCGGGCTGCTCGAGGGCGGCGTGGACCTGCTGCTCGTGGAGACCGTCCAGGACCTGCTGCAGGCCAAGGCGGCCATCATCGGCTGCCGCCGGGCGATGGCCGAGGTGGGCCGCCAGGTGCCGCTGCAGGTGCAGGTCACGATCGAGACGACCGGCCGGATGCTGATGGGCACCGAGGTCGGAGCGGCGCTCACCACCCTCGACGCCCTGCGCCCCGAGGTCGTCGGGCTCAACTGCGCCACCGGCCCGGCGGAGATGAGCGAGCACCTGCGGTACCTGTCGGCGCACGCCCGCAGCCACCTGTCGGTGCTGCCCAACGCCGGGCTGCCGTCGGTCGTCGACGGCCGCATGCACTACGACCTGACCCCCGAGCAGCTGGCCACCCACCTGGCCCGCTTCGTCACCGAGTACGGGGTGCGGGCGGTGGGGGGATGCTGCGGCACCGAGCCGGCCCACCTGCGCGCCGTCGTGGAGGCCGTCGGCGGCCTCACCCCCGCCGAGCGGGAGGTCGACTGGGAGCCGGGGTGCGCCTCGCTGTACTCCCACGTGCCCTGGGACCAGTCGCCGTCGGTGCTCATGGTCGGGGAGCGCACCAACGCCAACGGGTCCAAGAAGTTCCGGGAGGCGATGCTCGCCGACGACTGGGACACCTGCGTCGCCATGGCCCGCGACGCCGTCAAGGAGGGCGCCCACCTCCTCGACGTGTGCGTCGACTTCACCGGCGAGGACGGCCCCGCCGACATGGCCGAGGTGGCGGCCCGCTTCGCCACCCAGTCGACGCTGCCGATCATGCTCGACTCCACCGAACCGGCGGTGATCGAGACCGGCCTGCAGCTGATCGCCGGCAAGCCGGTCCTCAACTCGGTCAACCTCGAGGACGGCGCGCAGCCCGGCACCCGGCTCGACCGGTTCCTGTCGCTGGCGCGCGAGTACGGGGCGGCGGTGGTGTGCACCTGCATCGACGAGACCGGCCAGGCCCGCACCGCCGAGCGCAAGCTCGAGGCGGCCCGGGCGATCCACGACCTGGCCGTCGACCGCTACGGGCTGCGCCCCGAGGACCTGCTGTTCGACCCGCTGGCGCTGACGCTCGGCACCGGCATGGAGGAGAGCCGCCGCGACGGCCTCGAGACGATCGAGGGCATCCGGGCGATCAAGGCGGCGCTGCCGGGGGTGCAGACCATCCTCGGCCTGTCCAACATCAGCTTCGGGCTCACCCCGGCGTTGCGCCACGTGCTCAACTCCGTCTACCTCCACGAGTGCCAGGCCGCCGGGCTCGACGCCGCCATCGTCCACGCGGCACGGATCATGCCCCTGTCGCGCATCGACCCCGAGGCGGTCGCCGCCTCCCTCGATTTGATCTACGACCGGCGCCGGGCGGACTACGACCCGCTGGCGACGCTGCTGCGGATGTTCGAGGGGGTGGCGGCGTCCGCCGTCGGCGGTGAGGACCGCAGCGGCTGGCCGCTCGACCGGCGCCTGTCGCAGCGGATCATCGACGGCGACCGCGACGGGCTCGAGACCGACCTGGCCGAGGCGCTCGACGGCGGCCTCCCCGCCCTCGAGGTCATCAACGGCCCGCTGCTCGGCGGGATGAAGGTCGTCGGCGAGCGCTTCGGCGCCGGGGAGATGCAGCTGCCGTTCGTGCTGCAGTCCGCCGAGACCATGAAGGCGGCGGTGGCGTGGCTCGAGCCGCACATGGAGCGCTCCGACAGCGGCGGCAAGGGGCGGGTGGTGCTGGCCACCGTCAAGGGCGACGTCCACGACATCGGCAAGAACCTGGTGGACATCATCCTCACCAACAACGGCTACGAGGTGCACAACCTCGGCATCAAGGTCCCCATCGCCGACATCCTGGCCAAGGCCGACGAGGTCGGCGCCGACGCCATCGGCATGTCGGGCCTGCTCGTGAAGAGCACCCTCATCATGCGGGAGAACCTCCTCGAGATGAACGAGCGCGGCCGCGGGGACATCCCGGTGCTCCTCGGCGGGGCGGCGCTCACCCGGACCTACGTCGAGCGGGACCTGCGCAGGACCTACGAGGGGCGGCTGTTCTACGGCAAGGACGCCTTCGAGGGGCTGCGCGTCCTCGACCGCCTCGGCGCCATCCGCTCCGGCAGCGAGCCCGACGAGTCCTCCTGGGGCCGGGAGGTCGCCGAGCGGGCCGGGGTGCGCACCCCGGCCGACGCCCTCGCCGCCGCCGGCGAGGCGGCCGGCGCCCCCCGCCCCCGGCGGGCGCCGTCGGTGCGCACCGACAACCCGGTGCTCACCCCGCCGTGGGTGGGTTCGCGCGTCGAGCGGGGCGTCCCCCTCGACGACATCGCCGCCTACCTCAACGAGACCGCCCTGTACCGCAACCAGTGGGGGTACCGTCCCCGCCGCGACGAGGGCGACCCGGCCTTCAAGGAGCGGCTGCGCGCCGAGCTGCGGGCCCGCCTGGCCCTGGCCCGGGAGGCCGACGTGCTGCGCCCGGCGGTCGCCTACGGGTACTTCCCGGTCAACAGCGCGGGCGACGAGCTGGTCGTGTGGAAGGACGAGAGCCGCAGCGCCGAGTGGCTCCGCTTCACCTTCCCCCGCCAGCCCGCCGAGCCGTGGCTGTCGATCGCCGACTTCTTCCGCCCGGTGGACTCCGGCCAGGAGGACTACGCCGCCTTCCACGTGGTGACCATGGGGCCGGCGGTCTCGGAGGAGACGGCCCGGCTGTTCCAGTCCGACCGCTACACCGACTACCTGCACCTGCACGGCCTCGGCGTGGAGATGACCGAGGCCCTCGCCGAGTACTGGCACCGGCGGATCCGGGAGGAGTGGGGCTTCGCCGACGAGGACGGGCCGTCCCTCGCCGGGCTGTTCCGCCAGCAGTACCGGGGTGGTCGCTACTCCTGGGGGTACCCGGCCTGCCCCGACCTGGAGGACAACGCCAAGTGCGCCGAGCTGGTGGGCGCCGAGCGCATCGACGTCCGGGTCGACGAGTCGTCCTCGTGGCAGTTCCACCCCGAGCAGACCACGGCGGCGATCATCTGCCACCACCCGCAGGCCAAGTACTTCGTCGTCCGGCGCGGCTGACGAGCACCGAGCACCTAGCATTCGGCGGCGTGATCCTCGTCGACGAGCCCCACTGGCCCTGGCGGGGCCGGCGCTGGGCGCACCTCGTGAGCGACCACTCCTACGAGGAGCTGCACCGGTTCGCGGAGCGGCTCGGCATCCCCCGCCACGTGTTCCAGGGGGACCACTACGACGTGCCGACCGAGGTGCGCGAGCGGGCGCTGCGCCTCGGCGCCACCGCCGTCCCGTCCCGGGAGCTGGTGTCCCGCCTGCGGGCGGCGGGGTTGCGCCGGCCGCCTGCCGAGCGCCGCCACCGCGCCCGCCGGACGTCCTAGATCGCGCCGGGAGCCCGCCAGCGGCCGACTCGGTGACGCCATTCGCGCGATTCACCGCACGCAGCGCGGCGAAATGCCCGGCCATTGGCGATGTGGCGAAAATGTTGGCATGAAACCTGTCGCATGATCCCGAGAGCGCGGCTAGCTTCTCCGCCGCCGTCATCCCGCCAGGAGGGCCAACGTGACCAGTCCCCGACGCCCACGTACGCGGATCGTGACTGTCCTGCTCGCGGCGATCGGGCTCCTGCTCGGCACCGTGGCGACCGCGCCCGTCGCGCTGGCCGCCCCGAGCACCAAGCTCTACGCGGCGAGCGCCTCGCCGACGACCCTGAGCCTCGGGGCGTCGGGGCAGGTCGACATCACCCTGGCCAACGACCCGACGAGCAATCAGTCCTTCGGCTCCGCTTCGCTCACGCTGGGGGGTACCGCCGGGGACAGTGTGGAGGTGGTCGGCGTGTCGGCCGAGGACGGCGCCACCGGGTGGACGGCCACCACGACGCTGTCGGGCGGATCGACGGTGATCCTCATCACGAGCCCGTCCAACACCGGCGGGGTGACGCCCGGTTCGAGCCTCGTCGTCACCGTGACGCTGACGCCGCACGCGGTGACGGCCATACCGGTCACGACCGAGGTGAAGCAGTCCAATGACTTCAACGGCAACAACAACGACTTCGCCCTGACGACGGCCGATCCCACCCTGCAGGTGGACTACCAGCTGGCCTTCACCCAGCAGCCGCCGTCCGTGCTCACGGTCTCGACGCTCTCGCCGAAGGTCGCCTACACCTACACCTGCCCGGCCGTGCAGGTCGAGGACGCCAGCGGGCAGGCGGTGGACGCGGCCGGCATCCCGATCACCCTCTCGTTCACGGGCGCCAACCCAGGCCTGTACTACGGGACCACCGCAGTGCCGAGCAGCGGCGTGGTCGCCTACACGGGCAGCACCGGTTCGGCGACCTTCGGGACATCCGGGTGTGCCACCGGGCTCGGCGCCACCCAGCCCGGCACCGGCTACGCGCTGATGGCGACGGGCCCCGGCGCCGCCGCTCCGGCCACCTCGAGTTCCTTCAGCGTGGGCTACCAACTCCTGTTCTCGCAGGAGCCGCCGGCGGTCGTCCAGGTCAGCGGCTCGGGTGGCTCCTACGCCATGGCCCCGACCCCGACGGTGCAGCTCGCCGACGGCCTCGGCAACCCAGTGTCGGCGCCGGGAAAGCCGATCACCCTCGGCTACGCCACCGCCGCCGGCAACCCTGGACTGGCCGTCTGCTCCCCTACCGTCACCACCGACAGCAATGGGACTTCAGTCTTCGGACCCAACGCCTCCGGCTGCCTGGGGGTGACCGCCAGCAACCCGGGCGACGGCTACCGACTGAGCGCCTCCACCAGCGTTCCCGGATCGACGACCGCCACGTCCACCCCCTTCGACGTCGGCTTCCAGCTGCGGTTCGCCACCGAGCCGCCCGCCGCGGTGCAGCAGTCGGTGCCCCCGAAGAGCTTCTCCTACCTGTCGTCCGGCGGCCAGCCCGTCACCGTGCAGGTGGACGACCTCGCCGGCAGTCCCATCCCGGCCGGCGGCGTGCCGGTGACGCTCACCTCTGACCCCTCCCTCGGCGACCCCGGCCTCTACTTCGCGGGTGCGCCGGTCGGTTCCGGCGGGGTCTCCGTGACGACCGACAGCAGCGGGCAGGCCGTCTTCACCACCCTGGCGGCCACCAACCTCGGCGCAGGCTACGAGCTGGTGGCCTCGGCGTCCGGCACGAGCACCGACTCGACCCCCTTCTCGGTCGCCCAGTCGGTGACGAGCTGCCCGGCCACCGGCACCTGCACCAGCCCGACGGTCACCAGCGCCCTGCAGGGCACGACAGGGTCCGTCACCTCCACGGCGTCCGACGGCAGCTCCTACAGCCTCTCCCTCTCATTCGGTGAGGGGCTGGGGCTCACCTGCGACAGCCAGGTGTCCAGCGGACCGTACGACCCACTGGTGATCTCCACCGGGGGCCCGGCGAGCGGCTATGTCACCCTCGACTTCACCAAGGCGGTGATGAACTCCGTCACCAACAACGGCGCTTCGCAGATGCCGGTCTGCTCGGGCGCCACCCAGGAGTTCTACGGGGCGACCCAGGTTCAGGCGACCCCCTCGCCGACCGTTCCGTACATCTATCAGGGACTCCTCGCCGACTGCAGCGACCCGGGGTACCTGGCGGACAACAGCCCGTTGCAGATGTGCGTCTACAACCGGTCCCGGCTGCCCGGCGGCGGGGAGCAGGTCGTCGTCTACCAGAGCTCGCTCACCGATCCCATGCACTTCTGAGGTCCGGGCGGCTGCGGGTGGCTCCCATCCCGGGGGTCACCCGCAGCCCGCCACCGCCAGAAGGTGCCGGGCATCCTCGGTCAGGCCGAGCTGCTCGCAGAGCCCCCGGCATTCGTTGCGCTCGGTCGCGGAGACGACTCCCGGGAGCAGGTCCGTCAACGCCTGCAGGGACAGGGCCAGCTCGTACGGCGCGCTGCGGGCTCGGGCGACGGTGACGCTCAGCTCGATCCGCTGACGGCCCACAGCTTCGTCCCCCTCGAGCAGCGCCGCGACCCCGCCGACCCGAAGGGCCAGCGGAGCGATCAGGTTGCCCCCGGCGAGGCGCTCGAGATCCGCCAGACAGCCCTCGACTGCGGCCCGGGCCCCGGCGTGGTCACCGGCGAGCACTCGCGCCTCGGCGAGCAGTGCCCGGCTGTGGGCGACGGCGAGCACCTCCCGCTCGGCTCGGTAGATCGCCTCCGCCTCGGCCAGGGCGGCCAACGCCTCGTCGAAGCAGCCGGACCGTGCCGCCAGCCGACCCCACAGCAGGGCGCCGTAGGCGACGAAGCTGGGGGTGCCCGCCGCCCGGTACGCGGGGAGCATCTCCTCCAAGAGGTCACGCGCCTCCACCAGGTGGCCCTGGTCCGAGAGCACCTCGGCGATGTTGCCGGTCGCCACCGCTGCTGCCCAGTCGTCACCGGAACGCTTGGTGGCGTCGGCGGACGCCCGGTAGTGGCCGACCGCCTCGGGCCACCGCCCGGCGAAGTAGGCGCGGATCCCGAGCTGGTTGTATGCCTGGCCTTCCAGCCAGAGGTACCCGCCGACGCGCCGGAGCACCGCCAACGCCTCCCGGGCGTGCTCGCCGTCGCCCGGCTCGCCGACGGTGAGCTCCGCCTCGTCGAGGTGGACGAGGGCCTCGGCCAGGAGATCCGGGGCGTCTGCGGTGCGGGCGTGCCGCACGGCTGCGCGCAGGAGGACCACCGCCTCCGCCCCACGTCCCTGCCGGTGGCGGACGAGGCCTCGGAGGGCGCGCAGCCTGGCCAGGACCCGCTCCCTGTCCGGCGACGGCGCGAGGTGCACGGACCGCTCGGCGATGGTCAGCACGCGCAGCGCCCGGGCGTAGCTGCCACACCGCTCGGCAACCGAGGCCACCTTGTAGTTGAGCTCCGTCCGCTCGACGCCTTCGGACGCCCAACGCCGGGCCACACGATAGGCGGCGTCCGCCCGGAGGAACTCTCCCGCCCGGGAGTAGCTGTCACCGACCGCCTGGGCGGTCACGAAGCGGTCACCTCGTCCGACGCCCCGCAGGCGGCGCCCAGCCTCGAGCGCCTGTTCGAACAGGCTCGCGGCGTCGGCGTGGGCGTGGACCTCCGTCGCCCTCGCCGCAGCGGCGCGCCCGTACCGCCAGGCCTTCTCGTGGACGCCTGCCCGGCCGAAGTGGAAGGCGAGGAGGCCGGCGACATCGGCGGAGCCACCGGAGAGCTGTTCGAGTGCCGCTCCAGCCAGTCCGTGCAACCGGGCCCGTTGGGAGAACGCCAGGCCCTCGTAGGCGGCATCCCGCAGCATCTTGTTCCGGAACCGGAGGCTGTCGACGCCGTCTTCTGCGAGGAAGTCGCCGAGTGTGGCGAGCCGGTCGGGCGGAACACCACCCTCGACCATGGCTTCCAGCACGGAGACCGTCACCCAATGCCCCAGGACCGACGCGACGCGCAGGACGTACCTGTCGGGGGGCGGCAGCTCGTCTATCCGTGCCGCGAACAGGCTCTCGACGCTGTCGGGGAGCGCGTCCTCCCCGAGCCCCCCGGCCGAGCCCGCGAGCTCGAGGAGGAACAGGGGATTCCCCTCGCTGCGCTCGACGATGGCAGCCGCCCGTCGGTGGCTCAACGGCTGGGCCGAGGTCGCGGCCCTGAGGAGACGACTCGATTCCTCGGGGCCGAGAGCGTCCAGGCCGACACACGCCCGGCGGCCACGCTCGTCGACCTGCAAGGAGCGGGCGCGGCCGCGACCGAGGAGCGCCACCGACCACGGGGCGGTGCTCGCCGCGGTGGCGATGCGCCCGAGGACGCCGGCGCTGGCGTCGTCCATGTCGTGGACGTTGTCGACGACGAGCAGGGTCGGGCGGGTCAGCAGGGCGCGCAAGAGACGGGCGTACACCTCTCGCAGCCGCCCCGGGCGGAACGCCTCGTCCAAGGCCGCCGACTCGGGCGTCGGGGGGACGTCGGCACCGATCACGTCGGCGAGCAGGGGCAACCAGGGCGTCAGCTCCGGCGCCGCGGCCGAAACGGCGCCGGCCAGCACCTTGCCGACCAGCTCGGGGTCCGCGTCGGGAGCCACGCCGAGGCTCTGACGCCCCAGCTGTCGGGCCGCGGCGTAGGGCTGGTGCGAGCGGTAGTGGTCGCAGCGGACGCGGAGCACATCGTGGTCGGGGGCGAGCGCCACGACCTCGTCGATCAGGCGGGACTTCCCGATGCCGGGGGGTCCGAGCACCTCGACCCAGCCCCCGTGGCCGACGGCGGCGTCGCTGAGGCATGCGAGGAGGACCTCGAGCTCCTCGGAACGACCGACGAACGGGAGCTCCGACCCGGGGGGTGGAGGGGCGGGGTCGGTGCCGACCGTACGTGCCGATCCGCCCGCCGGCACCAGGCGCCGGGCCCGAACCGGCTCGACCTTGCCCTTGACGAGAAAAGGCTCGAGAGGCTCGGCCGCGAACTGCACGCCGCTGCGCCGCAGCAGCTGCTCGCTGGCGTAGATCTCCCCGATCCCGGCCCGGGCCATGAGTCGGGCGGCGAGGTTGACGGTGTCGCCCTTCACCGTGTACGTCCGTCGATTCGCAGGCCCGAACTGGCCGGTGAACACGCGCCCGTAGGTTGCCCCGGCGCGGAGGGGGAGCCGCGTCGCCGCGCCCATGGTCTCGTGGAGTACCGCCAGCAGACGACCGCCGTCGTCATCGGTGCCGGACGGCGCGCCGGCCACTAACATGATCTTCCCGCCGTCCTTGGAGATGTCGGTCTCCCAGAAGGCGACGTCGTGCGTCGCGCAACTCTCCTGGGCGCGGCTGACGAGGTCGTCGAGGTCGTCGACCACCGTGGTGTGCTGACCGGCGAGAGGAGCATCGGTGCCCAGGTACTCGATGAACGCCACCGCCACCTGACGGTGTTCGCTGACCACGGGGCCGGCGAGGAGGTGGGTCCGCAGCTTCTCCGGCACGCACAGCGCGGGGCTGAGATCCGCAGGGGGCTCCGGGAGTCGCCGTTCCGGGACGTCGAAGCGGTGGTCGTCCTCGATCAGCCACCCGGATTCCTTCGCCCCCACCACGGATCCCTTGGGCAGGAGCGCGGCCGTCGTCGAGCTGACGACGATCTCGCCCGCCTCGGCGATGCCCTCCATCGTCGCCGTCATCGTGGCGCCGGGGCCAACGATCAGCAGCTCTCGGTGACGGCGGCCGACCATCAGGAAATGGAACCGACCGGAGTGGATTCCCACGGAGATCCGGAGGGTGCACGGCCCGCAGGATGTCCTGAGACGCCCCAAGTGACGCATACGAGCCTGCATCCCGGCGGCTGCTGCCGTAGCCCGTTCGGCGTGGGCTGCCCCGGTGTAGAGGAGCAGCACGGCGTCGCCGCCCCATTTGATGAGCTCCCCGCCGAGGTCGTCGGAAATGGTGAGCAGGCCGGCGAAGACGACGTCGAGGAGCTCGCTGAGCTCTTCCGCTCCCGCCTTCCCCTTGCCGGCGAGGATCTCGGTCAGCCGGGTGAAGCCGGAGACGTCGACGAACGCCAGCGTTCCCTCGATCGGCGCGAGCCGGTCGTCGCCGAAGCAGGACTGGAGCGCCACGGCGAGGCGGGCCACATAGGGTCGGAGCAACTCCGAGCCGGGGTCCTGCCGACTGGCCGCACCCGGGCCGGCTGCGGCCCTCCGGGCCCCCCGAACGTCACCGTCACGGACCGGGGACGCAAGAACCGCGGCCTGCCGAAAGCCGTCACCCGGGATCTCGGTCATTTCGTTCCCCTGCGGACCGCGCCGACAGTAGCGGCGTCGGTGGGCGGTGACAAGGTCCGACGCCACCGTGGCCGTCGCCTCGAATCCAGGGGGGCGCCCGAAGGCTGTGGTTCCGGCCCGCGGCGACGGAACGGGCCGGGACCGGGGCGCGCCCCGACCGTCCAACCATCGTTGCGACGCCGCCTTGTGGGAACTCGAACCGCGGTCGCGCCGTCCAACCCGTGATGTCCCTCCCAACCCTCCTCCTACGCCGGCGGTCCACCGGGTCGACCGGGCGCACCGTGGCGGCGACCCTCGCCGCGGCAGGGCTCGCCCTCGCCGGCTGCGGGACCTCCCCTGGACGCACCGCCGGCGGGACGGGCCCGACCGGGCAGGCAGCCGGCCTGTCCGCGACCGGCGACTCCGGAGCGACGAGCCGGACCGGCGACTCCGGCCCGGCGAGCCGGCCGGGCCCGCCCGCCGCCGTCCACGACCATGGTCAGGCCACCGCGCTGGCGCGCGCCGTGCTCGCCCGCGCCAGCCTCCCGCCCGGCGCCCGCCCGGTGGGGCACCCGCCGAGCGCGGCGCTGCGCCGGCCGCCGGAGGCTCCCGCCACCTCGCAGCTGGCGCAGGCGACCCGCTACGCCGTCACCGATCAGACCGCGACGGCGACGTTCACCTACCTCAGCCGGCACCCACCGGCGGGCGCCACCACCGGTGGCGGCTCGGGCCGCACGACCGGCGCCGGCGGCACGACCGAGCGTTACCTCCTCGAGCCGGTCGGGCACCTGCCGCCGGGGGCGGCCAGCGCCGAGCTGCTGGTGACGGTCACTCCGCTGGCTTCGGGCGGCACCGGCATCCGGGTGGACGCCCAGGTCACCTGGCTCGCCACCCGGCCGGCGGCCAGTCTCGTGCCTGCCAGCGACCGGGTGGCGGTCGTGTCGGTCCTGCACCGGCTCACCGGCACGACGACCCGGCGCGTGGCGCCCTCGCGCCGGGTCGTGGTGACCGACCCCGCCGCCGTCGCCCGGCTGCGGGCAGCCGCCAACGGGCTGGCACCGGCCTCGGCGGGCGTGATTTCCTGCCCGACGGGCGCCGGCACCGTGGACGTGGTGGCCTTCGCCGCGACGGCCACGGCCGCACCGGATCTCGTGCTGCGCTCCGGCTCGTGCGGGCAGGTGACGGTGAGCGCCGGTGCCGGCCGGCCGATCACCGTCCTGCGGGCCGACGCCGAGTTCACCGCCGCCTTCCGCCGGGCGCTCGACCCGGCCCCCCGCCAGTAGCCGCTGACGCCGAGTCGTGGAAGGCGTTGCCTGCCCGCCCTGGTCGCCGAGGATCCCGACGAACCGGAGCCAGCGCTCGGCGAGGTGGTCGGCACGCCGAAGGTCGTGCCGACGGACCCTATGGGCTGCCTCGAGGGCGGGGTGGTGGCGAATGTGACTGTCCCCCGCCCCCGGTGCCGGTGGTCAACCGAGGACGGTCAGGTCGTGGGAGGCGAGGTTGAGCGGCCGGGGGCCGCCGGCGGTCGCCACCACGATGTCCTCGATCCGGGCCCCGAACCGCCCGGCGAGGTAGATGCCGGGTTCCACGGAGAAAGCGTGCCCGGGCCGGAGGGGCTCGCGGTTGCCCGGCGCGATGTAGGGGTCCTCGTGCTCCTCCAGGCCGATGCCGTGCCCGGTGCGGTGGATGAACGCCGCCCCGTACCCGCCGCCGGCGATGCGGTCCCGGGCGGCCCGGTCGACGTCCTCGCAGGCCGTGCCGACCGTGGCGGCGGCGACCGCCGACGCCTGGGCGTCCTGGAGCAGGGCGTACAGCTCCGCGAACTCGGCGGGCGGCTCGCCGGTGCAGACGGTGCGGGTGATGTCGGAGCAGTAGCCGGCCATCGTCCCCCCGAAGTCGCACACGACCGCCTCGCCGGCGCCGATGCGGCGGGAGCCCGGCTCGTGGTGGGGGCTGGCGGCGTTGAGGCCGCTGCCGACGATGGCGAAGTTGACCCGGTCATGGCCCTCGGCCACGAGCCGGCGCCCGAGCTCCTCGGAGACCTCCCGCTCGGTCCGGCCGACCAGGGCGATCTCGCCGCCGAGGAGCGCCGCCGCCACCCGGTCGGCGGCGGCGGACACCGCCGCCAGCGCCTCGATCTCGGCATCGTCCTTGACCGCCCGCAGCGGACCGGTCACCCGGGACGAGGCGAGCCACTCCCGGCCCGGCAACGCCTCCTGGAGCCCGAGGACGAAGGTCGCCCACGTCCGGTCCGAGACGGCCAGGCGCCGCCGCCCGCCGACCATCCCGGCGACGAGGGCGACCGGGTCGTCGCCCTCGGCCCAGGGCCGCACCTCGAACACCTCGGGGTCGGCGTCGACCCGCGGGGCCTCCAGCTCCGGCACGACGAGGACCGCCCGGTCGTCGGCCGGCAGGACGAGCATCGTGAGCCGCTCGAGCGGCATCGCCTCGTACCCGGTCAGCCACGGCAGGTCGGCACCGAGGGACAGCAGCAGGGCGTCGACGCCGGCCTCGCCCATGGCGGCCCGGACACGGTCGGCGCGCGCCGCCCGGGCGGAGCCGGCGCTCATCGGGCCACCCCGCCCGCCACCGGCGCCAGGACGCCCTCGGCGGCGGCCCGGGCGTGGTAGCTCGAGCGGGTGAGCGGCGACGCCTCGACGTGCGGGATGCCCATCGCCTCGCCCGCCGCCGCCAGCTCGGCGAACTCCGCCGGCGTCCACCAGCGGGCGACCGGCAGGTGGTGCGAGGTCGGCCGGAGGTACTGGCCGACGGTGACGATGTCGACCCCCACGCCGTGCAGGTCGGCGAGGGTGGCGAGCAGCTCGTCGGTCTCCTCCCCCATGCCGACGATCAGGCCGGACTTGGTCGTGAGTCCGGCGGCCCGGGCCCGGGCGAGGACCGAGAGGCTGCGGGCGTAGGAGGCGGAGGGCCGCACCGCCCGCTGCAGGCGGGGCACGGTCTCGACGTTGTGGTTGAGCACGTCGGGGCGGGCGGCGAAGATCCGCTCCAGCGGAGGCTCGTGACCCCGGCAATCGGAGATCAACAGCTCGACCCGGGTGGCCGGCGTGCGGCGGCGGATGGCGAGGACGGTCTCGGCGAGGGTGGCGGCACCGTCGTCGGCGAGGTCGTCACGGGCCACCGTGGTCACCACGGCGTGGGCCAGGCCGAGCCGGTCCACGGCCTCGGCGACCCGCTCGGGCTCGTCGGGGTCCGGCGGCAGCGGCTTGCGGGTGTCGACCAGGCAGAAGCCGCACGCCCGGGTGCAGCGGTCGCCGTTGACCATGAACGTCGCCGTACCGTCCGCCCAGCACTCGTAGATGTTGGGGCAGCCGGCCTCCTCGCAGACGGTGACCAGCGACAGGGAGCGCATGGTCTTGCGCAGGGACCGGTACTCCTCCCCCATCCGGGCCGGGACCCGCAGCCAGTCGGGCTTGCGCGCCGTGAGGTCGACGCCGGCGGACGGGTCCACCCCGGCCTCGGCCAGTCGGCCGAGCAGGCGGACCGGCTGCGCCCCGCCGTCGGCAGGGGCGGCCCGGCGACCCCCGGGACCACCGGAGGGCACCGGCACACCGGGACCCTCGCCGCGGGTGAACGGCGCCAGGTCGGTGGCGGGCACCCGCCAGGCGACGTCGCGGCGGTCGACGCGCTCGTAACCGAAGCGGCGGGATGCGGCGGCGACCACGGCGTCGACAGCGGCCCGCATCGACACGTCGACCCCCTCGGCGGCCAGGGACGTGACGGGCATGTCGGCGATCCCGCAGGGCACGATGTGGCCGAAGTAGGCCAGGTCCGGGGCCACGTTGAGGGCGAAGCCGTGCATGCTGCGGCCCCGCGACAGGCGCACCCCGATGGCGCAGATCTTGCGGGGCGCGCCCTCCTCCACCCCCACCCACACGCCGGGGTAGCCCTCGAGGCGCGACGCGCCCGGGAGGCCGAGGGCCTCCAGGGCGTCGATCACCACCTGCTCGACGGCATGGACGTAGCGGGGCACCGCCCCGGAGCCCATGGCGACCGAGCGGATCGGGTAGCCGACCAGCTGCCCGGGCCCGTGGTAGGTGACGTCGCCGCCCCGGTCGGTCTCGACCAGCTCGGCCCCGACCGAGGCGGGATCGACCAGGACGTGGGCGGGGTCGGCCCGCACGCCGAGGGTGTAGACGTGCGGGTGCTCGAGTAGCAGCAGCCAGTCGTCGCTGCCGTCGGCCCAGAGGCCGTGCTGGAGGGCGAGGGCGTCCCCGTAGCGCACCCGCCCGAGCCAGCGGGCCCGCAGCAGGGCGGTGCTCACAGCTCGGCGGACCAGTCGCGGCTCTCGATGATCTGTCTGATGCGGGCCACGAAGGCGGCGGCGTAGGCGCCGTCGAACGCCCGATGGTCGAACGAGAGCACGAGGTTGCCCACCGGGTGGACGGCGATGCCGTCGGAGCCGTCGGGCAACTCGATGGCGACCGGCCGCTTCTTGACGCCGTCGGTGGACAGGATCGCCGTCTGGGGCTGGTTGATGACCGGGACGGTGATCAACGTCCCGAACGGACCGGCGTTGGTGATGGTGAACGTCCCGCCGGCGATGTCGTCCATGGTCAGCCTGCGGCTGCGGGCCTTGGCCGCCAGGCCGGCGACCTCCCGGGCCAGCTGGCGCAGGCGCTTGCCGTCCGCCTGGTGGATCACCGGCACGAGGAGTCCCTCGAAGTCCAGGTCGACAGCGATGCCCAGGTGCACGTCGCCGTGGACGATGAGGGCGTCGTCGCCCACCGAGCTGTTGACGTGGGGGAACTCGGCGATGGCGTCGACGGTCGCCCGGGCGATGAAGGGGAGGTAGGTCAGGCTGATGCCCTCGGCCTCCTTGAAGGCGGCCTTGTGAGCGGCCCGGACCTTCTCCACCCCGGCGAAGTCGACCTCGACCGCGACCATGGTGTGCGCCGAGGTGTGCTTGGAGCGCACCATGTGCTCGGCGGTGCGCCGGCGGATGTTGGTGAACGGCACGACCGTGTCGCGCTCGCCGGCGGTCGCCGGCCCGAACGGCTCCCCCGGGCTGGCCGAGGCGGGGGCTGCGGCGGGCGCTGCCCCTGCGCTCGGCGCCGCCGGGGCGGCGGGCGCCGGGCGTTGGGCGGGCGTCGACGGGGCGGGGGCGGCCGGCGACCCGCCGTTGCTCTGCTTGTCGATGAGGGCCAGCACGTCCGATCGGGTGATGCGCCCGCCGGCGCCGCTGCCCGAGATGGTCGCCGGGTCGAGATCGTGTTCGGCGATCAGCCGCCGGACGACCGGCGAGAGGACCTTGCCGCTGCCGTCGCTCGAGGCGGCCGGCGGTGCGCCGGCGGCGGTGGCGGTGGCGGCCACCGCCGGGGCCGTGGCCGGTCCGGCGTCGATACCGGGCTCCTCCGCCGCGGGCGGGGGCTCGGCGGAAACCACGGCGGGGGCCGGCGGCGTCGCCGCCGGGGTCGGCGGCTCGGGCGTCGGGGCCTGCTCGGCCGCCGCCGGAGCCGGCGCCGAGGCGGACCCGTTGGCTGCCGAACCGTTGGCGGCCGGCGCCGGGGCGCTGCCCTCGGCGGCGATGACCGCCAGACGCGTGCCGACGTCGACTGTGTCGCCCTCGGCGACGAGGATCTCCGAGAGCACGCCGGCCGCCGGCGACGGCACCTCCGAGTCGACCTTGTCGGTGGAGACCTCGAAGAGGACCTCGTCCTCGGCCACCGGGTCGCCGACCGACTTCAGCCAGCGGGTGATGGTCCCCTCGGTGACCGTCTCACCGAGCTGGGGCATGACGATGTCAGCCAACGTGCAGTCCTCTTCCAGTCAAGGCGAGAATGGTCTCGCCGAACGTCTCCGACAGGGTGGGGTGGGGCTGGACGAACGGCGCCACCTCTTGCGGCGTCGCCTCCCAGTTGACGGACAGGTAGGCCTGTCCGAGTTGCTCGGTCACCCACGGCCCCACCATGTGCACACCGAGGATCCGGCCGGCCTTGCCGTCGGCGGTCTTCTCGCAGATCACCTTCACCAGGCCGTCGGGCTCCCCCACGATGAGCGCCCGCCCGTTGCCGCCGTAGGGGTCCTTCTTGGTGACCACGTCGTAGCCGGCCTCCCGGGCGGCCTCCTCCGACAGACCGGCGAAGGCCACCTCCGGGTGGCAGTAGATGCACCAGGGGACCTTGGTGTAGTCCACCGGCACCACGTCGTCGCCGAGCATCTGGTCGATCGCCAGCATCCCCTCGGCGAAGCCGACATGGGCGAGCTGCGGGGTGGCGACGATGTCGCCGCAGGCGTACACCCCCGGCTCGCCGGTGCGCAGGTGGTCGTCGACCTTGACGAAGCCGCGCTCGTCGACCTCGACCGCCGTGCCCTGCAGCCCGAGCTCCTCCGACAGCGGACGCCGGCCGACCGACACGACGACGGCCTCGACGGTGATCTCCTCGCCGTCGCCGAACTGCACGGTCGTCGTGCGACCGTCGGCGGCGGGCCGGTGGCCGGTGACGGTGACGCCGGTGCGGATGTCGATGCCCCGCTTCTTGAAGGAACGGACCACGACGTCGGCGACGTCCTTGTCGCAGCCGGGCAGGATCTTGGGCAGCCCCTCGAGGATGGTGACCTGCGACCCGAGGTCCGACAGCATCGAGGCGAACTCGCAGCCGATGGCGCCGCCGCCGATCACGACCGCCGACGCGGGGAGGTGCTCCAGGTCGAGGACCTCGTCGGAGGTGAGCACCAGCCGGCCGTCGACCTCGAAGCCCGGGATCGTGCGGGGCACCGAGCCGGAGGCGATGATCACCCACCTGCCCCGCAGCTCCGTGCCGTCGTCGACGGTCACGAGGTGGTCGGCGCCGAGACGTCCCGTCCCGGCGAAGGTGGTCACCTTCCGCTTCTTCATGAGGCCCTGCAGGCCCTTCCACAGCTGGTCGACGACCTTCTGCTTGCGTGCCTGGCTCTGGGCGAACTCGATGCCGGGCGGGTCGGCGACGATGCCGAACTCCTTGGCGCCGGTCACGGTCCGGTAGACCGCCGCCGTCTCCAGGAACTCCTTCGCCGGGATGCACCCCCGGTGGAGGCAGGTGCCGCCCACCTTCTCCTTCTCCACCACAGCGATGTTGAGGCCGGCGAGGCCGCCGTGCAGGGCAGCGGCGTAGCCGGCGGGACCACCGCCGATGATGACGACGTCGAACTCCTGGGCCGTAAGGACCACCTCCTCGATCAGGGCTCAGCGTACGTCCGTCCCTATCATGACGGCCATGTCGACCCCTGTGATCAACGCCCCCGCCGACTCCCGGCGGGCCGCCGACGACGACATCGAGGCGCCCGCCGCCGAGGCGCCTACGGACGCCGTGCTGCTCGAGGCGCCTACGGACGCCGTGCTGGTCGAGGAGGAGCTGCTCGTCGAGGAGATCTCCATCGACGGCATGTGCGGGGTCTACTGATCGACGCTCCCGTCGCCATCGTCACCGGCGCGGCCCGCGGGATCGGCGCCGCCACCGCCGCCCGGCTCGCCGCCGCCGGCTGGCGGCTCGTCCTCGTCGACCGCTGCGCCGACCTCGACGGCATCGACTACCCCCTCGCCCGCCCCGAGGACCTGGAGGCCACCGCCGTGCGCTGCGGCGGCCCCGACTGGGCCGTCGCACTGGTCGCCGACGCCCGCGACGCCGACGCCCTGGGCGAGGCGGTCCGCACCGCCACCGAGCGCTTCGGCGGCCTCGACGCCGCGGTCGCCGCCGCCGGCTGCATCGCCGGCGGCCCGCCGGCGTGGGAGACCGACGACGCCGTGTGGGAGCAGCTGGTGTCGGTCAACCTCGAGGGGGTGTGGCGGCTGGCGGGCGCCGCCGTGCCCGCCCTGCTCCGGCGCCCCGAGCCCAGGCGGGGTCGGGTGGTGGCGGTGGCGTCCGCCGGCGGGCTGGTGGGCCTGCCCGGCCTGGCCGCCTACTGCGCCGCCAAGGCCGGCGTGATCGGGCTCGTCCGGGCGCTGGCGGCGGAGCTCGGCCCGCACGGCGTCACCGCCAACTGCGTGGCGCCCGGGTCCACGGCCACCGCCATGCTCGACGCCAGCGCGGCGGTGTACGGCCTCGAGGGGCCGGCCGCCTTCGCCCAGCACCACATGCTCCCCCGGCTGCTGACCCCCGACGAGCCCGCGGCCCTGATCGCCTGGCTGTGCGGGCCGGACTCGAGCGGCGTCACCGGCGCCGTCCTGCCGGTCGACGCCGGCATGACCGCCCGGTGATCCCCGCAGGCACCCGCCTGGTCCTCGACCCCGGCACGCGCCGGCCCCGCCCGGGCGTGGTGACCGGCGGCACCCCGTGGCGGGTGCTGCGCGTGGCCCCCGCCGCCGACCGCCTGCTCGACGCGTGGAGCGTGGGGACGCCCGTCGGCGGGCGCCCCGCCGAGGGGCGGCTGGCCGCTCGCCTCGTCGACGCCGGGCTCGCCCACCCGCGGCCGGGGCCGCCCGACGCCGCTCCCCCGGTGACCGTCGTCGTCCCGGTCCGCGACCGGGCCGCCGGCCTGGTCGCCACCCTGGCCGCCCTCGACCCGCGGGACGACGTCGTCGTCGTCGACGACGGCTCCACCGACGCCGCCGCCGTGCAGGCGGCCGTCGCCGCCCGGCCCCGCACCCGCCTGGCCCGCCGGGCGGTCCCGGGCGGGCCGGCCGCCGCCCGCAACACCGGGTGGCGGAGCGTGCCCACCGCGCCGGTCGTCGCCTTCCTCGACGCCGACTGCGTCCCCGACCCGCACTGGACGCAGGAGCTGGCGAGGTGGTTCGCCGACCCGGCCGTCGTCGCCGTCGCCGCCCGCGTCCGCCCCCTCCCGGCAGGCCGCGGGCGGCGGGGGCGCGCCGGCGCCGGTGCGGCCCGGGTCGCCTACGAGTCGGTCCGCTCGCCCCTGGACCTCGGCACCCGGCCGGCACCGGTGCGGCCCGGGTCGCGCGTCGCCTACGTGCCCGCCGCCGCCCTCCTCGTCCGGCGCAGCGCCCTCGACGCGCTGGGCGGCTTCGACGAGGCGCTGCGCACCGGCGAGGACGTCGACCTCGTCTGGCGGCTCGGGGCGCTCGGGCGCGTGCGCTACGAGCCGGCGGTCACCGTCGGGCACCCCGTCCGCCCGGGCGCGCCGGCCTGGTTGGCGCAGCGCTTCGGCTACGGCCGGTCGGCGGGCCCGCTCGCCGAGCGTCACGGGGCGGCCGTCGCCCCGCTCGCCCTCGCTCCCGGCGTGGCGTCGGCCTGGGCCCTGCTCGTCGCCGGCCGCCCCCTGGCCGCCTCCGGCGTCGCGGTCGCCGCCGCCCTGACGGCCACCGGCCCGAGACCGGGGGCGCTGCGCGAGGTCCTCGGGCCGGCGCTGGGCGCCGAGGTGCTCACCGGCCCGGCGATCGCCGCCGCCGTGCGCCGCCCCTGGTGGCCGGTCGCCGCCGCCGTCGCCCTCCGCCACCGCCGGGCCCGCCGCTGGCTCGCCCTGGCCGCCGCCGGCCCCCCGCTGGCCGCCTGGTGGCGGCACCGCCCACCCGGGGTCGGTCCCGGCGCCTGGCTCGCCCTCTGGCTGGCCGACGACGCCGCCTACGGCGCCGGCGTGTGGGCGGGCGTGCTGGGGTGCCGGACGCCGTCGGCGCTGCGCGCGCTGGCCCCCAGCCGGCCCGGGCGGGTGGCCCGCCGGCGCTGAGCCCGACCAGGGGCCCCGGGCAGGGCCCGCCGGCGAGGCCCGCCGGCGAGGCCCTCCCCCACGGCCCGCGGCTCGGCACACTGGGCCCCGTGCCCCGGCCCTCCCACACCGCCGCCGCCGCCGAGCTCGCCCGCCGGGACCCCGTCGTCGCCGAGCTCGTCGCCCGGGTCGGGCCGCCCCGCCTGCGCGCCCCGCAGGACACCCACTTCGCCGCCCTGGTGCGCTCCGTGCTCTACCAGCAGCTGGCCGGCGCGGCCGCGGCGGCGATCCACGGCCGCCTGGTCGCCGCCGTCGGTGGGCAGGTGGAGCCGGAGCGGATCCTCGACCTCCCCGACGAGGCCCTGCGGGCGGCGGGGCTGTCGGCCGGCAAGGCGGCCTCGATCCGCGACCTGGCGGCCAAGGTGCTCGACGGCAGCGTCGTGCTCGACCCGCGGGGCCTGGCCCGCGAACCCGACGCCGAGGTGATCGCCCGCCTCTCGACCGTCCGCGGCATCGGGCGGTGGACGGCGGAGATGTTCCTGCTGTTCCAGCTGCGGCGGCTCGACGTCTGGCCGACCGGCGACCTCGGGGTGCGCCGGGGCTACGGGCTCGCCTGGAGGGTCCCGATGCCGAGCTCCCGGGAGCTCGAGCCCCTCGGCGAGGCCTTCCGGCCCTACCGCTCCGTGGTCGCCTGGTACTGCTGGCGGGCCTGCGAGGTCTACGCCGGCGCCGGCGACAGCGCCCTCACCCGCTGAACGGCGCAGCCCGCCGGAGAAACGGGGTTGGAGCGGACCGGTTCGGGGGAACGTTCCGGGACCCCGGAGCGTGGAGAGGGTGAGGGCACGAGATGGAGAGGCCAGCCATGCGGGCTGCAACCGGTCGGGTCGTGATCGCCCTGACGATCCTCGGGCTGCTGGCGGCGACGTGCGCCGCCGCGCCGGCGGGGGCGGCGACGCTCCGACACCGGGCGCGCGGGACCGGGGTGGCGGGCGTGCCGGCCCCGGCCCCGCCGGGGGTGGTCCGGGCCAGCCGGGTCGTCGCCTACCCCACCGAGCTGCCGCCGGGGCGCCTGGTCGCCCCGCAGCGGATCGCGGCGCTCGCCATGGCCGGCGCCACCGCCGGGTGGGCGCTGGGCGGCCCGCTCGGCTCGACCTACCCGTTGCGCACGACCGACGGCGGGCGGCGGTGGCGGGTCGCCGGCCCGGCCCTGTTCCTGCCGACGGCCGACGCCCCCGACGCGGTGGGCGCCCTCGCCGCCGACGGGTCGTCGGCGGCGGTGGCGTGGGGCGGCGTCGCCGGGGGGTCCACCGTCGCGGTCACCACCGACGCCGGGCGGGTGTGGTGGCGGGCGTCGCTCGGCGCCGCCCTCGAGGCGGCCGGCGGCCCGGCCGGCGACCTGTGGGCGGTGGCCGCCGGTGACGGCGGCGGGAGCGGCGCCCCCGGGCTCTGGCGGTACACCTCGACCGACGGCGGGCGCACCTGGCGCCTCGCCGGGACCGTCCCGGGCGCCCACGGTTGGCTGGCCGACCTGGCCCGCCCCGCCGGCCCCGACGCCTACCTCCTCGCCACCGGTTTCCCCGGCCCGGGATCCCGAGCGCCGGGCACCGGGATCCTGGCCGCCGCCGGCGGGGCCTGGTCCCGCCGGCCGGACCCGTGCCGCGACGGGGGGCTCGGGGCGACGATGGACCGGTCCGAAGCCCTCGCCGCCGCCCGGCCCGGGTCGATCTGGATGCTCTGCGCCGGTCCGGTCGTGCCCGGCGGGCAGGCCAA
>DASSZM010000050.1:0-3014 GCA_035702855.1 Acidimicrobiales bacterium | reverse complement strand
GCGGTGTCGACCTCCCGGATGCGGTCCTTGGTCGTCTTCAGCAGGTCACGGAAGCTGGGCATGGAGGCCTCCCGGGGTGGCGTCGTGGCGGTCGGGTCCTGATCGCCAGCAGAAACACTACTTGGCGGGTCAACATTCCTTTGCCGAGCCGGCGGGCGGTGTCGGCCGCCGTTGCCTCTGCTCACCGGTGGCGGCGGAGCGCCGGTGGTGTCGGAGCGCCCCTGGACCCGGGGAGCCGGTGGGCTCAGCCGACGGTGGCCAGCAGCCGCGGGAGCAGGTCGCTGATCGAGCCCCGCACGACGGCGTCGGCAACGGCGTCGTACGGCGTCGCCTCACCGTTGACGATCACGATCGCCGCCCCCGACCGCTTCGCCAGCGGGACCAGGGCGGCGGCCGGCTTGACGGTGAGGGTGCTCCCCACGGCGAGCAGCACGTCGCAGTCGAGGGCGGCCTCACGCGCCCGGCGCACCACGTCGGGGTCGAGCCGCTCGCCGAAGCTCACCGTGGTCGACTTGAGGATCCCGCCGCAGTCGGTGCAGTGGGGGTCGACCTCGCCGGTGCGCACCCGGTCGAGGGCGGCGGTCATCGGTCCGCCGGCGCCGCAGCCCCGGCATCGCACGCCACGCATGGAGCCGTGGAGCTCCACGACGACCGCCGGGGACGACCCGGCCTGCTGGTGGAGCCCGTCCACGTTCTGGGTGAGCAGCGCCCGCAGCCGCCCCTGGCGCTCCAGGTCGAGCAGTGCCCGGTGCCCGCGGTTGGGACGGGCGTCCCAGACCGGCGACGTCAGCCGGTTGCGCCACGCCTCCACCCGCACGCGCTCGTCGGTGAGATAGTCCGCCAGCGTGGAGGTGCGCTCCGCCCGGGGGTTGCGCGTCCAGACGCCGTTGGGACCGCGGAAGTCGGGGATGCCCGAGTCCGTGGAGATCCCCGCGCCGGTGAGGACCGTCACCCGCCGGCCGCCCGTGAGCAGCCGGGCGGCGAGCGCCGCCGCGTGCTCGGGCTCGGGCTCGGGCTCGGGGGATCCGTCGGTGAGATCGGTGGCCGCCATCGCGACGCCAAGTCTCCCCGCCCTGAGGAACAAGTTGACTCCTCTTGAGCCACGAAATACACTGAAACATATCCTGAGGCGTCGAGAAGAGGTTTCTCCCATGCCGTCGCTGCTGACCTTCACCACCGACACGCTCCTGGTCAGGCCCTGGGCCGACGATGTCGTCGACCGCCTCGGCTTCGACCCGCGCTCGCCCTATGTCGAGCAGTTCTGGCTCGGCATCCTCGGGCCGAGCACCACGTGGCTGCTCCGGCGGGTCGCCGCCGGCTTCGACACCGCCCCCGACGGCTTCGAGCTCGCCCTCAGCGAGACGGCTCGGGCGCTCGGCCTCGGTGACGGGCTCGGGCGCAACGCGCCGATCCTGCGGTCGGTCAACCGGATGATCCAGTTCGGCATGGCGCTCGCCATGGGGGAGGGCGAGCTCGCCGTCCGCCGCCACCTGCCACCGCTCGCCCGCCGGCACGTCGAGCGGCTGCCGCCCCAGCTCCAGGAGGAGCACCGCCGCTGGCAGGAGACCGAGCTGCGGACCACCGAGGAGGATCAGCGCCGGCGCTGCCGCCAACTGGCGCTCAGCCTGGTCGAACTGGGCGAGGACCCCGAGGCGGTCGAACAGCAGCTCCTCCGGTGGCGCTACCACCCCAGGCTGGCGCACGAGGCGGCGACGTGGGCGACGCGGCAGACCGAGAAGAAAAGTTGAGTCCAACTGAGTCATGTTTGCTGTATGATGGCGCCATCACCGGACGGTAGATCCCGTGCAGGAGGAGCCACGATGACGACCCTCAATCTCTGGCAGGACCCCTTCGCCGATGTCGAGCAGCTGGTCCGGACCGTGTTCGGAAGCCAGCCGGAGCGACCGCAGGGCTGGACCCCGGCGTCCGAGGTGTTCCGAGACGGCGACGACGCCCTCGTCCAGGTCGAGGTGCCCGGGCTCGACCCCACCCGCGACGTGACGGTGGAGATCGAGCGGGGCCACCTCGTGATCCGCGGCGAGCGCCGCCAGCAGTCCCAGACCTCGACGCGGCGAGCGACCGTGGGCGAGCGTCGCTACGGAAGCTTCCGCCGGGTGTTCCGGCTTCCCGACCACGTCGGGCCCGAGGCGCTCACCGCCACCTACGACGCCGGCATCCTGACGGTACGGGTGGCGGGGGCGTACGCCCCGCCGGCGCCGGTCAAGGTGGCCATCTCGACCGGTGGACCCGCCCCCGTCGACACCACGGCCGGGACGCCGAGCCCCGAGCCGGTGGAGCGGGCAACCGCCGCCGCCGGGACGGGGTCGGCCGATACCAGCGGCGCCCTCGCCGGCTGACCCCGCCCCTCGCCTCGCCGGCTCACCCCGGCTCACCCCGGCACTCGCCGGCTGACCCCGGCACTCGCCGGCTGACCGACCACCACAGATCCCCCCTCCCGCCGGCCCGCCTTCGTGGCGGGCCGGCGGCGCGTCCAGGGCTCCGCGAGCGGCGGGCTGCGGGCGGCGGGGCGCGGGGCGCGGGCGCGGGGTGCCACTCTCGACACCGTCGCCGGTCCGACGGCCACCCGAACCGCCCAGGTGACAGGGGGTCTGGCTTGACGGCCGAACGCCCCCACTTGCGCCGGAGAACCCGTCGCGCCGGGCCGAAGTGGGGGCAACCACCGGCCTGGGGGCCTACAGGCGGCGAATCGGGGCCCCCATACCCCCAGGCCAGCCGGCGCCCCCACTTCGCGGCCTCCCGTCACCCTCCGACGCCACACTGGGGGCCCTGACGACGCTGGACGCCCCCGCCCCGGCGCCTCGCGCCACCCCCGGCACCCGCCTCGCCACCGCTGGCGGTCCCGCCCCATCCCCCACCGCCCGCCTCCGCCGTCTTGCCCCCTTCCGCCCCCGACGGCTTGCTCCCGCCCCGGTCCCCGCCTGCACCCCGCCGGCACCCGTCCCATGCCTGCCCCGCCGGCACCCGCGCCGGTCAACCCCGGCCAACCCCCCGCC
>DASSZM010000240.1:0-8322 GCA_035702855.1 Acidimicrobiales bacterium | reverse complement strand
GGCGACTTCATCGTCGAGTACATCGGCCAGACCCGGGGCTGGTTCTACACCCTGCACGTGCTGGCGACGGCGCTGTTCGACCGGCCGGCGTTCGAGACCTGCCTGGCCCACGGCATCCTCCTCGGCGAGGACGGCCAGAAGATGTCCAAGCGGCTGCGCAACTACCCCGACCCCGACGCCATGTTCGCCAAGCACGGGGCGGACGCCATGCGCTGGTACCTCATGTCATCACCGATCCTGCGGGGCGGCGACGCCGCCGTGGACGAGCGGGGCATCACCGACGCGGTGCGGGCGGCGCTGCTGCCGTTGTGGAACGCCTGGTACTTCTTCACCCTCTACGCCAACGCCGAGGGTTACCGGGCGGCCCTCGGGCGCACCGACAGCCAGACGGTCCTCGACCGCTACGTGCTCGCCAAGGCGGCGACGCTCGTCGACGACGTCACCGCCGCCATGGAGGGCTACGACCTGTCGGGGGCGTGCACCCAGGTCGAGTCGTTCCTCGATGCCCTCACCAACTGGTACATCCGCCGGAGCCGCGACCGCTTCTGGGGGACGTCGGGCGAGAAGGCCGACGGGCAGGCGGCATTCGACACGCTGGCCACCACCCTGGAGGTGCTCTGCCGGGTGACGGCGCCCCTGCTGCCGATGGTCAGCGAGGCGATCTGGCGCGATCTCACCGGCGGGCGCTCGGTCCACCTCGCCGACTGGCCGGCCGCCGGGACCCTCCCTGCCGACCCGGCGTTGGTCGCCGCCATGGACCGCGTACGCGACGTGTGCTCCGCAGCGCACTCGCTGCGCAAGGCCGCCGGGCGGCGGGCGCGCCTGCCGCTGCGCCGCCTCACCGTGGCGGTGGCCGACCCCGAGGCCCTCCGGCCCTTCGTCGAGCTCATCGCCGACGAGGTCAACGTGAAGGAGGTCGCGCTGACCGCCGACGTCGACGCCTACGCCTCCCGGTCGCTCAGCGTCGCGTTCAAGGTGGCGGCGCCCCGGCTCGGCACGGCGACGCAGGCGGTGGCGGCGGCCGCCAAGCGGGGCGACTGGTCCCTCCTCGACGGCGGGGTGCGTGCCTCCGTCGGCGGGGAGGTGCTCGAGCACGGGGAGTTCGATCTCCGGCTCGTGCCGGTGACGGCGACCACGACCCGCGCCCTCCCCGGCCTCGACGGGCTCGTGGTCCTCGACATCGACACCGACCCCGAGCTCGAGGCGGAGGGCACGGCGCGCGACGTGGTCCGCCTGGTGCAGCAGCAGCGGCGCGACGCCGGCCTGGCCGTCACCGACCGGATCACGCTGGCCCTGCGGGCCGGCGAAGCCGTCGCCACCGCCCTGCGGACCTGGCGGGACTGGATCGCCGAGCAGACCCTCGCCGTCAGCCTCGCCGTCGAGGTCGCCTCGGGGGAGGCCGACGCTACCCAGGACGACGACGGCTTCCTGCGGGCGGAGCTGCCCGACGGCACCGCCCTGTGGCTGCACGTGCACGGCCCGATGGGCGGCGATCCCGGCGCCCGCTGACGGCACCGGCCCCTCTCGCACCCGGCACCGACCGATCGCACCCGGGACGGGACCCGCACCCGGGCAGCGGCACCCCTGGGCCGACCCCCCGCAACGAGTCCGGCCCCGGCAACGGGTCGGACCCCGGATCGCTCCGGGGCCCGACGACCGATGACGGTGAGGTGGGCTAGCGCCGGCGGCGCAGCCGGCCCCCGAAGCGGCGGTCGTCGCCGTAGTCGTCGCCGTGGAAGAAGTTGTCCAGGGCGTCCTCGTCCACGTCGCCGTCGAAGTCCCCGCCGTTGCTGGGCTCGGGTGGCGGCGGCGTCACCGTGGTGGCCCGTGGCGCGAGGGTCAGCTGGGTCGGGTCGGTGGCCGGATCGGAGCGGCGCGCCACCGAAGCCGTCGGCGCGTGCGTCGGGGGCTCACCCTCGTCGCCGCGGCGGGCGTAGCCCGACGGAGGTGGCGGCATGGTGGGGGGCGCCTCGGCGACCGGGCCGCCCCGGGGCGGTTGGCCGACACCCGGCTCGGAGCTGCCGCCGTTGCCACCCCCGTTGCCGGCGCCTGCGGGCGGGCCGGCGGGCACGGGCGGCTCGGCCGCCTGCGAGTGGGCGGGCTGCGGCGACTGGGCGGGCTGCGAGGACTCGGCGTCGCCCGGCGGCGGGAGGGCGCCCCCGCGCGGGGCGGGCCCGCGCGGGACGTCCAGGGGCGTGCTGCTCGGCGCCGGGCTGGTCACGCCGGCCCGGCTGAGCATGGCCAGCGCATCCTGGAGGGAGGCGACGAGGTGCGAGCGCTGCTCGTCCGCCCACCGGTCGAGCAGCTCGACCTCCTGCTGCGAGTGCGCCCGGGTGGCCTCGAGCTTGGTCAACTCGGAGCGGACGTCGGCGAGCGCCTCGTTGTGCAGCCGGCGGGCCCGCTCCTCCGCCTCGGCGAGCGTCGACTGCGCCCGCTCCTCGGCCTCGGCCAGCATGGAGTTGGCGTGCTGCTCCGCGTCGGCGAGGAGGTGCGAAGCCTGCTCCCTGGCTTCCTGCACCGCCTGGTCGGCGGTGCGCTGCGCCAGCACGAGTGTGCGTCGCAAGGTCTCGTCGCTCCCGCCCGACTCGGCGGCCTGGGCCTCGGCCCGCTGGGCGCGATCGAGCGCCTGGCGGAGCTTCTCCTGGAGCACCTCGACCCCGGCCGCCATCTGCTCGAGGAACTGGTCGACGTCCTCGGGGTGATAGCCGCGCAGCTTCTCGCGGAACTCCACTTCCCGGAAGGCCTTCGGCGAGACTTCCATGGGGGCCGATGCTAGTGGCGAACGCCGGTCCCTGCCGCGGACCACTGCGGCCCGCGGGGTGGATCCACCCGACTCAGGTGCGGATCAGCACCGTCTGGACGATGACCTCGATGACCAGGAAGGCGACGATGAACGACACGTCGAACATGCCGACCGGCGGGATCAGGCGGCGGAAGGGGGCGAGCACCGGCTCGGTCAGCGTCGTCACGACTCGCCGGACCGGGTTGAGCGGCGAGTCCGACGAGTACGGGAAGAAGCTGAACACCGCCCGGATCACGAGGATCAGGACGTAGATCTGCCCGAGGATGTAGAGGGGCGGGCCGGAGAGCATGTCAGCGCGTCACGACCTCAACGACCCCTGCTCGCGGAGCCGGCGCTTCTCGTCGGCAGAGACCTCGATGCCGTGGGGGGTGAGCAAGAACACCTGGTCAGCGATCTTATCCATGCTCCCCGACAAGGCGTAGGTCACGCCGCTGCAGAAGTCGATCATCCGGCGGGCGAGGCCCGGGTCCTCGGCGGTCTGCAGGTTGATGGCCACCGGTTGCCCACCGCGGAAGCGGTCCCCCACCTCCTGGGCGTCGGCGAAGCGGGTCGGGGCGACCACGTGGACCTTGGCGCCCGGCATGGCCACCACCGGCCGCGGGCGCGGCACGGCGACCGGCCCGCTCGGGTCCTGCACCGGCTCGCGTGGGAGCGGGCGGATGCCGCGGGGCGGCTCGACGATCGTCGGCTCGCTCACCTCCGACTGGTAGCGCCGGGAGCCGGAGCCGCCGATTGTCACCTCGGGCTCGTAGGCGGTGTCGTAGTCGTCGAGCTCCTCGTCGTCGAGGCCCAAGAAGACCATCGCCTTGCGCATGAATCCGGTTGCCATCCCAACCCTCCGTCGATCGAGCCTATCGTCGCACGGCTGCTCGGCCCGGTCGCGGACCGAACAGCACCCTTCCCAAGCGGACCATCGTGGAGCCTGCGGCCACGGCGGTCTCGAAATCGTCCGTCATCCCCATCGAGAGCTCCTCGACGCCCAGCGAGCGGCCGAGGCGAGCCAGCGCCTCGAACACCCGGCGGGTGCCCTCGGGGTCTCCTGCCGGGCCCACCGCCATCAGACCCCGCACCCACAAGCCGGCGGCGCGGGCGGCCTCCACCAGGCCCGGTGCGTCCTCCGGCGGGCAGCCCGCCTTGCCCGGGTCCCCGACCACGTTGACCTGCACCAGCAGCGCCGCCTCGGGCGCCACGGCGGCGAGGCGGTCGACGACCGCCCGCCGGTCCACGGCCTGCCAGAGGTGGACCACCGGAGCGAGCGAGGCGATCTTGTTGCGCTGCGGCGCGCCGAGGAAGTGCCAGCGGGTACCGGTCGGGGCGCCCGCCGCCTTGGCGAGCAGCTCCTGGGCGTAGTTCTCGCCGCAGTCCGCCAAGCCGGCGGCGACGGCCGCCGCCACGGCGTCGGGCCCGAACCCCTTGGTGACCGCGACGATCCGCACCCGGTCGGGATCCCCGAAGGCACCGATGCGAGCGCGGACCTCCTCCAGCCGCTCGATGACCGCGTCCGGGTCGACGGGCGGCGGCGCGGGGCGCTCGTCCATGGACGCGGCTACTTGAGGAAGTCCGGGACGTCGAAGTCGTCGTCCCGGGCCAGCCCCTCCTCCTCCTGGAACCCCTCCATCTCACCGTCCCCGTCGTCGAGGCCGAGCGCACCGGAGCGGGCCAGCGGCGTGGGGCTCGAGTTGTCGAACCCGGCGGCGATGACCGTCACGCGCACCTCGTCACCCATGGCGTCGTCGATGACCTGACCGAAGATGATGTTGGCGTCGGGGTGCGCCACGGCGTGGATGATCTCCGCCGCCTCGTTGACCTCGAACAGACCGAGGTCGCTGCCGCCGGCGATGTTGAGCAGGATCCCGCGCGCCCCCTCGATGGACGCCTCGAGCAACGGCGAGGTGATCGCCAGCTTGGCCGCGGTCAGGGCCCGGTTCTCCCCGGAGGCCGTCCCGATGCCCATGATGGCCGTCCCGGCGTTGCTCATGATCATCTTCACGTCGGCGAAGTCGGTGTTGATCAGGCCCGGAGTGGTGATCAGGTCGGTGATGCCCTGGACGCCCTGCAGCAGGATCTCGTCGGCCATCTTGAAGGCGTTGACCATCGACGTCTTGTCGTTGGAGACCGTCAGCAGCCGGTCGTTGGGGATCACGATCAGCGTGTCCACCGCCGACTTGAGCCGCTGGATGCCGAGCTCCGCCTGCTCCGAGCGGCGCCGCCCCTCGAAGGAGAACGGTCGGGTCACCACACCGATCGTGAGGGCGCCGAGCGACTTGGCCACCTCGGCCACCACCGGCGCGCCGCCCGTGCCGGTGCCGCCGCCCTTGCCGGCGGTGATGAACACCATGTCGGCGCCCTTGAGCACCTCCTGGATCTCCTCGCGGTGCTCCTCTGCCGCCTGGCGCCCCACCTCCGGGTCGCTGCCGGCGCCGAGGCCCCGGGTGAGCTGGCGGCCGATGTCGAGCTTCACGTCGGCGTCGCTCATCAGCAACGCCTGGGCGTCGGTGTTGACCGCGATGAACTCGACGCCCTTCAGGCCGGCGTCGATCATCCGGTTGACAGCGTTGACCCCGCCACCCCCGATACCGACAACCTTGATGACGGCGATGTAGTTCTGAGCGGAACCGGCCATGAAGAGCCTCCCGGGCACATCAACAGACCGGCGAGACGCCGGTCTGCGATCGAGGTGAGCAACGAGGATGTGGTGTCTCGGAGTCGACGGTGCGACCCGAGACGGTGTGGGATAGGACGAGCACCTGCATCTGGCCCGCACGCTGCCCCTGCAGGTCAACCTCAGGGTGCGAAGACCGCTCCCAACGCCGTTCGGCGGACAGTACTGGGAGCTGGCAGGCGGAATCAAGGCTGGAAGGGGCCAGAAGTCTCGACCTCATCTTCAGCCTTTGGTGCCGGTGGTGCCGGTGGTGGAGGCCCCGGACGACCCGCTCGGGGCGGTCGGCGAACCGGCGCCACCGGAGGCGCCGTGGCCGCCGCCCGAGGTGGTGTGGTGGCGGGTGGTCGCACCCTTGGGCGTGACCGTCGGGCGGGCCGGGGCGGCCAGGTCCACCTGGCCGGCGCCCTGGAGCGCGCCGCGTGCCGCCAGCGCCCGGAGCACCGCCAGCTTGCCGGGCAGGCCGGTCGCCGGGCCGAAGAGGACCGAGGTGGCGCCGCCGTCGATGATGGCCACGGCCGTCCCGTCGCCGCCGAGCTCGACCTTGGTCGCGGCGAGGTGGTCGGCGTCGAGGGCGCTCGCCAGGGCGAGCGCAGCCGCCGGCTGCGGGCCGGGGGTCGCGGCCCCGTTCGCACCGGGCCGGCCCGGCGACCCCGCCAGCCACTGGCCGGGCGGCACTGCGGGCCCGACCCCGAGGAGCAGCGGGAGGTTGCCCACCGGTGCGGCGGCGTCGGCCACCACGCGTCCGGTGGCGTCGACGAGGGCGACCGGTCCGCGCACCGACCCGTCGCGGGGGACCTGGCCGACGGCGTGGCGAGCGGTCACGGTCAGCGCCAGCGAGCCGGGCCAGTGGCGGACGACCCGGGCGGTCGCCACCCACGGCAGCGCCTCGAGCCGGCGCTCGGCCCGGGCCGGCGCGACGTCGATCAGCGGTTCGTGGCGGCGGATGCCGGCTGCTCGCAGCAGGGCGGGGGTCCCGACGAGCGGGTCGCCGCTCACCGTCACGCGACCGACGCCGAGCACCGGTGAGTGCAGGAGGAGCAGGCCGCCGACGACGAGGACGGTGACGCCGAGCAGGCCGAGCAGGAGCCGGAGCCGCCGGCGGCCCTGGGCGCGGCGGACCTCGGCGCGCCGCTGGCGGATGCGGGGGTCGATCGGCAGGTCCGCCTCCTCCGTGGCGCGAGGGGGGTGCAACGTCCTCACCATGACTCTCCAGTGGACATCAAGGGTTCGAACCCGATCAGCCGGACCTCGGTGTGCAGCTCGACGCCGAAGCGCTCCGCCACCCGTGCCTGCACCTCCCGCAGGAGGCGGTAGACGTCGTCGGCGGAGCCCCCGGGGTCGGCCTGGATGAAGTTGGCGTGCTTGGGCGACACCGTGGCGCTGCCGCGCCGCCACCCCTTCAAGCCCGCCGCCTCGACCAGGGCGCCGGCGTAGCGCGCCTCGCCGTCGCCGGGCGGCGGGTTGGTGAAGACGGAGCCGGCGTTCTGCCCACCGGGCTGATGCTCGCGCCGCCACCGGACGATGGCGCGGATGGTGTCGCGCCCCTCGGCGGGCTCGCCCCAGGTGGCCGCCAGCTCGGCGGCGATCACGACCTGGGTGGCGGTGATCGACGAGCGGCGGTAGCCGTAGTCGAGCTCGGCGAGCCCCAGCCGCCGGGGGCGCCCGGCGGCCGGGCCGGCGAGGTCGACGACGGTCGCGCTCCGCAACGAGGCCGCGATGTCCGAGCCGTGACCCCCGGCGTTCATCCGGACCCCGCCGCCGACCGAGCCGGGCACGCCGACGGCCCACTCCAGGCCGCGGGCACCCGCCTCGACGCTGCGCCGGGCCAGCGCCGGGAGCGGGAGGGCACCACCGGCCCGCACCACGGCATCCTCCCCGGCGCGCTCGACGGCGAGGTCCCCGAAGCCGTCGGGGTCCAGCAGCACGGCGATCCCGGGGAAGCCGGCGTCGGCGACGAGCAGGTTGGAGCCCCGGCCGACGACCAGCACCGGCAGTCCCGACGCCGCCACGGCGGCGGCGACCCGCCCGAGATCGCCCTCCGAGCGCGCCGTCGCCAGCACCGCCGCAGCGCCGCCCACCCGGTAGGTGGTGAGGGCGCCGACCGGCCCGTCGGCCACGCCCAGCTCCCCGAGGACGTCGAGGGCGGCGGCCACGGCGCCTCGGTCCGCCCCTCCCGCCGGCGGCGCGCCGCTCACCGGGGCACCTCCGCGGCCTGGATCTCGTCGGCCAGCGTCGTGACGTCGCCGGCCCCGAGGGTCAGGCACAGGTCACCGGTCCGCAGCAGGGACCGCACGGCGGTGGCCAGCGCCGCCCGCTCCGGCACGTAGTGGACCTCGAGGGCCGGGCGCGCCGCCCGGGCGGCGTCGGCGACCAGCCGGCCGTCGACACCGGGGCGTGGCGCCTCGCGAGCGGCGTAGACGTCGGTGACGACCACCACGTCGGCGGCGGCGAGAGCCCGGCCGAGCTCGGCCCCGAGCGCCTCGGTGCGGCTGTAGAGGTGGGGTTGGAACACGGCGACCACCCGCTCCCAGCCGCCCGCCCGGGCCGTGGCCAGGGTGGTGGCGACGGCGCTCGGCACGTGGGCGTAGTCGTCGACGAAGCCGGCCCCGGCACGCTCGCCCCGCCACTCGAAGCGCCGCCCGACGGGCCGGTAACTGGCGAGGGCGGCCACCCCGACCTCGAGCGGGATCCCGACGAGGGTGGCCAGGGCGAGGGCGCCGCAGGCGTTGCGCACGTTGTGGAGGCCGGGCACCGGCAGCTCGACCCGCCACCGCTCCCCCCGCCCGGCGCCCGGGACCAGCGGCCCCGGCCGGAGCTCGAAGGTGACGCCGGTGCGGGTCGTGGCCACGACCGTCGC
>DASSZM010000235.1:0-2983 GCA_035702855.1 Acidimicrobiales bacterium | reverse complement strand
GACCTCCGCCTCGTCGAGCCCCGTCGCCGGGCCGCAGCCCCGGTCCGGCCCCGGCTGGTCCTCGGAGGCCTTTCCCTCCTCTGCGTGGCCGCCGTCTTCGGGCTCGTCGCCCTCCACGTGGTGTCCGCCGAGAAGCAGTTCGCCATCGACCGGCTCAGCCAGCAGGAGCAGCAGGCGCAGAACACCTACGAGGACCTGCGGCTGCAGGTCGACCAGCTGTACACGCCGCAGCACATCCTCTCGGCCGCCCAGAAGCTCGGCATGGTCCAGCCCGGCAAGGTCACCTACCTGCGGGTGCCGGGGGCGGCGGCGGTCTCCGGGCTGTCCGGCAACTCGGGCGTCCCGCTCGGGCCGGCGGATTCGACCAAGATGAAGTCCGTGCTGGCAGGCAACCCGTGATCGCTGCGACCCGGGCCGGCCGGACCGGTCGCTGACGCCGTGCGGCTCGATCTCCTCGTCGAGCGGTCGCTCACGGGGACGGGCCTGCTCGTGGCCGTGCAGGGCGACGCCTCCGTCGAGATCGCCTCGCTCACCATGGACTCCCGCAGCGTCGGGCCCGGGGCCCTCTTCGCCTGCGTCCCCGGCCGGGTCACCGACGGGCACGCCCACGCACCTGCGGCCCTCGCCGCCGGTGCCGTCGCCCTGCTCTGCGAGCGACCCCTCGACCTCGCCGTCCCGCAGATCCTCGTCCGCTCGGTGCGCTCGGCGCTCGGCCCGCTGGCGGCCGCCGTCAACGGCTGGCCGTCGGAGGATCTCGTCGTCGTCGGCGTCACCGGCACCAACGGCAAGACGACGACCTGCGCCCTGCTGGAGGCGGTCTTCGAGGCCCACGGCTGGAAGGCGGCGACGGTGGGCACCCTCACCCAGGCGCGCACCACCCCGGAGGCGCCCGAGCTGCAGCTCCGCCTCGCCGAGTTGCGCCGGGAGGGGTGCCGTGCGGTAGCCATGGAGGTTTCCTCCCACGCCCTGGACCAGGAGCGGGTGGGGGGCGTGCGCTTCGCCGCCGGAGTGCTCACCAACGTGACGCAGGACCACCTCGACTACCACGGGACGATGGAGCGCTACTTCTCTGCCAAGGCTCGCCTCTTCGAGCCCGACCGCTGTGCGGTCGCGATCGTCAACCGCGACGACCCCTGGGGCCGGACGCTGATCGCCCGGCTGGGCGACGCCGGCACGCCCCTCGCCACCTACGGCTACGACGACGTCGAGGACCTGCGGGTGGACGTCGCCGGCAGCCGCTTCCGCTGGCGCGGGCAGGACGTCCACCTGGCCCTCGGTGGCCGCTTCAACGTGGCCAACGCCCTGGCCGCCGCCGCCTGCGCCGAGCAGCTCGGCATCCCGGACGAGGTCGTCGCCGCCGGGCTCGGGACGCTGCGCGCCGTGCGCGGCCGCTTCGAGCGGATCGACGCCGGCCAGCCGTTCACCGTGCTGGTCGACTACGCCCACACCCCCGACGGGCTCACCCAGGCCCTCACCGCCGCCCGGGAGCTGACCGCCGGCCGCCTCGTCGTGGTCTTCGGCGCCGGCGGCGACCGCGACCAGGACAAGCGCCCGGCGATGGGGCGGGTGGCCGCCGAGTTGGCGGACCTGGCCGTGGTGACCTCGGACAACCCCCGCAGCGAGGACCCCGGCGCCATCATCGCCGACGTGGTCGCCGGGGCCGCCGACCCCACCAGGGTCCGGATCATCCCCGACCGCGCCGAGGCGATCGAGACCGCCGTCTGGGTCGCCGGCCCGGGCGACGTGGTCGTCGTCGCCGGCAAGGGGCACGAGCGTGGCCAGGAGATCGCCGGCCAGGTGCGCCCCTTCGACGACGCGGAGGTCGCCCGGCAGGCGCTCGAGCGCCTGCTCGCCCGCCGGGCGCTCTCCGGGCCGGGCCCCACCGGATGACCGCCCCCGGCGGCATGAGCGCGCTGTTGGTCGCCGGCGCCGTGGGCCTCCTCTCCACGATGCTCGGGACCCCGTTGCTGATCGGGTCGCTCCGCATCCGCGGGATCGGCCAGCACGTGCGCGAGGACGGTCCGAGCGGGCACCTGCAGAAGGCGGGCACCCCCACCATGGGGGGCATCACGATCATCGGCGGCGGTTGCCTCGGCTACCTGCTCGCCCACGCCGGCCGGCTCGAGATCTTCACCGCCCGCGGCATCGTGGCGGTCGTCACGATCTGCCTGGCGGCGTTCGTCGGCTTCGTGGACGACTACCTGAAGGTGAGCCGGCGGCGCAGCCTCGGGCTCAACGCCCGAGGCAAGGCGGCCGCCCTGCTCGTGATCGGCGTCGGCTTCGCGGTGGTGGCGATCAAGGTCCTCGGCGTCTCGACCCGCCTGTCGTTCGTGCGCTTCGACTCGCCCGGCTGGCAGCTCGGCGCCATCGGCTGGGCGGTCCTCGCCGTGCTCGCCATCCTCGGCACCACCAACGCCGTCAACCTCACCGACGGCCTCGACGGCCTGGCCGCCGGCTCGTCGGGTTTCGCGTTCATGGGCTTCACCGTGATCGGCTGGTTCCAGCTCCGCCACATCGAGGTGTACCACAACCCGTACCCGGCCTCGCTGGACGAGGCGGTCCTGGCGGCCGCCTTCATCGGCGCCTGCGCCGGGTTCCTCTGGTGGAACGCCGCCCCGGCGCGCATCTTCATGGGCGACACCGGCTCGCTCGGCCTCGGCGCCGCCATCGCCGTGCTCGCCCTGCTGGAGAACGTCGACCTGCTGCTGCCGATCGTCGGGGGGTTGTTCGTCCTCGAGGCGCTGTCGGTGATCCTCCAGGTCGGCAGCTTCCGGCTGTTCCACCGCCGGGTGTTCCGGATGGCGCCGATCCACCACCACTTCGAGCTGCTCGGCTGGCCGGAGACGACGGTGATCATCCGGTTCTGGATCCTGGCGGCGGCGTTCACGAGCCTGGCGGTCGGGGCGTTCTACGCGGACTACCTGGCGCACGGGCCGGTCCGGTGAGCGGGGCGACGGCAGGACGGGTGGCTCGGGCAGGTCGG
>DASSZM010000202.1:0-22776 GCA_035702855.1 Acidimicrobiales bacterium | reverse complement strand
GCCGAGGCCGGCGGGCTGCCAGCTCGCGGACCACGCCTGCCACCAGTGGGCGATGCCCCCGGTCGTGACCGGGATCGACCCGACGGCGGGCAGGCGGTGCACGAGCAGCCCCCGGCTGCCGACGAGCAGCACGACGACCAGCGCCAGCACCGACACCGTCACGGGGCCCCATCCGCCGAGTCTGCGGGTCCCGGTCGCCGGCTCCGGTCCGTCCGGGGCCATTGCGCCCCCGGCAGGGTGAGGGTCGGGGGCGGCGTCGGTCGCGACCAGCGCCGGCGACCCGGGGGCGTCGGCCGCGGTTGTGGGCCCGTCGCCGGCTCCGGTCACGGCGTCGCGCACGAGGCGGGCCCGCACCTGCGGGCGCCCCGGCCCCGGCCCGGCGCCGGTGGGACCGTCGAGGTCCGCCGCGCCGCCGGCGACCGCCGGCCACCCGCCACCGGCAGGGTCGTCGACGGGGCCGGGCGCGGCGCCGTCACCGAGGCCGGCGAGCCATGCCCGGAACCGGCCGTTGCCGCGTGCCTGCAGGGCCCGCAGCCGGTGGTCGTGGACCGCCCGCCGCTGCTGCGCCCGCCGGCGCGCCCGGCGCAGCGCCCCCGCCCGGCGCCACGCCCGGCCGGGGGCCACCGCCACCTCCCACGCCCGTCCCGCGTGCCCCGTGATCAGCTCGGTCAGGGCCTCGCCGGCGGCGTAGAGCAGCGCCAGCGGCAGCAGCCACACCAGGGTGGCGGAGCTGGCGCAGGTCAGCAGCGTGCGCCAGCGCCAGCGGTCCTCGGCGAGGCGCCCCTCCGGGGTGTCCGGCAGGCGGCAGCCGTGCGCCTCGAGGTGGCGCACCCGGGCCGCCGGCGCGACCCGCACCCGGGCGCCGGCGATCCAGGCCCGCCAGCACAGATCGAGGTCCTCGCCACCGGCTGGCAGCTCGGGGTCGTAGCCGCCGAGCGCCTCGAACAGGTCGCTGCGCACGAGGGTGGCGCCCCCCGGCGCGAGGAACACGTCCCGGGCGGTGTCGTGCTGCCCCTGGTCGAGCTCGCCCCGCTCGACGACGGGCTGGATCGTGCCGACCCGGTCGATCGTCGCCCCGATGGCCAGCAACCGGTCCGGGTCCTGCCAGTCCGCCAGCTTGGGGGCGACGATGCCGGCGTTCGCCCGGAAGGCCTCCTCGACGAGCAGCCGGACGGCGTCCGCGGCCGGGGCGGCGTCGTCGTGGCAGAGCAGGAAGTACGACGCCCCGTCGACGGCGCCGATCACCTCGTTGGCCCCCGCGGCGAAGCCCCCGGGCTGGTCACGGCGGCGCAGGTAGGCGTCGGGCAGGACGGCGGCGACCCGCTCGGCGAGGTCGGCCCGGCGCGCGTCGTCCCCGCCCCCGCTGTCCCCGTCGACGACGAGGACGGAGAGGTTGGGGTAGTCCTGCCCGCCCACGGCGCGCAGCGTCTCTTCGAGCCACGGGCCGGGCTGGCACGTGACGACGACGGCCACCACGGGTGGCACCGATCGGTCGGAAGCCATGCTCGGGCGCCCGAGCGTAGTGCCCCGGCTCGGCGCCCAGGGGCGGCGACCCCGGCGGCCGTCCCGGGGGACGCCGCCGCCCGGCTGCGGGCAGCGCCGCCAAGTGCTTGCAACAGTTATACACTGAGGGGCAGACAGCTAGCAGAACACCTCTCGGAGGAGGCCCCGTGCCCGACCGTTCCACCCCCCAGCCCCCCGACGTCAACCAGCTCGTGGCCGATGCCGAACGGGCCCTCAAGGACGGCGCCTACGTGGCCGTCGGCCTCGGCGTGCTCGCCTTCCAGCGGGCGGCGGTCCAGCGCCGCCAGGTCGTCAAGGAGCTCGAACGCCGGCGCGCCGCGTGGCAGGAGCACGCCGGCTCGCTCCCGCTCGACCGCCCGGTGAGCCGGGTCGTCGACCAGCTCGGCGACGCCACCATCGCCCTCTCCAGCCGCCTCGACGAGGTCGGCCGGTCGCTGGCCGCCAACGCCGATTCCACGCGAGCGCAGCTGCGCGAGCTGGCCCGCAGCGTCGACGGGGCGGTCACGCCCGCCCGCCGCGAGCTCGGGCGGCAGGCCGACGCCCTCGAGCAGCGCCTCCCCGGCCCCGCCCGTGAGGCCCTCGCCGGGGTGCGCAACGCCGTCGCCGCCCCGGAGGCACGCCTGCGGGCCGCCGTCGGGCTGGACTGACGCCGGCCGGACCGACGTCGCGCCGGGCCGGGTCGGCTGTCAGGACAGCGCCCGGGCCCGCTCGCGCTCGGCGTCGGCGAGCACGTCCGCCAGCGTGCGGTCGAGGTCCAGTTCCGGCCGCCACCCGGTGGCCGCCTCGATCCGGCGCGGGTCGCCGCGCAGGTCCGGGACGTCGGCCGGGCGCAGCCGGGCCGGGTCGACTTCGATACGGACCTCCACCGCGGCGAGCCGGACGAGGCGGTCGAGCACCTCGCTGATCGGCACCGACGCGCCCCGGCAGACGTTGTAGACCCCGCCCGGCTCGCCGTGCTCGAGCAGCAGGCGGTAGGCCCGCACCACGTCGCGCACGTCGGTCAGGTCGCGGCGGGCGGCCAGGTTGCCGACCCGGAGCACACCCGCGCCCGAGGCGGCCTCGACGACCTGGCGGGCGAGGGCCGGGACGACGAAGTCGGGCCGCTGGCGCGGGCCGGTGTGGTTGAACGGGCGGGCCCGCACCACCTCCGTCCCCCTCCCCAGCCAGGCCTGCAACCCGATCAGCTCGGCTGCCGCCTTGCTCGCGCCGTAGGGACTGGGCGGTGCGAACGGCCGGTCCTCGCCGATCGGCAGCTCCCCGGGCGGCACCCGGCCGTAGACCTCGGCGGAGCTGACCAGCAGCACCCGGGGCGACGGGGAGCAGGCGGCGACGGCGTCGAGGAGGTGGACGACGCCGATGGTGTTGACCGCGTAGGTCGTCGACGGGTCGTCCCAGGAGTCCTTGACGCTCGCCTGGCCTGCGAGGTGGCAGACGCCATCGGGGGCGGCGGCGCGCACGGCGTCGACCAGCGCCGAGCGGTCGCGGATGTCCACCTCGTCGGGCAGCGTGAGCACCTCGTCGCCGATGGCGGCGAGGTGACCGGTCAGCCAGGAGCCGACGAACCCACTGCTCCCGGTCACGAGCACCCGCATCCCCCGACGCTACCCGCCGGCCCCGGGGGCGGGCGCGAACCGGAGGGGCGCCGGCGGGCCGGACGGTCAGCGTCGCCCGACGGCCTCCCGGTACACGGCGCGGGTGGCGGCCACGAACGCCTCGGGCGAGTACCGGGCCGCCTGCCGCCTCCCGGCGGCGCCCAGGGCGTCCCGCCGGTCGCCGTCGTCGAGCAGCGCCCCGACGGCACCGGCCCAGGCGGCCACGTCGCCCTCCGGGGCGAAGACGGCGGCGTCGCCGAGGACCTCCCGCAGGACCGGCAGATCGGAGGCGACGACGGGCGCCCCCTGGCTCATCGCCTCCAGCGGCGGCAGCCCGAAGCCCTCGTGGCGGCTCGGCAGGGCGAAGACGGCGGCGCCGCGGTACAGGGCCCACAGCGTCGCCTCGTCGACCCGCCCGAGCTGCACCAGGTCACCGGCGAGGTCGCGGCGGGCGGCGGCGGGCACCAGGCCGTCGGGGAGCCACCCGGCGTAGCCGGCGAGCACGAGGCGTGCGCCCCGCCGCCCCCCGGCGCCGAGGGCGGCCATCGCCTCGACGAGGGTGGCGACGCCCTTGCGGGGTTCGAGCGAGCCGATCCAGAGGACGTACGGGACGCCGCCGAGGCCGAGGCGCCGCAGCCGTTCCCCGCCGGGGTCGGGTTGGGCGGGCGGGACCGCCACCGCGTGGTGGACGACGCGGATGCGGTCGGCGGGCACGGGGGTGTGGGCGGCGATCTCGTCGGCGGCCGCCCGGCTGGGGGCGATGACCAGGTCGGCGCGCCGGGCGGCGGCCGCCGCTCCCCGGGCGTGCCAGCGACGCCCCCGGGGGCTGAAGGCGTCGGGGCACAGCTCGGTGGCGGCGTCGTGGACGGTGACGACGAGCGGCGCCCGGGTCCGGCCCGGCACGGCGACGGAAGGGGCGTGGACGACGTCGACGCTGCGCAGCGGCGCCGCCCCCGTGGCGAGCGGTGGCAGGCCGAAGCGCACCCAGGTCTCGTAGAGCAGGGGTCGGGGAAAGGGCAGCACCACGGCCCCCGGGCCGAGGCCGGAGCCCGACAGCGCCGCGGCCAGCGCCCCGGGCCGGTGGCGGGCCACGAACGGCACCGGTTCGTCGGCCGGGGAGAGGCTCCCGAGTAGCATCACCAGCTGCGCCGCGTAGCGGCCGATGCCCCCCGGCGAAGGGGAGAGGAGCTGCTCCACGTTGACCGCGACCCGCACCCGGCGCCTCCTGTCCATCCAGCCGGCCGCCGACGGGGGTGGCTCGGAGACGGCACTCCTCCGGATGCTCGCCGCCCTGCGCGCCGAGGGTTGGGAATGCCACGTGGCCGTGCCGCACCCGGCACGGCTGGCCGACGAGTATGCCGCCGCCGGGGCGACGCTGCACGTCGTCCCGATGCGGCGGATCACCACCCAGGGCAGCACCCTGGCGTGGGCGGCGTCCTACCTCGCCGCGTGGCCCTTCACCGTGGCCGCCCTCACGCGCCTCGCCCGGAGGCTGCGGCCCGACGTGGTCCACTCCAACTCACTGCACAGCTGGTACGGCTGGGCGGTGGCCCGCCTGGCCCACCGCCCGCACGTCTGGCACGCCCGGGAGATCGTCGTGCAGTCCGGGGCGGCGTTGCGGCTCGAGCGGGTGCTGACCCGCCGCTGCGCCGATCTCGTCGTCGCCATCTCCGGGGCCGTCGCCGCCCAGCTCGACCGCCCCGACGTGGCGGTGGTGCTCGACGGGCCCGCCCCCGGGGAGTTCGGGCCCGACCGGGCCGGCGCCTTCCGGGCGGCCGCCGGGATCGACGACGACGTGCCGCTCGTCGGGTCGGCCGGCCGCCTCGACACCTGGAAGGGCTTCGGGGTGCTGCTCGACGCCCTGCCGTTGGTCCGGGCGGAGCGGCCCGAGGTCCAGCTGGTCGTCGCCGGGCCGGTAGTCGGCGGCAAGGAGGAGCTCGCCGCCGAGCTGGCCCGGCGCGCCCGGGACCTCGGCGGCGTGCACTGGCTGGGGCCCCGCCGGGAGATGCCGGAGCTGATGGCCGACCTCGACGTGTTCTGCCAGGTCTCCACCGAGCCGGAGCCGTTCGGGATGGTCCACGCCGAGGCGCTCGCCAGCGGCACCCCGACCGTGGCGGGCGCCGAGGGCGGGCCGGTGGAGATCCTCGCCGGGCTCAGGCCGGGCGCCGGGCGCCTGGTGCCCCCCGGCGATGCCGCGGCGCTGGCCCGGGCCGTGCTCGAGCTGCTGCCGCCGGGGCCGTCGTCGACGGTCCGCCGCAAGTCCCGCCCGGTGCTGCGGGCGGCGCGCACCCCCCCGTGGGGCGAGCTGCTCGACGGCGTCCTGGGCGCTCAGCCCCCGGCCCGCAGCCGGTCGTAGAGGTCGGCCAGGGCGGCGCCGGCCGCCGCCCAGGTGTACCCGGCCGCCCGCGCCCGCCCGGCGGCCACCAGGCGGTCGCGCTCCGCCGCGTCGGTGAGGACCCGCCGGAGGGCGGCGGCGAAGGCGTCGGTGTCCCCGACCGGCACGAGGGCGGCGGCGTCACCGACCACCTCGGGCACCGCCCCGGCGGCGCTGGCCACCACCGGCACGCCGAGCGCCATGGCCTCCAGCGGCGGGAACCCGAACCCCTCGTAGCGGGACGGGTAGGCGAAGGCGGCCGCCCCGGCCAGCAGCGGCCCGTGGTCGGCGACCCAGCCGGTGCGCTCGATGCGGTCGCGGTGGGCGGCGGCGGCGACGGCGGCCCGCAGGTCGGCCTCACCCCACCCCTCCGGCCCTACGAGGCGCAGCCGCAGGTCGGGCACCTCCCCGGCGACGCGGTCCCAGGCGGCCACCAGCCGGGGCAGGTCCTTGCGGGGTTCGGCGGTGGCGGCGGCGAGGACGTACGGCGGCCCCGGCGGCGCGGGCGCCCCGCCGGCGGGCACGCTCACGCCGTAGGGCACCACATGGACCCGGTCGGCGCCGAGGCGGAAGTGCTCCCGGACCTCGCCGGCCACGAACGCCGACGCCGTGTGCACGTGGGCGCCCGACGCCACGGCCCGGGCGACCAGCGCCGGGTAACGCCGGGAGGCGGCGGTGACCAGCTCCGGGAAGCGGACGGGGGTGAGGTCGTTGACCGTCACCAGGCGGGCAGCCCGCCGGCTGGGGGGCACGACGAAGTTGGTCCCATGCACGACGTCGACCCGCCCGGTCCAGGCCTCCACGGCCGGGTGGTCGTGGCGGGACCACACCGGCAGCAGCAGCGCCGCCGGCATCGGCCCCCGCCCCGTCGCCACCCCCGCCGGCAGCTCGGCCGCCAGCCGGCGCCACCCGGTGCCGGTCAGCCCGTAGCCGACCACGTCGTAGCGACCACCCGCCAGGGCGCCGAGCATCCCGGCGACGGCCACGCCGACGCCGGTGCGCCGTCCGAGCAGGGGGGTGGCGTCGACGGCGGCGGTCGGCATCGGGGCGATCATGCTACCGGGGGGGACCGCCGGCCCCACGACCACCGCAGCCTCGGTACCGTGCCCCGCATGATCACCGCCATCGCCGGGGGTGTCGGCGGCGCCCGGATGCTACGGGCGCTGACGGCCGTCGTCCCCCCAGCCGAGGTCACCGCCGTCGTCAACACCGGCGACGACGTCGTCCTCCACGGCCTCCACATCAGCCCCGACGTCGACACCGTCGTCTACACGCTGGGCGGCGCCGCCAACCCCGACACCGGCTGGGGCCGGCTCGGCGAGACGTGGGAGGCGATGGCCGAGCTGCGCGCCCTCTCCGACGGGCGGCTGGCATGGTTCAACCTCGGCGACCGGGACCTCGGCACCCACCTGTACCGCACGGCCCGCCTGGTGGAGGGCGCCGGGCTCGGCGAGGTCACCGCCGAGATCGCCGGGCGCTGGGGCGTCGCCGTCCGGGTGCTGCCCATGTCCGACGACCGGGTCGAGACCCGGGTGGCCGTCGCCGGCGAGGGCGAGGTCGGGTTCCAGGAGTACTTCGTCGGGCGCCGCCACGAGGTGCCGGTCAGCGGCGTCCGCTTCGCCGGCGTCGAGTCCGCCCGGCCCGGCCCGGGTGTGCTCGAGGCGCTCGCCGGCGCCGACCTCGTCGTCGTCTGCCCCTCCAACCCGCTGGTGTCGGTCGCCCCCGTGCTGGCGGTCCCCGGCGTCGGCGACGCCGTCGCCGAGCGGCGCGAGCGGGTGGTGGCGGTGTCGCCGATCGTCGCCGGCCGGGCACTCAAGGGCCCCGCCGACCGGCTGCTGGTCGAGCTCGGCCACGAGCCGTCCGTGGCCGGCGTCGCCCGGCTGTGGGCGCCCTGGGTCGGCACGCTCGTCGTCGACCCCGCCGACGCCGGCCTGGCGCCCGAGGTCGAGGCCGCCGGCGTCCGCTGCGTGGTGACCCCCTCGGTCATGTCCGGCCCGGAGGAGTCCGCCGCCCTCGCCCGGGCCGTCCTCGCCGCCGGGGCCCGGGCGTGAGCCTCACGCTGCTGGCGGTGGAGGGCATCCCCGAGGTCCGCCCCGGCGACGACCTCGTCGAGCACATCACCGCCCACGCCGAGCTGGTCGACGGCGACGTCGTCGTCGTCACCCAGAAGATCGTCTCCAAGGCGGAGGGCCGGTTGGTGCCCGTCGATCCCGATGACCGGGCCGCCCGCGCCGCCATCGTCGGTGGCGAGTCCGCCCGGATCCTGCGCCGCCGCGGCGACCTGATCATGACCGAGACCCACCACGGCTTCGTGTGCGCCAACGCCGGGGTGGACCTGTCCAACGTCGAGGCGGGATGGGCGGCGCTGCTGCCGGTCGACCCGGACCGCTCCGCCCGGCGCATCCGCGACGGGTTGCGGGCCCGGGCCGGCGTGCGGGTCGGGGTCATCGTCTCCGACACCTTCGGGCGGGCCTGGCGGCGGGGCGTGACCGATGTCGCCATCGGCGTCGCCGGCGTCGCCGGCGTCGTCGACCTCCGTGGCACGGTCGACGCCCTCGGCCGGGAGCTGGCGGTCACCGAGGTGTGCGTCGCCGACGAGATCGCCGGCGCCGCCGAGCTCGTGATGGGCAAGGCCGGCGCCATCCCGGTCGCCGTCGTCCGGGGGGTCGACCCGGCGTGGCTGCGCGACGGGTCGGTGGCGGAGGAGATCGTGCGGCCCCACCGCGAGGACCTGTTTCGCTGAGGCTCAGCCCGGACGGCTGCGCCACCAGCCGACGGTGGCGGCGGTCCCCTCCACCAGCGGCGTCCACGGCTCCCAGCCGAGGTGCAGCGCGGCCCGCTGCGGGTCGAGCGCGAAGCGGCGGCGGACGGCGGGCGCGCTCGGCGCCGGCTGGGGCTGTGCCTCCGCCCGGGCCGCGGCGGCGACGAGCCCGACGAGGCCGACCACGCTCGTCTCCACCCCGGTCCCGACGTTGAGGAGGAGGCCGCCGCCGCGCCCCGCCGCCCGGGCCAGGGCGTCGACGGCGTCGTCGACGTAGACGTAGTCGTCGGTCCGGCGGCCGTCACCAGCCACCTCGAACGCCTCGCCCCGCGCCACGGCGGCGGCGACGGCGGCCACCGGCCCGGTCACCTGCCGGGGGCCGTAGACCGCCCCCAACGCCAGGGCGGTGTGCTCGAGGTCGTAGCGCTCACGCCAGAGCCGGAGGGCGTCGAGCACCGCCCGGGCGGCCACGCCGGCGGGGGTGCGCGGCTCGAGGGGATGCGACTCGCGCACCGGCAGCTGCCGGCTCGACGCCTCGGCGTACAGCTCGGTGGCCGGGAGGGCGACCACCACCTTGCCCGCCCCGCACGCGCGCGCCGCCTCCAGCAGCCCCATGGCGGCCGAGAGGGTGGCCCCGGCCGCCGCCGCGCCGTCGCCGGCCGCCCCGAACCGGGCGAGGTGGTACACCAGCTCCGGTTGCCGGCGGCCCAGCAGCGCCGCGAGATCCGGCCCCCGGACGTCGAGGCGGTGGAAGCTCAGCCGGCCCCCGCTCACCCGGGCGTCGGCCAGGTTGCCGAGCGACCCGCCCGACAGGTCGTCGACGGCGTCGACGGTGTGGCCCTCGGCCAGGAGGCGGTCGACCAGGTGCGAGCCGAGGAACCCGGCTCCACCGGTGACCAGGACCCTCACGACTCCGGCAGGTGCGCCCCGCGCAGCCGCCGGCCGGCGGCGACCTCGGCGCCCGCCCCGAGCACGCTCAGCTCGGTCACCGCGGCGCCGGAGCCGACCAGGGCGCCGGGGCCGACCAGCGAGTCGGTCACCACCGCCCCGGCCTCGACGCGGGCGCCGGCCATGAGCACCGATCGCTCCACCCGGGCGCCGGGGCCCACCCGGGCGTCGGGGGCGAGGACGCTGCCGGCGACGCTCGCTGCCGGGTCCACCCCGGCCGGGCGGAGGGCGTCTCCGGCGTGGCGGAGGTTGGCGGCCAGGTAGGTGGCGGGGGTGCCGGCGTCGAGCCAGGAGGCGGTGGACGCCAGCGCGTACAGCCGGCCGGTCGCCGCCAGCTCGGGGAAGGTCTCGCGCTCGATCGACACCCGCCGCCCCGGCGGGATCCGCTCGAGGACCTCCGGCTCCAGCACGTAGGTGCCGCCGTTGATGAGGTTGGTCGGCGCATCCTCGCGTCGCGGCTTCTCGATGAAGGCCAGCACCCGGCCGTCCCCGTCGGTGGGCACCACCCCGAACGCCGAGGGGTCCTCGACCGGGGTCAGGGAGATGGTGGCCAGGGCGGCGCTCCGGCGGTGGAAGGCCACCAGCTCGGTGACGTCCAGGTCGGTGAGCACGTCGCCGTTGCACACCACGAAGGTCTCGTCGACGCCCGCCTCCCCGGCGGCGAAGGCCACGGCCCCGGCGGTGTCGAGCGGTTCGGCCTCCACGGCGTAGCGCAGCTTCACCCCCCGGCAGCGCCCGTCGGGGTAGGCGGCGAGGAAGGCGTCGGGGCGGAAGCCGAGGGCGAGGACGACCTCGTCGACGCCGTGGGCCGCCAGGTGCTCGACGACGTGCTCGATCATCGGCCGCCCGCCGATGGGCAGCATCTGCTTGGGGACGCTCAGCGTGAGCGGCCGCAGGCGGGTGCCCATCCCCCCGACGAGGACCACCGCTCTCACGTCGTCGGCGGCGAGGTCGAGGCGGAGGTGGAGCCCGACTTGGTGCTCGTGGAGGTCTTGGTGCCCGTGGACGACTTGGTGCCCGTCGACGTCTTGGTGCCCGTCGACGTCTTGGTGCCCGTGGCGCCCTTGGCCGTCGTCGAGCTCGTCGGCGGGATCGTGATGCTCGGCGTGGTCGTCGTGGGCGTCGCCGCGGCGGCGACCTTCTCGAGGTTCTTCTGGATCTTCGCGGGCGGTGCCGGGATCTTGCCCTTCTCGGAGCGGGGCACGAAGGCGATCGTGAGCATCGCCTGGTCCTGCAGGCGGACCGTCCGGGGATCCTGCTTGAGGACCGTGCCGGTCGGGGCGCCGGCGAAGGCGTACTGCTTGACGTAGATCTCGGCGGGCTGCGAGCCGCAGTTGTTGCCGCTCAGGTAGTCCTTGCCGTTGGGCAACTGGATCTGGTTGCCCGACAGCGTCATCCCGACGGAGTTGGCGAACTCGCCGAGGGTCGCGTTCTTGCCGGCGGCCGCCGCGATCTTCGGGGCGATGTGGATCACGCCGTTGCCGGCGGTGCTGATCCCGGTCTTGGTCACCGGCTTGTCGATGGGCTTCTGCCACTTGCCGCAGACGTCGACGGCGTACGCCTCGTTCCACGGCGTGCCGCCGACCTTCGGCGCGACCTTGGCGTTGGCAGCGGTCGTGTTGGCGAGGTGCTGCACGTAGCCCCGACGGCTGGTGTAGGTGAGGGCGACGCCCAGCACGACGATGACGACGATGACGACCGTGTAACCCCAGGAGCGGCTCCTGTGGTTGATCCGACCGCCGCCGGTGCCGGCGACGCGCGCCACCTTCTTGCTGGAAGACGCCTTGCCCATAGCGCGGTCAGGGTACCGGCCCGGCGACGGGACGATGGATCGCCTGGCGGGCACTGCCGGGCGAGAGGCGGTGGGCGGCGACGGCGACGGCGAAGCGGCCGACGAGCCCCACGGCCACCACCGGCAGGACCAGGCGCCGGGAACCGGCGGTCGTCTGCCGGGCGAAGCGCCACAGCGAGCGGTGGTGGGCGAGCAGCATCCGGTACGGGTGGCGGCCGGCGGACACGCCCTGGACGTGCGTCACGGTGGCACCCGGCTCGTAGCCGACGGCCCAGCCGGCCTCCCACGCCCGCCAGCAGAGGTCGACGTCCTCGAGGTACATGAAGTACGCCGGGTCGAAGCCGCCGATGTCGCTCCAGGCCGTGCGCCGGGCGAGGATGCAGGCCCCCGACACCCAGTCGACGCGCGCCGGCCGGGCGTGGTCCCAGTCCAGCATCCGGTAACGGGCGGTGAAGCGGTTGCCCGGGGCGAGCAGGCCGAGGGCCCCGTGGCCGAGGGCGTCCACCAGGTCGGGGAACGTGCGTGCCGACGGGTAGACGCTGCCGTCGGGGTTGCGCACGAGCGGGCCGACCAGCCCGAGCCCGGGGTCGGCGGCGAGGCGGGCCACGAGCGCCTCGACCGCGCCGGCGTCGACGACCACGTCGGGGTTGCACACGAGCACCAGCGGCCGGGAGGTCTCCTGCGCCCCGCGGTTGGCGGCGGCGCCGTAGCCGACGTTGCCGCCGGCGTCGATCCAGCGCAGGTCGGGGTCGGTGCGCCGCGCCCCGGCGGCAGCGCCCGGTGCCGAGCCGTTGTCGACGACGACGCGCTCCCCCACCCCGGCCGCCCGCAGGGACGCCAGGCACGCGTCGAGGTGGCCACCCGCGTGGTAGTTGACGACGACGGCGGAGACGTCCGCCGGCGACCAGCTCACGGCCGCATGCGGCGGATCGTGCGCTCCAGCGCCTCGTGGTGATCGGGCAGGAGCGGGTCGCCGGCGAGCCGCAGGGCGGCGTTGTCGAGGACCGAGTTGGCGGGGCGGGGCGCCGGTCGGGGCGGGTCGAGGTCGGCGGTGGCGATCGGTTGCACCCGCTGCGGGTCGGCGCCGGCGGCGGCCAGGACGTCCCGGGCGAAGGCGTACCAGCTCGTCGCCCCCTGGTTGGTGACGTGGAACACGCCGGGGCGGCGCGCCACGCCCAGCCGGTACACCGCCCCGGCGAGGTCGTCGGTGAAGGTGGGGCACCCCCGCTGGTCGTCGACGAAGCTCAGGGGCCGGTCGCCCTCCGCCAGGCGCAGGATCGTCTTGAGGATGTTGGCGCCGTGCGGCCCGCACACCCACGAGGTCCGCACGATCGTGGCGCCGGGGCAGCCGGCGGCGACCTCCCGCTCGCCGCCGAGCTTGCTGCGCCCGTACACCGAGAGCGGGGCCGGCGGGTCCCACTCCACGTACGGCTCCGGCTTGGTCCCGTCGAAGACGTAGTCGGTGGAGAGGTGCACGAGGTGGGCCCCGGCGCGGGTGGCGGCCTCGGCGAGGTGGCGCGGGCCGAGGGCGTTGACCCGCCAGGCCCGGTCGGGATCCGCCTCGCAGGCGTCCACGGCGGTCCAGGCGGCGGCGTTGACGACGAGGTCGGGGGCCCAGGCCCCCACCAGCGACGCCACGGCGTCGCGGTCGCCGACGTCGAGGCGGGCGCGGTCGACCGCCAGCAGCTCGTGGTGGGTCTGCGCCCCGAAGGCGGCCTGGAGATCGGTGCCGAGCTGCCCGCCGGCCCCGGTGAGCAGCACCCTCACGAGGCGGCGGTCATCGACTTCAGCGGCTCCCACCACCAGCGGTTGTCCCGGTACCACTGCACCGTGTCGGCGAGGGCGTCTTCGAGCGAGCGTGCCGGGCTCCAGCCGAGTGCCCGGATACGGGAGGTGTCCAGGGCGTAGCGGCGGTCGTGGCCGAGGCGGTCGGCGACCATCTCGATGCGGTCGGGGCCGGCGCCCACGAGGGCGAGCAGCCGCTCGGTGAGCTCCCGGTTGGTGATCTCCGCCCCGGCGCCGACGTTGTAGATCTCGCCCACCGCCCCCCGGCGGAACACCAGGTCGACGGCGGCGCAGTTGTCCTCCACGTGCAGCCAGTCGCGCTGGTTGAGCCCGTCGCCGTACAGCGGCACCCGCCCCCCGTCGAGGAGGTTGGTGGCGAAGAGGGGGATCACCTTCTCCGGGTACTGCCACGGCCCGAAGTTGTTGGCGCTGCGGGTGACCACCACCGGCAGGCCGTAGGTCGAGTGGTAGGAGAGGGCGATCAGGTCCGAACCGGCCTTGGAGGCGCTGTAGGGCGACCGGGGGGCGAGCGGGTCGCCCTCCCGGGAGCGCCCCGCCTCCACGGACCCGTAGACCTCGTCGGTCCCGACGTGGAGGACGCGGCCGATCCCGAGGTCCCGGCACGCCTGCATCACCGTGTTGGTGCCGAGGCAGTTGGTGAGCACGAAGGCATCCGGGCCGGCGATGGAGCGGTCGACGTGGCTCTCGGCGGCGAAGTGCAGGACGCCGTCGCAGCCCCGGGCCGCCGCCTCGAACGCCTCCCGGTCGCACACGTCGCCCTGCACGAAGCGGAACCGGTCGGGCCAGCGCTCCTCCACGTCGCGCAGCGTCGAGCGGTTGCCGGCGTAGGTCAGGGCGTCGTAGACGGTGACGTGGTCGTCGGTGTGCTCGAGGACCCAACGGGTGTAGTTGGAACCGATGAACCCGGCCCCGCCGGTGACCAACAGGTGCATGGGCCGCGAGGCTATGCGACCGGGCGACGAGGGCCGGGCGGGTGGGATCAGCCGAGGGCGACCTGGCTGTGGTCGCCGACCATGAGCCGCGTCGCCCGCGGGCGCTGCTCGCTGCGGGTCACGCGGACGTGGTGGCCGAGCAGGGAGTCCTCGATTCGGCCGGCGTCGAGGACGGCGCTGTCGTCGAGGAGCACCGAGTGCTCGACCTCGGAGCGCTCCACCCGGCAGCGCCGGCCGATGGCGGTGAAGGGCCCCACGAAGGAGTCGACGATCTGCGTGCCCTCGCCGATCACCGCCGGCCCCCGCACGTGGGAGCGGACGAGCCGGGCGCCGGCCTCGACCACGACCCGGCCGTCGAGGCGGGAGTCGGCGTCGACGTCGCCGTCCACGCGCGCGTCGAGCTTCTCCAGCAGCAGCCGGTTGGCCTCGAGGAGGGGCGTGAGCTTGCCGGTGTCGATCCACCAGCCCTCGAGGACCTCCGTGCGCACCCGGTGGCCGTGGTCGATGAGCCACTGGATGGCGTCGGTGATCTCCAGCTCCCCACGGGCGGAGGGGGCGATGGACGCCACCGCCTCGTGGATGGTGCGGTCGAACAGGTACACCCCGACGAGGGCGAGGTCGGACGGCGGGTCGGCCGGCTTCTCGACCAGGCGCACGACCCGGCCGGCGGCGTCGAGCTCGGCCACCCCGAACTGGTGGGGGTCGGGGACCTGCATCAGGAGGATCTGGGCGGCGGCCGGCTCCTCCACGGCACCGGTGAGGGGCGGGGCGAGGGCGGCGGCCCGGGCCGCCTCGAAGCGCTCGACGAACGAGCGCAGGTCCTGCTCGAGCAGGTTGTCGCCCAGGTAGAGCACGAAGTCGTCGTCGCCGAGGAAGTCGCGGGCGATCAGCACGCAGTGGGCCAGCCCGCGGGGGGCATCCTGGGGGATGTAGGTCACGTCGAAGCCCCAGGCCGACCCGTCGCCGACGGCGGCCTCGACCTCGGCGGCCGTGTCACCCACGACGATGCCGACCTCCTTGATGCCGGCGGCCGCGATCGCCTCCAGCCCGTAGAACAGGATCGGCTTGTTGGCGACCGGCACCAGCTGCTTGGCGCGGGTGTGGGTGATCGGCCGCAGCCGGGTGCCCGCCCCCCCGCACAGGATCAGGGCTCTCACGCCGCCGCAGGCTACCGATCGGGCCGCAGGTGGAACACGTCGGCCGCGCTCAGCGCCTCGGTCGCCCCCCCGCCGAAGTCCACCAGGAGGTGGCCGCCGTCGTCGATCCCGACGGCGGTGCCCGCCCGCACCCCGGCGGCGTCCTCGACCCGGACCCGCCGGCCGACGGTGGCGCAGGTGGCGGCGTACTCGTGGGCCACGGCGTCCCAGTGCCCGCAGCGCGCCTCGAGCGCCCGCAACGTGGCCGCGAGCAGCTCCTCCCGCTCGACGGGGCGCCCGGCCGCCTCCTCGGCGCTCACCCCGCCGGGCGGGGCGGCCGACACGTTGACGCCGAGCCCGACCACGACGGCGTCGCCGGCCCCCTCGGCCAGGATGCCCGCCAGCTTGCGGTCCCCCACGAGCAGGTCGTTGGGCCACTTGAGCGCCGGGGTGAACCCGGCGACCTCGCGGCACGCCTCGGCCGCGGCCAGCCCGACCGCCGAGGTCACCAGGTGGCGCCGCTGCGGGGCCAGCCCGGCGGGCCGGAGCAGGACCGAGACCAGCAGGCCGCTGCCGGGCGGCGACTCCCAGCGCCGGCCCAGCCGGCCGCGACCGGCGGTCTGGTGGTCGGCCACGACGACCACACCCTCCGGCGCGCCGGCGCGCGCCAGGTCGGCGACGACGCGGTTGGTCGAGTCGGTCTCCCCCACCGGGCGAAGGTCGCCGAAGCGGGTCGTGGCAGCCAGTTCGCGAACAACTCGCCCGGAGAGGTCCATGGGTGCCAGACTGCCCTGCCGTGCCGAGCAAGGTCCTGATCGCCAACCGCGGCGAGATCGCCGTCCGCGTCATCCGCACCTGCCGGGAGCTCGGCGTGGGGACGGTCGCCGTCTACTCCGAGCTCGATCGCGAGGCGCTGCACGTGCGCCTCGCCGACGAGGCGTACGCCCTCGGCGGCCGGACGGCGGCCGAGAGCTACCTCGACACCGGCCGGATACTCGACGCGGCCGCCCGGAGCGGGGCGGACGCCGTCCACCCCGGCTACGGGTTCTTCTCCGAGAACGCCGACTTCGCCCGGGCCGTGACCGCCGCCGGCCTCCGGTGGATCGGACCGCCCCCCGAGGCCATCGAGGTCATGGGCGACAAGATCAGCTCGCGGATCGCCGCCGCCAAGGCGGGGGTCGCCGGGGTGCCGGGCACCACCGAGGTGATCCGCTCGGCGGACGACGTGATCACCTTCGGCGAGGAGCACGGCTGGCCCGTCGCCATCAAGGCCGCCTACGGCGGCGGTGGTCGCGGCATGCGGGTCGTCGCCTCGGCGGCGGAGGCCGCCGAGGCCCTGGAGTCGGCCCAGCGTGAGGCCGAGAAGGCCTTCGGCCGCTCCGAGAGCTACCTGGAGCGCTACCTCACCTGGCCCCGGCACGTCGAGGTGCAGGTCTTCGCCGACCACCACGGCAACTGCGTGCACCTCGGCACCCGCGACTGCTCGGCCCAGCGGCGCCACCAGAAGCTGATCGAGGAGGCACCCGCCCCCGGCATCCCGGCGGCGACACTCGACGCCATGGGGGCCGCGGCGGTGAAGGTGGCGCTGGCCTGCGGCTACCACAACGCCGGCACCGTCGAGTTCATCTACCAGGACGGCGACTTCTACTTCCTGGAGATGAACACCCGCCTCCAGGTCGAGCACCCCGTCACCGAGCAGGTGGTGGGCCGTGACCTGGTCGCCCTGCAGCTGGCCATCGCCGACGGCGAGCCCCTCCCCTTCACCCAGGAGGAGGTCGTCCTGAGGGGGCACGCCTTCGAGGTGCGGCTCAACGCCGAGGACCCGGCCGGCGGCCGGTTCCTGCCGTCGCCCGGCACGATCACCCGCTTCTACCGCCCCGACGGCTACGGCGTGCGCACCGACGCCGGCTACGACGAGGATGACACCGTCAGCCAGTACTACGACAACCTCATCGCCAAGCTGGTGACGTGGGGCCCGGACCGCGAGTCCGCCCGCCGGCGGATGCTGCGCGCCCTCGACGAGCTGGTGATCGAGGGCGTGGCCACCACGGTGCCCGCCGACCAGGTCATCCTCGCCCACCCCGACTTCGTCGAGGTCCGCCACTCCACCAACTGGGTCGAGCAGCAGCTCGACCTGAGCGGCGTGAGCTCCGCCCCGGCGGCGCCGGCCGACCCGGCCGACGGCGCCGAGCCCCGGGTCCGGCGCGACGTCGATGTCGAGGTCGACGGGCGGCGCTACAGCGTCCGGCTCTGGGTGCCGGAGACCGCCGACCCGCCGGCGACCGCCGCCGCCCGCCCCCGGCCGAAGGCGGCCGGCGGCGCAGGCGCCAAGGGGGGCGCCGCCGGCAGCGGCACGGTCACGGTGCCGATGCAGGGCACGATCGTCAAGGTGCTCGTGTCCCCCGGCCAGGACGTCGAGGTCGGTCAGCCCGTCGTCGTGCTCGAGGCGATGAAGATGGAGAACAACATCGCCGCCGAGACGGCCGGGACCGTGCAGGAGGTGCGGGTCTCCCCCGGCGACGCCGTCGGGGCCGGCGACGTCGTCGCCGTCATCGGCTGACGGCCAGGGCGAGCTCGTCGTCGACGAGCGGCGCCAGGTAGGTCGCCCACGGCACGGTGATGTGGCTGTTGTCGCGGTAGACCAGCAGGTTGTCGACCACCACCGGGCACGACGACGCCCCGCAGAACCACGATTCGACGTCGACGTAGTGGCCGCCGGCGGCGCGCACGGCACGGGCCTCGGCCCCGAGGCCGGGCTGGTCGTTGCCGTCGAGACCGCCGCCGGAGATGCGGTGCCCGATCCGGGGGAAGTCGCAGCGGGCGACGGCGTCGGGGTGGGCGGACAGGCAGGCCGGGATGTCGTCGGGTGGGGAGGGGATCGAGCCCATCACCACCGGGGTCGCCCCGCTGGCCTCGACGGCACGGATCGCCTGCTGCAGGCCGCGGTTCCACGCCGGGCCGTCCTGGACCACGCCGTAGGCGGCGTCGTAGTTGGGGGCGATGCCGAGGATGACCATCGTCGGGTGGAGCGCAGCGATGCGGGCGACCACCCCGGCGCGCCAGGCGGCGCACTCGGTGTCGGTCCGACCCAGGTCGGGGCTGAACAGCGGGATGTCCACCGGGGGGCAGGCGGCCTTGGTCCACACGTAGAGCCGCTCGTGGTGGGCCCGGGCGTAGCGGTCGACCGCCGGGAACCACATGGCGGCGTGGGAGTCGCCGAACAGCACGATCGAGCGGGTCCCCGTGGCGTCGCCGAACAGGCAGGTCGGCTCGGCCACCTGGGTGAAGCCGAGGAGGCAGCCGGCGTAGTCCGGCGGGGGCTCACTGGCGGCCGCCGAGGAGAGGGGTGGGTCGAGGTTGGCCGGGACCATCCGGGTGCGGACGGCACCGGCGAGCGCCGCTTCCACCTGGGCGGCGGCGGAGCGGGCGGCGGCGACCGCCGGCGCCACGGTGGTCGGCGGCGTCGTCGGCCGGTCGACCGTCCGGGTGCCGGCGGCCGGGGGGACGACCCTCGACGGCGACGGGGCGTGGATGGCGGCGACCGGCGCCCTCCCGTGGCCGGCGACGCCCGGCACCGCCAGGGCGACCGCCCCGCAGGCGAGGATCCCGGCCCCCGACAGGGCCAGCCCGGCGCGCAGCGACCGGGCCGGGCTGCGCGTGAGGCGGGGGGCGGAGCGCACCGGACGCTCGACCAGCCGGTAGGTGAGCGCGGCCAGCAGCCCGCTGCCGACGGCAAGGGCAACGTCGCCCCACTCGGGCACGACCCGGCCGAGGGCGTAGGGCGCCAGGATCAGCACCGGGTAGTGCCACAGGTACCACGAGTAGGAGATGCGCCCCCCGGCGCGGAAGGGGGCGGTGCCGAGCAGCGCCACCGGGCCGCCGGCACCCGCCGCCAGACCGCCGGCGATCACCGCCCCGGCGCCGAGCACCGGCAGCAGGGCGGCGGTCCCGGGGAAGGGGGTGGACGGCCCGAACGCCAGACAGCCGGCCACGATCGCCGCCGCCCCCGCCCACCCGATGGCGGCGGCGGCCACCGGCGCCCGGCCGAGCGCCCGCCGGAGGCCCGGTGCCCCGAGGGCCAGCAACCCGCCGAGGCCGAGCTCCCAGGCCCGGGTCGGGAGCGAGAAGAAGGCGACCGGCTCGTCGGCGCGGGTGAGCCACAGCGACAGCCCGAACGACACGACGCAGAGCAGCGCGAGCGCGCCGGCGGCCCGGCGGCGCGGCGAGGCGCCCCGGCCCGGCCGGTGCCGGCGCCACAGCAGGGCCCCGATGAGCAGCAACGGCCACACCAGGTAGAACTGCTCCTCCACCCCGAGGGACCAGTAGTGGAGGAAGGGTGACGCCGACGGCGAGGCGGCGAGGTAGTTGGTCTGCTCGAGGGTGAAGCGGTAGTTGCCCACGTAGAGGGCGCAGGCGAGGCCGTCCTTCCAGACCGTCTGCACCTCGAGCGGGGGCAGCCACGCCAGCGAGGCCACCACGGTGACGACCAGGACGAGCATGGCCGCCGGCAGCAGGCGCCGAGCCCTCCGGGCGTAGAACTCCCGCAGGGAGATGCGCCCGTCGCGGTCGAGCTCCCGCCACAACAGGTCGGTGATGAGGAAGCCGGAGATCACGTAGAAGACGTCGACGCCGACGTAGCCGCCGGAGAGGAACCCGACGTGGGCGTGGTAGGCGACCACGGCGACCACGGCCACGGCCCGCAGGCCCTCGATGTCCGGGCGGTACCCCGGCCGGCGCCGCTGCCGGTGCGCCGGCGGACCGCGACGGACCCGCCGGCCGGGCGTCGTCGTCTCGGTCACGGCCGCCCACGCTACGAGCGGACCCGCAGCGGTGTCCGCCCGTCGGGGCCGGCGGGCGGGCCGGCGCCGCTACTCGGCGGCGTCCGCCAGCGCCTCCGAGAGCGTGGGGTGCACGAGGCAGCTCTCGACGATGTCGCTCACCTTCAGGTGGGCGGTCACCGCCAGCGCGATCACCGAGATCAGCTCGGCGGCGTGGCGACCGACGATGGACCCGCCGAGCACGACGCCGGTGGCGGGGTCGGAGACGATCTTGACGAAGCCGCCCGGGTCGTCGTTGATGAGCGCCTTGGCCGTCGACTGGTAGGGCACCTTGGTGACCCGGATCTTGCGGCCGCTGGCGAAGGCCTCCGTCTCCGCCAGGCCGACGTCGGCGATCTCCGGCTCGGTGAAGATGGCGGAAGCGGCCTTGTCGTAGTCGATGTGCTGGTGCTCGCGGGTGTGCAACCCCATCGCGTGCTCGGCGATCTTGCGCCCCTGCATCGACGCCACCGACGAGAGCGGCAGCTTGCCGGACACGTCGCCGGCGGCGTAGATGTGGGGCACGTTGGACTGGCAGTGCTGGTTGACGACGACGTAGCCCCCACGGTCGAGGTCCACGCCGGCGGACTCGAGCCCGAGCCCGTCGGAGTTGGGGATCGAGCCGATGCAGAACAGGGCGTGGCTGCCGAGGGCGACCCGGCCGTCGTCGCAGGCGACGGCGACGCCGCCGTCGTCGGTGCGCTGGATCATCTCCGCCCGCGCGCCCTTGAACAACCGGACGCCCCGCCGCAGGAGGTTGTCCTCCAGCGCCGCCGCCACCTCGGGGTCCTTGCTGGGCAGCACCTGCTGGCGGCTGACGATGAGCGTCACCTTGGCCCCGAAGGCGGAGAACATGTGCACGAACTCGACGCCGGTCACCCCCGAGCCGATCACCACGAGGTGCTCGGGGATCGACGGAGGCGGGTAGGCCTGGCGGGTGGTGAGGATGCGGTCACCGTCGGGTTCGGCCCACCCGGGGATCCGGGGGCGGGTGCCGGTGGCGATGACCACGGCGTCGGCGTCGATCTCCTCCACGCCGGTCGCCGTCTCGGCCACCACCTCGTGCGGGCCCTTGAGCCGCCCGACGCCCTTCAGCATGCGCACGCCCTGGCTCTCGAGGAGCTGCACGACCTGCCCGTTGAGGTAGCCCTCGATCCGGTCGACCCGGCGCCGCTGGGCGGACTGGTCGAGGTGGGCGTCGAGCTGCTCGAGGCCCATCCCGGTGATCCGCTGGGCGAAGGTGAGCGCCCCACCGGTCGCGATCATCGTCTTGGAGGGGATGCAGTCCCACAGGTGGGCGGCGCCGCCGTAGACGTCCTTCTCGATCAGGGTGACGTCGGCGCCGAGCCGGGCGGCCGTGCTGGCGGCGGAGTGACCGCCGGGACCACCGCCGATGACGACGAGGCGGGTGTGCCGTTCGGTCGTCATCGGCCGTCCTCGGTCGGGCGGTCAGCGGGCGGGGTGGTGGACACCGAACTCCTTCCGGAGGACGTCGCTGACCTCGCCGAGGGTCGCCCGGCGGCGCAGCGCCTCCTTCATGGGGACGAGCAGGTTGTGGGTCCCGCGGGCGGCGGCAGCCACGTCGGCGAGGGCGGCCTCGACGGCGGCACCGTCGCGGGACGCCCGGGTGCGGCGCACCCGCTCGACCTGGTGGGCCTGCAGGGCGGGGTCGATCGGGAAGACGTCGGCCGGTGCCCCCTCGTCCTCGACGAAGCGGTTGACGCCCACGACGACCTTGTCGCCGCGGTCGACCGCCGTCGCGTACTCGAAGGCGGCCTGCTCGATCTCGTCTTGGATGTAGCCGGCCTCGATGGCAGCCACCGCCCCGCCCATGCCGTCGATCTTCCCGAGGTACTCCCAGGCGCCCGCCTCCACGGCGTCGGTCAGCGACTCCACGAAGTAGGAGCCGCCCAGCGGGTCGGCGGTGTCGGTGACCCCGGACTCGTGGGCGATCACCTGCTGGGTCCGCAGGGCCAGGCGGGCGGCACGCTCGGTGGGCAGGCCGAGCGCCTCGTCGAAGCCGTTGGCGTGCAGGCTCTGCGTGCCGCCGAGCACGGCGGCCAGGGACTGCAGGGTCACCCGGACCACGTTGTTGTCCGGCTGCTGGGCGGTCAGGGTGGAGCCGCCCGTCTGGGTGTGGAACCGCAGCAGGAGGCTGCGGCGGTCACGGGCACCGAAGCGCTCCTGCATGATCCGCGCCCACATGCGCCGTGCCGCCCGGAACTTGGCGACCTCCTCGAAGAGGTTGTTGTGGGCGTTCCAGAAGAAGCTGAGGCGGGGGGCGAACTCGTCGACGTCGAGACCGGCGTCGACCGCCGCCTGCACGTAGGCGATGCCGTTGGCGAGCGTGAAGGCCACCTCCTGCACCGCCGTCGATCCCGCCTCCCGGATGTGGTAGCCGGAGATCGAGATCGTGTTCCACGACGGGAGGTGCTCCCGGCAGTAGGCGAAGATGTCGGTGACGATCCGCATCGACGGCCGCGGGGGGAAGATGTACGTGCCCCGGGCGACGTACTCCTTCAGGATGTCGTTCTGGATCGTGCCGCCGAGCTTCGCCGGGTCCACCCCCTGCTCCTCGCCGACCAGTTGGTACAACAGCAGCAGGATGGCGGCGGTGGCGTTGATGGTCATCGACGTCGTGACCCGGTCGAGGGGGAGCCCGCCGAGCAGGACCCGCATGTCGTCGATGGAGTCGATGGCCACCCCGACGCGCCCGACCTCCCCCTCGGCGCGGGGGTGGTCGGAGTCGTAGCCCATCTGGGTGGGCAGGTCGAAGGCACACGACAGGCCGGTGCCGCCGCCGGCGAGCAGCAGCCGCCACCGCTCGTTGGTGGCTTCGGCGGTCCCGAAGCCGGAGTACTGGCGGATCGTCCACGGCCGACCCCGGTACATGGTGGGGTGGATGCCGCGGGTGAAGGGGGCCTCGCCGGGCGAGCCGAGCCGCTCGCCCGGGTCCCAGCCGGCGAGGTCGTCGGGCCCGTACACCGCACGGACCGTGATGCCGGAGTCCGTCTGCCGCTCCTCGCTGGCCATGCCCGCCAGCCTAGGGGGAGCAGGGAAACGCTCACACCTGCGCCGGGGAAGGGCCGCCTTT
>DASSZM010000136.1:0-4790 GCA_035702855.1 Acidimicrobiales bacterium | reverse complement strand
CCGGGCAGCGGCACCACGGAGGCGGCGTGGCGGAGGTAGTGGCTGGCGTGGAGGGCCGAGAGCCGCTCGAGGGTGGCGGCGTCGAGCTGCCTGCCGGTCTCGCGCTGCAGGGCGTTGAGGAACAGCCCGCCGCTCATGCCGATCCGCCGGTGGATCCGCCACACCGACAGCGGGACCCCGCACTCCTCCAGCGCCTCCTGCCAGGCGATGACGTGCTGGTACACCGAGTCGACGAGGGTGCCGTCGAGGTCGAAGAGGAACGACGGCTGGGGGACCTCGATCTCGGGCCTCGCCTGGACGCGCATGGCTCGAATCTACGGCAGGGGTCGCCCCGGCCCTCGACCGGCGGGTCCCTACGCCGGCCGGCGGGCCAGGAGCAGCACGGTGTCGCCCGGCCAGTCCCAGAACACCCCGTCGGGCGAGCGGGCGGCGAGCAGCGCCCGCGCCTCGCGGGTGAACCCGGCCAGCCGCTCCCCGAACAGGTGCGGGGCCGCCCACGACATGGACAGGTAGCCGGACAGGACGCTCTCGGCGTCACGGACCAGGTCGGGGATCCCGGGGAGGTGGTGCACCTCCGGCGCCCCGAACCGGCTGGAAGCCAGCACCTCCTCCACGCGCCCGGCGCGCGCCCGGGCGAGGCCCTGCCCGGCGCGGCGCCACGGACCCAGGTAGGCCCGCACGAGGGCGGTGAGCTCGGCGTGCGGGATCGGCGGCGGGCCCGGGCTCTGCGGTCGCGGCCGGCCGTGCACGGACGGGGCGACCAGGGCCAGCGCCCCGCCCGGCGCCAGCAGCTCGTAGACGGCCTCCGCCGTGCGCCGCTGGTCGGTCCAGTGGAACGACTGCCCGAAGCTCACCAGCCGGTACGGGCCGGGCGCCGCCGCCGGCAGGTCCTCCGCCCGGGCCTGCACCCAGCGGATCCCGCCGGTGCCGGCCTCGCCGGCCGCCCGGCGCCCCTCGGCGAGCATGTCCCCGTCCGGGTCCAGGCCGACCGCCTCCTCGAACAGCGGCGCCAGGCGCAGCGTGAGGATCCCGGGGCCGCACCCGGCGTCGAGCAGCCGGCCCCGCCCGTCGAGGCCGAGCTCCCGGGTCAGCGCCGCCTCGAGCTCGGGCGAGTACGGGGGCCGCCCCACCCGGTAGTGCGCTGCGGAGCCCCGGTAGATCGTCGGGTCGTAGAGCACCGCCCCAGGATGTCCCACCGCGGCGTGCCGGGCGGTGACCCGGCGCCGGCTGTCGCTTCCCGCCCGCCCACGGTCACACTGGGCGGGTGCGTCCCGCCGCCCCAGGAGGTCGGTCCGCTCGGCGGGTGCTGCCCTCGGCCGTGGCGGCGCTCGCCCGCCGGCCGACCACGCTGCTGGCCCTGTACGGCGTCGCCTTCTTGTTCCGGGCCGCCCAGAACGTGGCCCAGACCAGCCTGGCGCCCCTCGGCGAGGCCGACCTGCACCTGCGGGCGGCGGTGCTCGGCGGCGTCATCGCCCTGAGCGGCGGGATGTCGGTGGCGGCGACGGTGCTGCTCGGGCGGATGGCCGTCGCCCGCACGGTCCGCCGCTGGATGGCGGTGGGGCTGGCGGTGACGGCGGCGTCGTTCCCCGTCCTCGCCTCGGCGCGCTCGCTCGGCGTGCTCGTCGCCGGCGCCTGCCTGCTCGGCGCCGGCGGGGGGCTGACGATGCCCAGCCTCAGCACCCTGGTCGGTCAGCACCCCGGCGCCTCGGCACCCCGCCGGCTCGCCGGGCTGGCCGTCGCCCTCTCGGTCAGCCTGACCCTCGGCCCGCTGGCCGACTCCGCCCTCCTCCACGCGAGCGGCAACTCGCTCCCCCTCACGCTGCTGGCCTTCGCCGCCCTGCCGGCGCTGGGCATCGCCGTGCTGCCGGCCTCCCGGCGCCGGCCCGGTCCCGCCCCGCCGGAGCCGGGGATCGCCGGCGGCGGGCGACCGGCGACGGCGGCGGCCGCTGCCCCGGCCGAGCGCGCCCCGCTGGCGACGTCGCCGTGGCGGCGCCCGGGCTGGCGGCTGGCGACGGTGGCCCAGCTGCTCTACCAGGTGCCGTTCGTGGCGGTCATCAGCTTCGGGGTGATCGCCGCCGAGCGGCTCTACGGCCTGCACCCCGACGGCGCCCAGCTCGGCATCAGCGTCTTCTTCGTGGTGTCGCTCGCCACCCGCGTGGCCCTCACCGCCGGCTTCGAGCTCCGCCGCCCGAAGGCGGCCGTCGGCGCCATCGCCGCCCTCACGGTCCTCGGGGTCGGCCTCCTCGCCCTCGGCGGGTCCGTCCCCGTGCTGTTCGTCGCCCTCGCCATCCTCGGGGTCCCCCACGGCCTGGTCTTCCCGCTGGCGCTGGGGCTCATCGCCGAGGAGACCCCGCCGGCCGAGCTGGCCCGGGCCAACGCCGCCTTCTCGGCGTGGACGTCGGGCGTCACCGTGGTGCTCCCGGCGGTCCTCGGCGGGCTGGTGGCGGTGGCCGGGCTGCGGGCGATGTTCCTCGCCCTGCTCGTGCCGGTGCTCGCCCTCGGGGCGCTGGTGGCCGCCTGGCCGGCGCCCGGCCACCCGGTGCTCGCCGGCGGGACCGGCGACGCCCGGCAGGTCACCGAGCGGCCCTGCTGACCGGGCGGCGCCTCCCGGGGCGGACCGCCGCCCGCCTCGGGACTACCGTGCGCCGCATGGACCTGTCGGACGTCGAGTCCCTGGCCGCCCCCGAGCACCACCTGGCGGTCGTCGCCACGACCCGGGCGGACGGGACGGCGCAGGCGTCGGTCGTCAACGCCGGGGTGCTGGCCCATCCCGTGTCCGGCGAGCGGGTCGTCGCCTTCGTGACCTACGGGCGGGCGAAGCTCGCCAACCTCCACCACCGCCCGCACGCCACCGTCGTCTGGCGCAACGGCTGGCAGTGGATCGCCGTCGAGGGCCCGACCGAGCTGTGCGGCCCCGACGACGAGCTCGCGGGGGTGGATCCAGCGGCGGTGCCGGAGCTGGTGCGGGAGGTGTTCCGGGCGGCGGGCGGCACCCACGACGACTGGGACGAGTTCGACCGGGTCATGCGCGAGGAGCGCCGCACGGCCGTGCTCGTCGCGCCCCAGCGCATCTACTCCAACCCGCGCTGACCGCCGGGCCGGAGCCCCGGCCCCCACGCCCGCCGGGAGCGGCGGGGCCTTTCCCCCGGCCCCGATCTCAGCGGTGGGCCACCAGGTTCGGCGGCACCGAACCGGCGGCGACGGCGAGGACGTTGTCGACCGCCGTGGCGCACATCCGCAGCCGGGTCCGCGCCGTCGCGCTCCCCAGGTGCGGGGTGAGCACCGCACGCCGGCTGGCCAGCAGCGCCGCCTCCACCTCCGGCTCCCGCTCGAAGACGTCGAGGCCGGCACCGGCGATCCATCCCCCGCTCAGGGCGCGGGCCAGGGCGGCCTCGTCGACCAGCGGGCCGCGAGCGGTGTTGACCAGCACCGCCCCCGGCTGCATCGCCCGGAGGGCGGCCTCGTCGACGAGGTGCCGGGTCGCCGGGGTCAGCGGGGCGTGGAGGCTCACGAAGTCGGCCCGCGCCAGCAGCTCCTCGAAGCCCACCGCCTCGGCGCCACCCGCCCAGGCGTCGGACGGGTCCGGGGCACCGCCGGCGTACAGCACGTGCATCCCGAACCCGAGGGCGGCGCGCCGGGCCACCGCCCGCCCGATCCTGCCGAGGCCGACGATCCCGAGGCGGGCGCCGGCGACGTCGGAACCGATGAGCTCCTGGAACAGCCCCCACGGCGGGAAGCGCCCGTCGCGCACCGCCGCGTCGGCCTCCGGGATCCGCCGGGCGACGGCCAGCAGGAGGCCCATCGCCAGGTCGGCAGTCGCCTCGGTCAGGACCCCCGGGGTGTTGGTCACGAGCACCCCCCGGGCGGCGGCCCCGGCGACGTCGATGTTGTCGTAGCCGACGGCGACGTTGGCGACGACCCGCAGCGACGGGGCGGCGTCGAGCAGCTCGGCGTCCACCCGGTCGGTGAGCAGGGTGAGGAGGGCGCCGGCGCCCCGGGCGGCGGCGAGCAGCTCGGCGCGCGGGGGCGGCCCGTCCGCCAGCGGCCCCACCACGTCCAGCCCGGCGGAGCGCAGCCGGTCGAGCTGCGCCTCGTGCACCCGCTGGGTGACGACGACGCTCATCGGCACGGGCGGAAAGGGTACCGGCGCCGGCGGGCGGCGGCGTAAGGTCCCGACCCGTGCCCTCGATCCGCGGCGTGCTGCCCGCCCTCGTCACCCCCCTCGACGCTGCCGGCCGCCTGGATCGCGCCGGCCTGGACCGGCTGCTCGACCACGTCCTGGCCGCCCCGCTCGCCGGGATCGCCCCGGGGGGCTCGACCGGCGAGGGGCCCCTCCTCTCCCCCGAGCAGCGCGTCGAGCTGGCCGGGGCGGTGCGGGCCCGGCTGACCGCCGACCAGTGGCTCGTCCCCGGCGTCCCCGCCCCGACGGCGACGGCGGCGCTCGGCGAGATCGAGGCGCTCGCCGGCGCCGGCGCCTCGGCGGTGCTCCTCCCCCCGCCGTGGTACTACCCCCTCGGCCCGGCCGAGGTGGTCCGCTACTTCACCGCCGTCGCCGACGCCGCCGCCCTTCCCCTGGTGCTCTACAACATCCCCCGGTTCACGAAGGTGTCGCTCGACCCCGAGGTCGTCGCCGAGCTCGCCGGCCACCCGCGCATCGTCGGCACCAAGGACTCGAGCGGCGACCTCGAGCACCTCACCCGCACCACCCGCCTGACCGCCGCCACCGACGACTTCTCGGTGCTCACCGGCACCGACGGCAGCTTCCTCGACGCCCTCACCGCCGGCGGCGA
>DASSZM010000100.1:0-5268 GCA_035702855.1 Acidimicrobiales bacterium | reverse complement strand
CTCAGGGCATCCGAAGCTGCTCGCCGCCTGGGGATCCCGACCAAGGATCTGCTCCGGCTCGTGCACGAGCGGAAGATCCGTTTCGAGATGGTGAAGGGCATCGCCCACGTGCCCGTCGAAGCGATCGAGGAATATCGGGCGAAAGCCTCCTAGCCGTATCGACCTCGTCAGCGGCACGCCGCCGGCGGCGGCGGCCCCCTCAGGAGGCGGTGACCTGCCGCTTCTCCTTGATCTTGGCGGCCTTGCCGGTGCGCTCCCGCAGGTAGTACAGCTTCGCCCGGCGGACGTCGCCGCGGGTGACCGGCTCGATCTTGGCGATCACCGGCGAGTGGACCGGGAAGGTCCGCTCCACGCCGACGCCGAAGCTCACCTTGCGGACGGTGAAGGTCTCCCGCACCCCGGAGCCCTGGCGGCGGATGACCGAGCCCTGGAAGACCTGGATGCGCTCCCGGTTGCCCTCCACCACGCGCACGTGCACCTTGAGGGCGTCGCCGGGGGCGAAGTCGGGGATGTCGGTGCGCAGGCTGTCCTGGTCGACGACGTCGGTCGGGTTCATGGCGCGGTGGCTCCTGGCGGGAAGGGGACTCTTCAGGATAGAGGATCCTCACCCCGAGCGACCACCGGGCCGGTCCCGTCGAGCTCGCCGAGCATCCCGAACTCGGCGAGCACGGCCCGGTCGGCGTCGGAGAGCCCGCCGCGGGCGGCCAGCAGGTCGGGGCGCCGGCGGGCGGTGCGGACCAGGGCCTGCGCCCGCCGCCAGCGGTCCACCCGACCGTGGTCCCCGGAGCGCAGCACCTCGGGGACCGCCCAGCCGCGGAACTCGGCGGGGCGGGTGTAGTGGGGGTACTCGAGCAGCCCCTCGGCGAAGCTCTCCTCGCGCGCCGACGCCTCGTTGCCCATCACACCGGGCACCAGCCGGCACACGGCCTCCACCACGGCGAGGGCGGCGACCTCACCACCGGCGAGCACGAAGTCCCCGAGGCTGACCTCCCCGTCCACCAGGTGGTCGGCGATGCGCTGGTCGACGCCCTCGTAGCGGGCGCAGAGCAGCCCCAGGGATCCGCCGGCCGCCAGGTCCTCGGCCCAGCGTTGGGTGAAAGGCCGCCCGCTCGGCGACAGCAGCAGCAGCGGACGGGCCGGCGCCGCCTGCTCCACGGCCCGCCACACCGGCTCGGGTGCCAGCACCATCCCCGCACCCCCGCCGAAGGGGGCGTCGTCGAGGGACCGGTGCGGGTCGTCGGCTCCCGCCCGCAGGTCGTGGACCCGCAGGTCGAGCCGACCACCCCGGCGGGCCCTGCCGATCAGGCTGGCGTCGAGCCAGGGGGCCACCAGCTCCGGGAACATGGTCAGGATGTCGATGCGCATGGCGTCGGGGACCGGTCTCAGAGGTCGAGCAGTCCCTCGGGGGGGTCGACGACCACCTCGCCGGGCCGCTGCTCGACGACGAAGCGCAGCGGCACCAGGGCGCCCCCGTCGAGGACCAGCAGGTCGCTGGCGGGGTTGGCCTCGATGGCCACCACCGTCCCGAGCGGCGCACCGGCGACGTCGCGCACGGCGGAGCCGATCAGCTCGTGCACCCACAGCGCCTCGGGGTCCGCGATCGGCTCACCGCTCAGCACCACGCCCCGCAGGGACTCGGCGCTCTCGCGGTCGGCGAGCCCGTCGAAGGCGACCAGGTAGCGCTGCCGCCCGCCCGACGGCGAAGCCGGCCCGGCGCGCAGGACCACCAGGCACCGGCCGTCGGGCGTGGTCAGCTCGGCTCCGGGCGCGACCCGCTCCGGCCGGTTGCTCACCAGCTCCACCACGACCTGGCCCCGCAGCCCGTGGGCTCGGACGATCCGCCCGACCTCGAGGCGGTCCGGCGGCACCGACGTCGTCAGTCGACGATGTCGACCGAGACGTCGCGGCCCTCGGCGGCGGCGGCGGCGCGCACGACCGTGCGGATGGCCTGCGCCACCCGGCCCCGCCGGCCGATCACCCGTCCCATGTCGTCGGGGGCGACCTGCAGGGACAGGCGGGTCCCGTTGCGGGTCGGCGACTCCTCGATGCGCACGGCGTCGGGCTCGTCGGTCAGCGACCGGGCCAGGTACTCGAGCACGTCCCGGGAGCGGTCACCCGCCGGCGTGGCGGCCCCGTCCTCGAGGGCGTCCTCCGCACCCGCCGCCAGGTCGTCCTGGCCGGCGGTGGGGGTGACGTCGCTCACGACGACGCCGGCTCGGCGGCCGGCGCCGCCGGCACCCCGGTCTTCCACTCCTGGATCGTCCCGGCCTGCTCGAGCAGCTTGGCGACCCGCTCGGTCGGCTGGGCGCCGGTGCGCAGCCAGCGGATGGCCTTGGCGTTGTCGATCGAGACCTTGGACGGTTCGGCCTGCGGTTCGTAGGTGCCGAGGATCTCGATGAACCGGCCGTCGCGCGGCGACCGGCTGTCGGCGGCCACGACCCGGTAGATCGGCTGCTTCTTCTTGCCCATCCGCATGAGGCGGAGCTTGACGGCCATCGCTGAGGGTGTCTCCTGTTCGGTGGCGGGGCCGCTCAGCGACCGCGCTTCTTCTTCTTGTTGGACTTGCGACCCGACTTGGCGGTCGCCTTGGACATCCGGCGCCCGATCCCCGGGAGGTTGGACAGCCCCTTCATGTAGGACTGCATCTGCTTGAAGCGATCGAGGAGGCCGTTGACCTCGGCGGTCGTGGTGCCGCTCCCCCGGGCGATCCGGCTGCGGCGGGAGCCGTTGATGATGCCGGGGTTGCGGCGCTCCTCGGGCGTCATCGAGTGGATGATCGCCTCGATCGGCTTCATGGCATCGTCGTCGACCTCGGCGTTCCTGATCTCCTTGGGGAGCCCCGGGATCATACCGACCAGGCCCGACAGCGGCCCCATCTTCTTCAGCTGCTGCATCTGCTCGAGGAAGTCCTCGAGGGTGAAGCTGCCCTCCTGCAGCCGGGACATGGCCCGTTCGGCCTCGGCCTGGTCGACGACAGCCTCGGCCTTCTCGATGAGCGACAGCACGTCGCCCATCCCGAGGATCCGGTCCGCCATGCGGTCGGGGTGGAACAGGTCGAAGTCCGACTGCTTCTCGCCGGTGGAGGCGAAGACGATCGGGCGGCCGACCACCTCCTTCACCGACAGGGCGGCGCCGCCCCGGGCGTCGCCGTCGATCTTGGTGATGATCACCCCGTCGAGCGCCAGGGTCTTGTGGAACGCCTCCGCCGTCGACACGGCGTCCTGGCCGGTCATGGCGTCGATGACGAGGAAGGTGTAGTGGGGGTCGGTCGCCTCCGACACCCGGCGCACCTCGTCCATCAGCTCGGCGTCGATCGACAGGCGGCCGGCGGTGTCGACGATCAGCACGTCCTTGCCGAGCCGGCGGGCCTCGTCGAGGCCGCGGGAGGCGACGGTGACGGGGTCGGACGCCTCGCTGAAGACCGGGACCCCGGCCTCGGCGCCGAGGATCCGCAGCTGCTCGACGGCCGCCGGCCGCTGGAGGTCGGCGCCCACGAGCAGCGGCTGGCGCCCCTGCTTGCGGAACCAGGCGGCGAGCTTCCCGGCGGTCGTGGTCTTGCCGGCGCCCTGCAGGCCGGCCAGGAGGATGACCGTCGGCGGCCGCGGGGCGAAGGTGATGCGCAGCGCCTCACCGCCGAGGATGGCGCGCAGCTCGTCGTGGACGACCTTGACGACCTGCTGGCCGGGGGTGAGGCTGGCCGACAGGTCCGCCCCGACGAGCTGGTCGCGCACCCGGGTGACGAAGTCCCGGACGACGCGCAGGTTGACGTCCGCCTGCAGCAGCGCCAGGCGGATCTCCCGCAGCGCCTCGTCGACGTCGGCCTCCGACAGCCGCCCCTTGCCGCGCAGGCGCGTGAAGATCCCGTCGAAGCGGTCGGTGAGCGACTCGAACATGCGGTCTACCAGGGTAGGGGAAAAGCCCCGGGCACGCGCCCGCAGGGCTCCGGGGAGGTCTTTCCCCTCACTCCTCGGGTGCCACCAGGGCGTCGACGAACTCCACCGGGTCGAACTCCACCAGGTCCTCCGCCCGCTCCCCCACCCCCACCAGCTTGACCGGGATCCCGAGCTCGGTCTGCACGGCCAGGGCGATCCCGCCCTTGGCGGTGCCGTCGAGCTTGGTGAGCACCACCCCGGTCACCTCCACCGCCTCGGCGAAGATCTTCGCCTGGGTCAGGCCGTTTTGTCCGGTGGTGGCGTCGAGGACCAGCAGCGCCTCGGTGACCTTGCCCGGCGGCCGCTCGGCCACCCGGCGCACCTTCTTCAGCTCCTCCATCAGGTTGACCTTGTTGTGCAGCCGACCGGCGGTGTCGGCCAGCACCAGGTCCGCCTTCTTCGCCGCCGCGTGCTGCACGGCGTCGAAGATCACCGCGCCGGGGTCGCCGCCCTCGTTGCCCCGCACCACCTCCACGTCGACCCGCTCGGCCCACGTCGCCAGCTGGTCGGCGGCCGCCGCCCGGAACGTGTCGCCGGCGGCCATCACCACCGTGCGCCCCACGCTGCGCTGCTGCAGGCCCAGCTTGCCGATGGTGGTCGTCTTGCCGACGCCGTTGACCCCGACGAACAGCCACACGTTGGTCACGTCGGGCTCGATGTGGAGGGTGCGGTCCGCCTGCAGCCGCTCGACGAGGTCGTCGCGCAGCAGCGTGACCAGCTCGTCGGGGGTGACGATCTTCTCGGCCCTCACCCGGGTCCGCAGCTCGTCGAGCAGGGCGAGCGCCGTATCCGCGCCGACGTCGGCGAGGATCAGGGCCTCCTCCAGCGCCTCCCAGGTGGACTCGTCGATGCGCTCCCGGGAGCGCACGGTGGTGAGGTAGCCGCCGAAGAGGGAGCGGGCCTTGCCGAGCCGGTCCCGCAGGCGGGGGCGCTCGGCGACCTCCGGCTCGGCGACCTCCGGCTCGACGAGGACGGCGGCGGCTGCGGCCTCGGCCTGCGCCTCGGCGACCTCGGCGGGCGGCGCGGTCGGTCCGGCCGGAGCGGGCCGGGGGGGCGCCTCCGGCGCGGACGGGGCCGGCCTGCCGGCCTTCGGCGGGCGGGTGGGGGCGGCCGGGCGGGTGCCGGCGGGCCGCTGCCCACCCTTGTCGGGGCGGGGCGGGGCGCCCGGCCGGGTCGGGGCCTGGGTGCGGCCGCCGCCGGGGCGGCCGGTGGTCGTCGCTCCCCCGCCGCCGGTGTCGGTCGGCGCGGTGTCGGTCGCGGTCGTGGCGCCGGTCGGGGTGGCGGCGGGGCCCTCCTGGGCCGGGCGGCCACGCCGGCGGAGCCGGACGGCGCCCCA
>DASSZM010000025.1:0-3957 GCA_035702855.1 Acidimicrobiales bacterium | reverse complement strand
CGCCCGCGCCCACAAGAAGGCGGCGATCAGGCACAGGACCGCCGCAGCAGCCAGCCAGGGCTGGGCGTCCATGCGGGTGACGCTAGCAAGGGGCGGGGCCCGCGCACGGGGGTTGCCCCTCCGGGCGCGCGCCGGCAGTGGCTGGGGTCGCCTGCGTGCAGGAGACCGCAGCCGAGATGGCGGCCCTCCAGGAGCTGCTGGCGCGGTCACGGCGGCGCTCCACCGAGCACTTGCGCAGCATCGTCGGCGAGGACCGGGCCCTGTCGGCGGCCGAGGCCCGCCACCTGGCGGCGCGCCCGGCGGTGAGCGTCGCCTACGTGGACGGCGAGGGGCTGGCGGTCTTCGTCCACGGCACCGCCCGCAGGCTCGAGCCCCCCGACGGGCGCTTCGGTGAGGCGGTGGCCTACCTGACCGGCCACTACGGCATGTCGCCGCTCGCGCTCGGCCCCGACATCCGGTTGTACCGGCTGGAGCCGGCGTGGATGGTCGGCTGGGCGGCGGACCGCCCGGCGCTGCACCGACGCCTCGGGCTGGGCGGCGGGCCGGCCTCCCCGACGTCCCGGACCTCCCCGGCCGGCTAGGCGCGCTCGGCCGGCTAGGCCGGCAGCTCGGCGATGGTCGGCTCCCGCCCGAGCCGCACCTCGAGCCGGTCGCGGGTGGGGACGAGCTCGGCGAGCAACGGGTCGGCCGGCGGCGGAGCCCAGGCGGCGCTGTCCGGCACCGCCGGCACCCGGTCGACGGCGCCGGCCGATGCCACCCAACCCACCGCATCCCCGTCCCCGCCGGTGCGGTCGCCCCCCGGCCCGTCCCGCCCGGGCCTGTCCCCGGCGGCCTCCTGCCGGCCGGCGCCGGCCGGCCCGCCCGGGGCCCTCGGGCGGAGCGCCTGCTCCAGGTGATCGGGCGGCTCCGCCGGCGCTCCCCTCCCCTGCTCCACGATGGCCTCGCAGACGAGGACGCAACCCCCGCAGATGAACACGCCCGATGGCCCGGCGATGAGCGTGTCGGCACCCGACGGCGCCTGGCCGCAGAAGGAGCACTGGAACAAGTCGCCGTCGCCGTCGCCGTGGTCGTCCACGTGCCTCGCTCTCCGCGTGAGGGGCCGCGGCGACAAGCGTAAGAGCCCGGGCACGGGCGGACGGGGATGGTTCCGGCCATTCGGTTTGTGCCGGTTTCCGGCGGCGGGCACCGGCACGACCCGCTGGACACCGAGGGCCCTGCCCGCTGTGCGCCCCCCGCCCGATGCCCCGGCGCCCCGGCCCGCCGACCGGCAGCCCCGCTTCAGTCGCCCCGCCGGCGTACCCGGAGCTTGAGGGGCGTCGGCCCGAAGCCGAAGTGCTCCCGGATGCGCCGCTCGAGGTAGCGCAGGTAGGTGGGCGGGAGCTTGGCGCTGGTGAAGAGCGTGAACGTCGGCGGGTCCGTCGCCCCCTGGGTGGCGTAGAGGATCCGGCCGTGCGGCGAACGGTGGGCGGCCTGGGCCTCCGCCAGGACCCGGTTGAGCTCGGCGGTCGGGACCCGCCGGCCGTAGGCCTCGAGTGCCTTGCGCAGCGCCGGGAGGAGCTTGTGCACGCCGAGGCCCGTGCGGGCGCTGATCTTCAGCACCGGGGCGTAGGCCAGGAACGAGAGGCGGTCCTCGAGGTCGATGACCACCGAGCGGCGCTGCTCGGGGTCGAGCGTCTCCCACTTGTTGAGCAGGATGACGACGGGGTTGCCGGCGGCGTCGACCCGCTCGGCGAGCCGCTGGTCCTGGCGGGTGATGCCGGCCGACGCGTCGATGACCAGCAGCGCTGCGTCGGCCCGATCGATTGCCTGCAGCGCCCGGACCAGCGAGTAGTACTCGGCGCCCTCGGCTTCCTTCGCCCGCCGGCGCATGCCGGCGGTATCGATGAAGCGCAGCTCGCCGTCGTCGGTCGTGACGACCGTGTCGATCGTGTCGCGTGTGGTGCCGGGCATGTCGTGCACCACGGAGCGCTCGTCGCCGATCAGGCGGTTGAACAGCGTGGACTTGCCCACGTTGGGCCGCCCGACGATGGCGACGGCAGGCACCCGGAGCTCCCCGTCGGCGGCCGGGACCGGCCCGTCGCCGGACCCGGCGGCCGCGTCGTCGCCTGCCGGCGGCGGGGCGGGGAGATGGGCCACGAGGTCGTCGAGGAGGTCGCCGGTCCCCCGCCCGTGCAGGGCGCTCACCGGGTGCGGGTCGCCGAGCCCCAACCGCGCGAACGCCCACGCATCGGTCTCGCGGCTGTCGGCGTCGACCTTGTTGGCGACCACCAGGACCGGGGCGTCGGTCGCCCGCAGCAGCCGGGCGACCTTGGCGTCCTCGTCGGTGATCCCGATCGTGGCGTCGACGACGAACAGCACGGCGGCCGCCTCGGCGACGGCGCGCTCGGACTGGGCGCTCACGGCCCGGTCCAGGCCGCCGTCGGCCGCCAGCCAGCCGCCGGTGTCGACGATCGTGAACTCCCGGCCCGCCCACTCGGCGTCGAGGGGCTTGCGGTCCCGTGTGACGCCCGGTCGCTCCTCGACGATCGCCTCGCGCCGCCCGACGATCCGGTTGACCAGCGTGGACTTCCCCACGTTGGGGCGGCCGACCACGGCGACGTGTGGGCGGCGGGGCTCCGCCGGCGGGGGCCCTCCGGGGCGCCCCGGGTCGCCGGCCGGTGCGGGCCCGCTGACGGCCGGTGCGGGCGCGTCGGCGGGTGCGGAGGCGGCGTCGGACGGGGGGCCGCCGGCGGCGATCGTCGCCGCCCGCACGTCACCGGCGCTCATGCCCCCGCCGCCAGCGCGGCACGGAGGCTGGCCCCGTCGGCGGGCACGACCTCGACCGCCTGCGGGAGGTCCTCGAGTCCCATCCCGTCGAGGAAGCGCCCCCCGGACAGGCAGACGTCGGGGAGGAGGTAGCGCCGGCCGAGGGGCAGGTCGGCGAGCGTCCGGCCGACGTCGTCACCGGTGAGCAGGCCGGCGACGGCGATGTTGCCGCCGAAGAACCGGTTGTCGACCGCGACGACGTCGACGTCGGGGCGCACCCCGCTCGCCAGGCGGGCGATCCAGGGGGCGGCGTAGCGGCCGGTGAGGACCGTCACCGGGGCGGTCACGCGCGGCCGGAGGGTCACCGCTCCCGGCGCCCGGGGGGCCCGGTAGCCGGTCGCCGGGGCACCGTCAACGGACTGGAAGAAGCCGCCGGGACCCCCGCCCGGCAGGTCGGTGCGCCCGGCGAAGCGGGCCTCGAAGGAGCGGAGCATCCCGACGCCGTTGTCGTGCTGGGCGACCTCCCCGTAGCGGTCGAGCGGCGGCGGCTCGAGCCCGGCGATGAGGTAGTACTCGTCGGAGGCGTACACGAGGGGCCGGCCGACGGCGCGCTCGAAGGTCGCCTGCCAGCCCTCCACCAGGGCGACGACGGAGGCGGCTTCCCCGGGCGTGTGCGGCCGCATGTCCCCCTCGGTGTTGAAGCGGCTGACGCCGAGCGGCACGCACGCCGCGCTCGCCAGCTCGGGGAAGTGGTCGAGGACGCCGGCGAGGGTGTCGTCGAGCACCTCGCCGTCGTTGACCCCGGGGCACACGACCACCTGCCCGTGGACCTCGATGCCCTGGTCGAGCAGGGCCCTCAACCACCGCAGGCTCGTGGCTCCCCGGCGGTTGCGCAGCATGCGGGCCCGCACGTCCGGGTCGGTGGCGTGGATCGACACCCACAGCGGCGAGAGGCCCTCGGTCACGACCCGCTCGAGGTCGGCCTCGGTGAAGCGGGTGAGGGTGGTGAAGTTGCCGTAGAGGAACGACAGCCGGTAGTCGTCGTCCCGGGTGTAGAGGCTCTTGCGCAATCCCTTGGGCAGCTGGTGGATGAAGCAGAACTCGCAGTGGTTGTCGCAGGTGCGCACCCGGTCGAAGAGGGCGGCGTCGACCTCGACACCGAGGGGGGTGCCACCGTCGCGCTCCACCGTCGCCGTCAGCTCGAGGCCACCG
>DASSZM010000262.1:0-13842 GCA_035702855.1 Acidimicrobiales bacterium | reverse complement strand
CGGTGGCCTCGGCGCCGGCGGCCCTGCCGGTGGTGGCTGTGGCGCTGGAGGCGTCGCCCGCGGCGCCGGCCTCGGCTGGTGCCCGGGCGTTGCCGAGCAGGCCGGGCACGGCCGGCGCGCCCTCGGGGGACGCCTCGGCGGCGAGGTCGTCGAAGTGGAGGACCGGCGGCTCGTCGCGGCCGGCGGCGGACCGGGCGGCCGGCGCAGGTGGGGGAGGCTGCGCGAGCAGCGGGGGCTCGGCGACCACGGGATCGGCCGGCGGGCGGGGCGGCGGCTCGGGGTGATCGGTGCGCCCCTGCGGCGGGCTGAGCGGTGTCGCCCCCGGGCGCGGCCGGGCCGAGCCCAGCGGCTGCGCAGCCTGCCGCGAGGGGGGTGGCGCCGCCGGCGTCCGGGGCGCGGGGAGATCGGGCCGCTCCGGCGAGGGAGGGATGTCCGCCGGCGCCGGCCGGCGGGAGATCTCCCCCAGCACCTCGAGGGCGTGGGCCCGGTCCCTGCCGAGGCGACGCCGTCGCCACCAGCCTCCGCCCGTCGGGCCACCCCCGACGGCCAGGAAGGCCAAGGCGAGCAACGACACGGAGGTCCGGGGCCGGTGCCTCCGAGCGCCGTCCGGTGATGGCGACCGCGGGTCTGCCATCCCCTAGGCGTACCCCATTTGCGCGCCCAAGTCTCGGCGCCCGTCTGCAAGCATCCTGTCGTGCGCAGCGGGCGAGCGTGGCTGATCATCGGAGCCGCCGCCGGCGTGGCGATGGCCCTCGGGCACTTCCCCTACCTCGCCGGGGCGGCCCGCACGCTCGCCGCCACGGCGCTGTCGCTGGTCGGCAGCGGCGGCCACGCCATCATCCGAGCCGCCGCCCGCCACGGCGCGTCACGGCGGGTCGTCCTCGGGGCGACGGCCGTGATCGCGGTGCTCGTCACCGGGGTGACGGCCTGGCTGTGTGTGCTGGCGGCCAAGGGCACCCTCCGCCTGCGCAGCCTGCTGGCGCTCATCCTGCTCGTCCTCGGGGCGGCGTCGTTTGCCTACCACCCGGGTGGGGTGGCCGGCGGCACCCTGCTGCTGGCGGTGGCTGCCGGCGGCCTGGCGCTGGTGCTCACGGGGCCGCTGGTGGCGGCCCCCCTCGCTGCTCTCGCCGGCCTTCTCGCCGGCGCCTACCTCCCGGCGCTCCTGCTGCGCGGCCAGATCGGTCAGCCGGTCGTCGAGGCCCTCCACCAGGCCATCTACGGGCAGCCCGGCACCTCCGTGGCGCTCCACGCACTGCTGCTGGTCATCGCCGTCGCCCCGTTCCTCCTGGCCCTGCGCGTGCTCGTCCGCCGCTGACGGCGGCGCCGGGCCGTCGGCGTCGTCGCCGGCGCTCTCGCCGTCGCCTCGCCTGACCCGGCCCTGGCCGGTGGCATCCGGCCTCCGGCTCCATGAGCCCCGGCGGTCTCACCTGACACGGGCCGGCTTCCGCCGTCCCGTCCCGGGGGCGCAGGAGGACGCCGATCTGGGGGTCGCCGGCCGACTTGGGGGTCGCCGGCCGACTTGGGGGTCGCCGGAACCGGCGAAGGGTAGTTCTGCGTACCCCAAAGCGGGCCCGGACCCCCAGATCGGACTCGGACCCCCAGATCGGACTCGGACCCCCGGATCGGGCTCCGACCCCCAGATCGGGCTCCGACCCCTCGTCGGGGCTGTCCCGACGGCCCCCGCCCCCGACCGCCCACGCCCGTGGGGGCCCGCAGGCGCGGCTACCCCAACGCCCCGCCCCCTCGTCTGCGCCCGACGGCGCCTCGGCGGAAGTCCCCTCGACTGGCGTGCCTTCGCAGTGGCTGGTCGGGCCGATCGGCCCTACGTGACCGCCTTCCCGAGCCCCGAAGATCGTTCTCGAAACCGAGCGACTCCGCTCGGCAGGGCAAGGAGGAATCCCGTGAGACGCAAGGTGTTCGATCTGCTGGCGAGCGCGGGCGGCATCGTGATCGCGCTGATCCTCGTGGTGGCCGGGGCGCTGGCCATGTGGGGGTACAGCTTCGCCAATTCCAGCGTGCACGATCAGCTGGCGCGCCAGGAGATCACGTTCCCGCCGGCGTCGGCGTTCGCCCATCCGAAGGCCGGCACCGAGATCACGCCGAGCATGATCCCGTCGGTGTCGCAGTACGCCGGCCAGCAGCTCCTGACCGGCCAGCAGGCGAAGGTCTACGCCAACGACTTCATCGCCGTGCACCTGTCGGAGATGCCGTACAACGGGGTGTACTCGAAGATCAGCGCCGCCGCGATGGCCCAGCCCAACAACGCCAGCCTGAAGGCCCTCCAGCAGACGTCGTTCCAGGGGACCACGCTGCGGGGCCTGCTGCTCGAGGCCTACGCCTTCAGCGTGTTCGGCACCATCGCCTTCTGGGCGGGCATCGCTTCCTTCGTCGCCGCTGCGGTGATGCTGGCCCTCGTCGGGCTCGGCTTCTGGCACGCCCACCGCACCGCCGAGGAAGCGGAGATCCTCCTCCACCACGCACCGATCGGCGGCACCGCAGCCATCGGTTGACTTCCTCCGTCGCCCGGCCGACCGGCACCTGGGCCGGTCGGCCGTGCGGCGCGTCGGGGGCCGTTCCGCCAGGGGGAAGGCTGGCGGAGAAGGTGGGTCATGACGGCCCGCCCGGGAGCGGTCGGGGGCGGCGGCTCAGGCGGGCGACGGCTCGGGCGGGCGAGGGCTCAGGCGGGCGGGGGGACCATGATGACGCTCCCGTTGTGGCCGCCGAAGCCGAACGAGTTGGACATCGCCGGCCCGGGCTCCCACGCCCGGGGCTCGCCGACCACGAGGTCGAGGTGGATGTCGGGGTCGGGGACCTCCCAGCCGGCGGTCGGCGGGATCGCCCGGTGGGCGAAGGTGAGGGCGAGGGCCACCGCCTCGAGGGAGCCGGCGGCGCCGAGGGAGTGACCCGTGATGCCCTTGATGGAGGTCACGGCCGGGCCGGGGGTGCCGAACACCTTGGCGATCGCCTCGGCCTCGGCGGTGTCGTTCTTCGGGGTCGAGGTGCCGTGGGCGTTGATGTGGGTGATGTCGCCGGGCTGCAGGTCGGCGTCGGCGAGGGCCAGCTCCATGCAGGAGACCGCCCCGGAGCCGTCGGGGGAGGGGGCGGTGATGTGGTAGGCGTCGGCGGTGCTCGCCGCCCCGGCGAGCTCGGCGTAGATCCGGGCGCCGCGGGCGACGGCCCGCTCGAGGTCCTCGAGGACGAGCACCGCCCCGCCCTCGCCCATCACGAAGCCGTCCCGGCGGGCGTCGAAGGGGCGGGAGACGCCGGAGGTCGACAGCGCCGTCATGTTGCCGAAGCCGGCGAGGGAGAGCGGGGTCATGGCCGCCTCCGCCGACCCGGCGAGCACGACGTCGAAGCGGCCGGTGGCGACCAGCCGGGCGCCGTTGCCCACGCTGTGGGTGCCGGCGGCGCAGGCGGTGACCGTCGCCTCGCACGGGCCCCGGAAGCCGAAGCGCATCGACAGGTCGGCGGCCGCGCGGTTGCCCATCATCATCGGCACGAGGAAGGGGCTGACCCGCCGGGCTCCACGCTCCATGAGCACCGTGTGCTGCTCCTCGAAGGAGGTGATGCCGCCGATGCCGGTGCCGATGATCACTCCGGCCCGGTCGGGGTCGCCGGCGAGCGCCTCGACCCCGCCGGCGTCGTCGACCGCCTCGGCGGCGGCGACGGCGGCGAACTGGGTGAACGGGTCGACGCGCCGCACCTCCTTCGGCCCGTAGACGGCGGCCGCGTCCAGCCCCTCGACGCGGAGGTCACCGGTGGGGGCCGGCCCGACGAGGCCCGCCCAGAAGGCGTCCCTGCCGATGCCGCAGGGCGCGACGACCCCGATGCCGGTGACCGCCACGCGCCGTCCCGCCACTGCAGGGCCGCCGTCGGGCGTGGCGTGGACGGCCCTCATCAGAGCTTGGAGGTGACGAGCTTGAACGCCTGGTCGACGGTCTCGACGCCCTCGAGCTCGGACTCGTCGACGCTGATGCCGAACTGCTCCTCGAGGGCCATGACGAGCTCGACCAGGTCGAGGCTGTCGGCGTCGAGGTCGTCGGCGAAGCGCGCCTCGGGGGTCACCTTGTCGGGCTCGACTTGGAGCACCTCGACCGCGCACTGCTTGAACTTGTCGAACGCCTCGGCATTGTCCATGGTCTCTCCTTGGGGGACAGCGGGCCGCCGGCGGGGTTGGGGCTTCCGGCGGGTGGTGCGAGCGTAGTCAGCGACCGGCACGGGCGAACCCGACCGGACCGGGGGGCCGGCCGGGCGCGCGGGCGGTCAGCGGGCGCCGCCAGGCGGCGCCGAGGGTCAGTGGCCCCAGCGCCAGACGGCGGAGGCCCACGTCATGCCGGCGCCGAAGCCGGCGAGGAGCACGAGGTCCCCCTCGGCGATGCGCCCCGCCCGGGCGGCGTCCACGAGGGCGAGGGGGATCGACGCCGAGGAGGTGTTGCCGGTCTCGCCGATCACCGACGCGATCCGCTCCCTCGGCAGCCCGAGCCGGTCGGCGACGGCATCCATGATCCGGATGTTGGCCTGGTGGGGCACGAAGAGCTTGACGTCGTCGATGCTCACCTTCGCCCGCTGCAGCGAAGCCTCGGCGGACTCGACGGTGACGCGCACCGCCCGGCGGAACACCTCCTGGCCGCGCATTGCCATGCCCGGGCCGCCGTGGTCGGCGTAGAGCAGCGGCACCAGGGTGCCGTCCACGCCGAGGTCCCAGCCGAGCAGCGAGCCGGGCCCGGGTGCGGCCTCGACGACGACGGCCCCGGCGCCGTCCCCGAAGAGGAAGGCGTTGGAGCGGTCGGCGAAGTTGGTGATCCGCGTCAGGGTCTCCGCACCGACGAGCAGCACCCGGTCGAGGCCGGCGCCGATCATGCCGGTGGCGGTGACCAGGCCGTAGGTGAACCCGGCGCAGGCGGCGTTGAGGTCCATGGCGCCGCCGGCGATGCCGAGGGCCGCCGAGACCGCCGACGAGGTGGCCGGGACGGCCTGGTCGGGGGAGGTGGTGCAGAGGATGAGCATCCCGATGTCGGCCCCGCTGCGCCCGGCCTGGTCGAGGGCCTCGCGGCCCGCCTCGATGGCCAGTGTGGCGGTCGAGCCGATCCCGTCCTCGGGGTGGGCCGGTGGCTGGTCGGCATCCGCCACGAACGGGCCGGACGCCTGGTGGCGGCGGTGGATGCCGCTGCGCTCGACGATCCACTCGTCACTGGTGTCGAACAGCGTCGTGATGTCAGCGTTGGTGACGACGGTCGGCGGCAGGGCCGACCCCCATCCGGTGATGGCGGCACCCCGCCCGAGCGTGGTCATCGGACGCGCAGCCAGGCGACGGGCTGGCCGGTCTGGACCCGTTCGCCGGGAGCGGCGAGCATGCCCATCAGGCGCCCGGCGAAGGGGGAGCGCACGTCGGCGCCCGAAACGGCCCCGAGGAGGCTGCCGACCTCCACGAGCGTCTCGGCGGTGTCGAGGCCGGCGGACGGCTCGAACACCCCGGCCGCCGGGGCGATCACGACCCGCTCGGACACGTAGAGGTGCTCGCCGTGGTGGCCGGCGGCGAAGGCGTGCAGCGGCGTGTCGCCGGCGATGGCGTCGACCAGGTGGTCGAGGTGGTCGGGGGCGGAGATGCTGAGCGAGCGGATGCCCGGCAGCGTCTGGCCGGCGAGGCGCGACAGCGACGAGCCCGGCCCGAGCTCGACGAAGAGGCGCTCCCGCTCGGCCCGCTCGTCGAGGAGGGCGCCGAGGCGCAGGACGCTCTGGCGCCAGCGCACCGGGCTGGTCAGCTGGGCGAGGAGGCGGGTGGGCCACTCGGTGGCGCCGGTGTGGACCCGGCCGTCGACGTTGGCGACGACGGGGATCTCGGGGCGGTGGAAGACGACCTCGGCCAGCGCCTTGGTCAGGCGGTTGCGGGCGGGGGCCATGAAGGGGGTGTGAAAGGCCCCGCCGACCGGCACGGACCGCAGGCCTCGGGCTCCGAGCTCGAGGGCCCGGGCCCCGGCGCGCTCGACGGCGTCGCCCTCCCCGGCGATCACCACCTCGGTGACGCTGTTGTCGTTGGCGAGCCACACCGGGCCGTCGGCGAGGCGGCAGGCGATGTCGACGGTCTCGGCGTCGCTGCCGGTGACGACGGCCATCACCCCGGGCTCGGTATCGGCGGCGGCCTGCATGGCGTCGCCGCGCTCGGCCACCAGGCGCACGCCGTCCTCGAAGCCGATGACGCCGGCGCCGACGAGGGCGGCGTACTCCCCGACGCTGTGGCCGGCGGCGGCCGTCGGCTCGATGCCCAGGCGCTCGACGGCGTCGAGCAGCACCAGGCTGAGGGTGAACGTCGCCAGCTGGGCGTTGCGCGTCTCGGTGAGCTCGTCGGCGTCGGCGTCGAGGAGCAGGTGCGCGACGTCCCGGCCGGCGGCCTCGGAGGCGTCGTCGACCAGCTCCCAGGAGGGGTGGTCCGTCCATTGCCGGCCCATACCAGGCCGTTGCCATCCCTGGCCCGGGAACACGAACGCTGGCACTCGGGGCGGACCTCCTCGGGTGGCGACGGGCCTGCCCCGTCGACAACCTTTCCGACCCCGGGGCGGCCCGGATGGTTACGTCCGGTGTCCGCCGGCCTGCTTGCGGTGGGTCCGGGCGGCCCACCGGGGCGAATGACCGACGGCGTCGATCACTCCTTGCTCGATCCATCTCCCCGGAGAGGATACGCGTCGGGATACGGTTCGTAGGGGCCGCGCGGCAGCGTGCGGTGCAGCGATCGGGAGAAGGCTCGTGGGATCCCCTCCGGTGCCGGCCCGAGGCCTGGCCGGCCTCGGCCAGGCGGTCCCGTCATTGGCGGCCCTGGTGATCGCCCGCCTCGCGTTCGGCGTCGGGTACGGGGCGATGTGGACCGCCGGCCTCGCCTGGCTGGCGGGGCTCCGGTCCGGCACCACGTCGTGGCGGCCGGGCGCCACGATCCTCGCGTCCGGCGTGGGCAGCGCCGTCGGGCCGACCGTGGCGGGCACGCTGGCGAGCCACTCCGGCTTCGCCACCCCGTTCCTGGTCGTGGGCGTGACGGGCAGCGCCGTCGCCGCCACGCTCGTGGTCCTCGCCGCGCGATCCGGCCCGGGTCCCGGCGACGCCGGCGCCATGCCGAGGTGATCGGCCTGGTGCTGTCCGCCGGCTCGATCGTCTACATCGCCACCAGCGCCGCCTGCGTGCGCCTCGGGCCGCGGTCACCAACCTGCGGACCGGTGCGTGGCTGGCCGTGCTCCTCGGGACCGCCCTCCTCCCCGCCGTCGCCCGGTCGTCGCTGGCCTGGGTGGCGGCCGCCGTCGTGTGCAGCGCGCTGCCTCGAGCCGCCATCAACACCGTCGGCTACCGCCCGGGGCCGGCGGCGGTGATCATCCTGCTCGACACCCTGACGGCGGTCGCCAGCGTCTCGGTGCCGCTGCTCGCTGGCGCCCTGGGCGCGGCCCGCCGCCCCACGGGGGTCTACGGCGCAGCCGTGCTGACCACCGCCGTCGCCGCCGTCGGCCTGCAGGTGCTCGTCCGCCGGCGTGCCCAGGGCGGGACTCGAACCCGCACGACCTCTCGGTCAGAGGTGTTTGAGACCTCCGCGTCTGCCGATTCCGCCACCTGGGCCGGCGTGCGGCGAGTGTAGGGCCCCGCCGGCGGGGCCGTCGCCCAGTCGTGGTTCGCGCCCATTCGGGCGCCGGGATCAGGCGCCGGGCGGCGCGCCCCGAGGATCTCGCACGAAGACTGCTCCCCGGTGAGGGTCCAGGGTGATCCGCGATGGAGCTGGCTTCCCGTGCACGTCCACGAGCCCGGCAGGCAGCGAGTAGGTCACCTTGCGCCGCCGACCCGAGTTGAGGTTGACGCCCGCCCAGCCGTCGGTGAACACCCGGGACCACCCGTTGCCCCGCTGGGAGGGGTCGCCCGCCGGCTGGCCGAGGTCGGCGTCGAGCTCGGGGATGTAGGGCGTGGAGCTGTAGCCGTCGTGTGCCGTGGCGCTGAGCATGGAGGTGGCCCTGTTGCCGAAGATCCACAGCGTCGCCAGCCCGTAGAGGAAGTTGGGATGCTCGTCGGCACCGTCGGAGGCGACCCTCATGATCGCCAGGCCGGGTCCCTTCGCCTCGGAGGTCTGAGCGAGGGCGGTCTCGGGATCGAAGTAGTCGTCTGGCCCGTACGCGAGCCACACCTCCTCGAAGCCGCCCCCGTAGGCGGAATGCCGCGCCCAGCGGCCGGGCTCGCGGCGGGACTCGGCGATGTTGGGCACGAGCAGCTTGCCGATGGAACCGAGCCGCTCACCCGCCTCGCTGATCAGGCGGTCGAGGGCGGCGCGGACATCCGCCATGTTCCGCTGCCCCTCGATCGGCGGTCGGAGGCCGTAGTAGTCGTCGTAGACGTCGTTGTCGGCCATGACGCCGTCCCAGGCGGTGGTCTCGAGCTCGTCAGCGACGTTGTCGCACCAGCGCTGCCGGTACTCCTCCTCCCACACCGCCATCTGCCAGTGCCCGGGGTAGGTCGCCCACTCGATGCGCGAGACCCCGTCGAGGCGGTGCGCGAACCAGTGCTCCCCCGACTCCTCTGCTTCCACGTGACTGACCCCGGAGGTGTGGATCGGCCCCGGCTCGTAGCTGCGCGACGACGACAGGCACTTGTAACACAGCACCGTCATGTCCGGACGCGCCGCCTTCAGGCGCTCCAGCGCGGCGGTCTCCCACGGCTGCAACACGGCGATCGCGTAGTGGTCAACCGCGAACTCGATCTCGGCGTCACCGATGGGAAGGCCGCCGTAGCGCAGCCACGCGCCCCGGTGCAACGCCCCGCCTCCGTGCGCTGTCACCACGTCAGGCTACCCGGCGCAGGTCGATGCCGGCCCCATGGACGGAGCGGCTGCGAGCATGTGCAGCTCGGCGCCCCAGTACCCCGGCAGCTGCTCGTAGAGGTCCGAGTCGTCGGCGTGGGGGGTCACGTAGACCCATCCCGAGCGACGCGCCCTCGCCAGGGCGAGCGTCGGCGCGAGGCGGTTCGGGGGTACGGCGGAGATCAGCGAGACGAACATCCCCGGCGGGTGCCGCCGGGTCCAGGCGGGCGGGTAGGCCTTCGTGTAGCGGCTCGAGTCCCCCTCGAAGACCACCAGCACGTCGCCGAGGCTCGCGTAGACGGGTGCCGGGTAGTCGCCGGGGTTGAGGATCACCGAGGCGTGCGGCGCCGCGCTGCGCACGATCCGGCTCGCCGCCCGGTAGTAGCCGACACGGGCCGCCTGGCTGCTGACGTCGTCGAAGAAGATGTCGGTGATCCCGTACCAGCGGCGGTAGGCCCCCACCTGCGCGGCGAGGGACGCGGGTTGCGCCGCGCCGTACCTGGTGTCCACGTACCCCCAGAGCAGCGCGCCCTTCGACCGGGCGGCGTCGACCACCTGGACGTAGTCGGCATTCGGGCTGGTCCCGGGACCGCTGTCGGGGTTGACGATGATCGCCGAGCCCGGCCGGAGCGCGTCCAGCTCTGCCCGCCACGCCGGCCCCGGGTAGAAGTAGGCGGGCAGCAGCGCGCGCTGCTTGCACCCCGGAGTAGGGCGCGGCGGGCGCCGAGCGCGTGCTGGAGCGGCGCTGCGCACGGCCGCGTGGGTGGGTCGTGCGGCGGCCCCTGCTGCCGACAGCCGCCCGGGCCCGATGGCGAGCACGACGATGAGGACCCACGCAGCGAGAGCTCCCGGAGCGGGTTGCGAGTTGCGCACGTCGCCTTGTCGGCGTCGCCCGGCTTCCTCTGAAGCTCCAGCGGCACGTTTCCACCCTCTTTGCGTCGCAGTTAGCCGCGAACCCGGCCGCCGTCCCGGGCCGGCGTCGGGGAGTCGGTGAGGTCGATCAGCGTTCTCTGCCCCACCGACCCCGGCGTTGCCTCGAGCTCGTTGACGGGCAGGCCGCCGAGCTCCTTGTACAGCCGGTTGTAGGCACCGATCACGTCGTCGAGCTGGAAGAAGTTGACCACCCGCTGCCGGGCGTTGGCCGAGTAGTCGGCATAGGTCCGTGGCGAAGCGATCGTCTGTTGCAGGGCGTCGGCCATGCCGATCACGTAGTCCGGATTGACGAGAACCCCGCAGGCGTCGAAGGTCCTGCCGCCGGGGGTGGTGAGTGGATCGCTGATCAGCTGGGCCATCCCCCCGACATTGGTGCCGACGATGGGCACGCCGGCGGTCATGGCTTCGAGCACCACGATCGGCTGGCCCTCGTTGTAGCTCGGCAACACGAGCAGGTCGAAGTCGCCGAGCACGTCGCGCACGTTCAGCGTGCCCCGGAAGGTCAGGTAGTCCTCCACGCCCAGGGTGCGCGCCTTCTCCCGACACAGCATGTAGTAGTCGGGGGTGTGGTCGGTCGGGCCGAGCACGTCGAGATGGAAGTTGGTGACGCCTCGGGACACCAGGAGCTCGAGGGTCGAGATCAAGTCCGCCAAACCCTTGATGGGCACCACCCTGGCGATGTAGGCGAGGCGCCAGGTCCGCTCGGTCGGGTCGCCGGCGAGGATCTCCTCGAGCGCGGCGAGCCGCTGGGCGTGCGCCGCATCGAAATCGGGAATCCTCATGCCGTTGGGGACGATCATCGCCTTCCCCACCGGCGAGCCGAGATCAGCCGCCTCCGTGATGGCGCTCGGGTACAGGTACGTGATGACCTCTGCGCTCGGATAGCAGAACTTGCCCATCTCGATCCACCACGCCATCCATGCACGCTGTTGCGGTGAAACATCCATCGTCCTCCAGTCGCGCTGGTCCAGGCTGAGCGCGAGGCTCCGATCGAGGAGGGTGTTGACGGTGTCGCGCACATAGAGGTTGTGCTCGGTCAGGAGGAACTTGGTGCCGTTTTGGCGGGCGGCCATCGCCCCGAGGAGGGCCGCGTAACCGGTGGTGTGCGCGTGGTACACCTTCGCCATCGGGACGTCTTCGCTCAGGATGGCGTAGGACAGGGAGAAGAACTCGCGCAGCAGCCAGAAGGTGTCCACCAGCGGTAGGCCGAGCCCGGCGAGGCGTTCGCGCGCCTGCGCCATGAGCTCTTTCGTGCCGAGTAGCGACCAGACGGAAAACGTTCGCGTCCTCGGGTTCATCCCGTCGTCGTAGAGGCGGAGCATGGCGCTGTTGTCGCCGGCGGCCACGGCCTCGACCGCATCGAAGATGCTCGTGACGGTTGCGGCGATCGCCTTCGCCCGCATGCCGTCCGAGCCGGGCTTGACGCGCACGAAATCCTCGAGGTGCTCCTGCATGCTCAAGTAGATCGGTCTCACCCATTTGACGTTCGGTGGCATCCCGTAGAGGTCCTCCTGCGGCGAGGCGGAGTCCCATGCGATGTGCAGGATCCCGAAGGTCAGGTCCTGGTTGCCCGTGACGATGTCATGGACGACCGCGGAGACCCCGCCTTTGAGGAACGGGTAGGTGGACTCGGCGACGATCGCCACGTCGACGTCCTCGTGGGGCGCGTCCCGGGCGAGCACACGGAGGCTGCGCGCTGCGGGCGCAGGGTTCTCAGCCCTCGCCGCCGGCTCGGGGGCATACGAGCGTGCAGCTCGAAGTCGTGAAGCAAGACCTTGGGGCGCCACAGCTATCTCTTTTCACTCGTCTGGTGCTTCTGGCGGCTCACCATGCCGTCGCGTGCCGCCAGAACAGGTTGTACTCGGACGACTGCCAATGCTCGGTGGCACTCCGCAGTGCGCCCAGGAGCAGCGCTCCCTCAGCCACCGCCAGGCAGGCGTAGAGGCCTGGGCCGACCGCCAGGACGGAGAACGCCACGAGGCAGATCGCGAGGTGGACCGCGCCGTAACCCTGGGCGAGGCGGGTTCGCCCGATGTAGTCGAGCTTGTAGCACGACAAGGTGACCATCATGAACATCCACGAGGCGATCGCTACCGCCGCGACGAGCGGCACCGACCGGTAGTCGGCGAGTTCGGATGCCGCCGTGACGGCGAGGACGAGAGCGGCGCCGGCGCAGGCGGCGAGCCCGAGGGATCGCTCGACGTAGGACGACAGCTCCTGCGATCTGGCGGCGAGCTCGCCGTAGGGCTCGGATTCCATCGAGGACCGCAGGGCGAGCACCATCGCGTCGAAGCGGGGCGCGAGCCGCACGAAGTAGTAGTTGTAGACGAGGATCGCCGGCAGGAGGGCAACGAAGACCGTGGTGACGGCGAAGTGCGGACCGCTACGGACGAAGAGGAGGAGCTTGTCCGCCCACAGCACGGCGCCGAGCAGCAGGCCCCGGAGGAGGTCGGCGGCGACATCTGCTCGCTCGAGGCTGACCGGGCGCACCATCCGGGCGAGGTGGTGGCGCAAGGGGAGCAGTTGGGTGGCGACGCCGGCAAGCGGTGGTAGGAACCACAGGACGGGGGCGGCGAGGAGGCATGCGGCGAAGGCGGCCCACCCGGCTGCCCACAGGGCTCTGCGGCGATCCAGGATGCTCAACACCAGCGACTGCGAGAAGGCGACGTAGAGCACGCACAGCCCGACGTACACGCCGATGGACTGGAGCGACCAGCCGGTCGACAGCTCGATCGCCAGGGTGAATGCAGCGACGACGGGGAGGCAGCGCAGGAACGTCGACGGCCATACCTCGCAGAGCCGGTCCCGGATTGCTCCTGCGTCGCCGGCCGCCATCTGTGGTGCGACCGCCCGGTAGAGGGGCAGGCAAACCGACTGCGTGAGCCAGGGCACGGTCACGGACGCAGCGAGGAGCAGGGTGGTGAGCTGGACCCCGCCGACGGTGTCCCCGGCGAGGCGGCGGGTGGCGATCGGGTAGGCAGCGCTCAGGAGCAACACGGGGGACAGGTAGGCGATCAACTCGACCGCCGGCCTGAACCGGCGCCGGCCGGCACGCCGGGCGCGGAGCGTGTCGTGAGCTCGGGAGCGCAGACGAAGGACGGTTTTGACTGCTCCGGCGGTGGCGCCGGCGACGAGCACGACCAATGCGCCGAGGGGGTCGTGGCCGCCGAGGGCCACGGCGACGGTGACGGCCAGGAAGGCCACGCTCGCGGTTCCGAGAAGGCGCGCCGAAGCGGGCTGAACTTGTACGGTCGTCATCTGTCCATTCCGCCCGGGGCGTGTCGAATTGTTGGGACGCCCACTGTCCGCCAGGAAGGTGGGCGCGTCGCCCGGCGACGGAGATGAAGCTACCAAGCATCCCGCCCGCTACCGGCCACGTTCAGGCGGATATCACCGGTTTATTGCATCCCTGCAGGGAGCGTCACCACGTTGTGTAGCGGGCAAGTCACGCTCTGTATTGGCTCGGCGGAGCCGATCGAAATGGGTGCTCCAGGCGATCGCCTGGGCTGATTCGGTGCCGATCGAGGACGATCGGCAACGTCGAGGTCCGGCGGGGTCGTCGCCCTCCGGATCAGGGTCGGACGAACACCTTGCCGACCACGCCGGACTCGGCGGCCTCGTGGGCGGCCACGATGTCGTCGAGGGCGAAGCGGTGGGCGGGCAGCTCGCTCAGGGCGCCGTCGGCGGCCGCAGCGGCGACCTCGTCGACGCTGCGCAGGATGTCCTCGCGGGGGATCCCGTAGAGCAGCACGAAGCGCAGGACGACGTTGGCGGTCATGCACCGGCGGACCGGCAGCGTGGGGTCCTCGGGCGTGGCGGCGTAGACCACCACCGAGGTGCCGGGGCCGGCCAGCCGGAGGTCGAGGTCCAGGTTGGCGCCGAGGTCCAGCTCGACGACCCGGTCCACGCGAGGCGCCCAGTCGTGGAGGCGGTCGGCGGCGTCGGCGTCGTGGTAGTCGACGACCAGGTCGGCGCCGGCGGCGCGGGCCAGCTCGGCCTTCTCCGGCCCGCTGACGGTGGTGGCGACCCGCGCCCCGGCCCGCTTGGCCAGCTGGATGGCGAAGTGGCCGACGGCGCCTGCGCCCCCGGCC
>DASSZM010000023.1:0-11529 GCA_035702855.1 Acidimicrobiales bacterium | reverse complement strand
AGCACGGGTTGCTGCCGTTGATCCGCCCGGAGTTGGGGGCGGTGTGCCACCGGTTGATCGTGGTGTCGAACTGCATGCCGGGGTCGGCGCACTGCCAGGCCGCCTCGGCGATCTCCCGGAACAGCTCCCGGGCCTTGACCGTCTCGATCACCTTGCCGTCGGTGACGGCCCGCAGGTGCCAGTCGCCGTCGTCGAGCACGGCGTGCATGAACTCGTCGGTCACCCGGACCGAGTTGTTGGCGTTCTGGTACTGGATCGAGTAGCTGTCCTTGCCGTCGAGGTCCATGTCGAAGCCGGCGTCGCGCAGGGCGCGGGCCTTGCGCTCCTCGATGGCCTTGCACCACACGAAGTCCTGGATGTCGGGGTGGTCGACGTCGAGGATGACCATCTTGGCCGCCCGCCGGGTCTTGCCCCCGCTCTTGATGGTCCCGGCGGAGGCGTCGGCGCCCCGCATGAAGCTGACCGGGCCGGAGGCGGTCCCGCCGCCGCGCAGGCCCTCCTTGGAGGAGCGGATCCTCGACAGGTTGACCCCGGCGCCGGAGCCACCCTTGAAGATGATGCCCTCCTCGGCGTACCAGTTGAGGATGGAGTCCATCGAGTCCTCCACCGAGAGGATGAAGCACGCCGACCCCTGCTGGGGCACGCCGGCGACGCCGATGTTGAACCACACCGGCGAGTTGAAGGCCGCCTTCTGGTGGATGATCAGGTACTTGAGCTCGTCGCTGAAGGCCTGCGCCTCCGCCTCGTCGACGAAGTAGCCGTCCTTGCGCCCCCAGGCGGTGATGGTGTCCACCACCCGGTCGACGACCTGGCGCAGCGACGACTCCCGCTCGGGGGTGCCGAGGGTGCCGCGGAAGTACTTCTGGGCGAGGATGTTGGTGGCGTTGACGCTCCAGCTGGAGGGGACCTCGACCCCGAACTGCTCGAAGGCCACCTTCCCGGTGGCCCAGTGGGCGATCCGGGCGTCCCGGCGTTCCCAGGTCACCGTGTCGTACGGGTCCTGACCGGCGGTCGTGAACATCCTGCGGATGCCGATCCCGATTCGCTCCGGGGCGATAGCCATTCGTTCGATCTCCCTCGTCCTCGCCTGGCGGTCGGGCGGCCCGGCTGGGTCGCTCGCTGCTCTGCTGCTCCCCCTGCCGGACCACGGAACTGCGGGACCACGACACGGTGGGACCACAACCCGTAGTGGTCGGCACCGGTCCCGAAGCCACGAGACCACAAGATGCAGCCCGCTAATTACATCATTGTACTTCGCTGTTGTCAACGGGCGGCGACGTCATCCCGCCGGCCCGGGGGCCAGGCTAGGGAGGGGCGCCTGTGGAGCGGTAGGGGCGTATCCCTGTGGATTGGCGGGGGACGACCGCCGGCGTCGCGAAACGGACGGTCCGGGATGTTTGCCGCTGACGGGGACGGGTAGGATCGGTGTCGCCGCCGAAGCTGCCCCCTCGGCGGTCTGCCCCGGCGCCGGCCTCCCCAGTCCCCGCCCCTTCGACGGGGAGGCTGCGCCGGGGCCCTTCGCGTCCCAGCGCCGGGCGGCACGGGCCGGAGGGCGTAGACCCGCCAGGGTCGTACCATCGCGGCGATGACGACCTTCGCGCAAGACGAGCGCCACGCCCTGTCGGACCTGTTGCTCGAGGTCGGCCCCGACGCCCCCACCCTGTGCGGGGGATGGCGCACCCGGGACCTGGCCGCCCACCTGGTGCTGCGCGAGCGCCGCCCCGACGCCGCCGCCGGCATCCTCCTGCCGCCCCTCGCCGGGCGGACCGCCCAGGTGCAGGGCCGCCTGGCGGCCGGCCCCTGGCCGTCGCTGGTCGAGACCGTGCGCTCGGGGCCGCCCCGCCCGCTGCAGCCCCTCGACGAGGCGATCAACACCGTGGAGTTCTTCGTCCACCACGAGGACGTGCGCCGGGTCGCCGGCGGCTGGGAGCCCCGGGCGCTCGGTCCCGCGATGGAAGCGGCCCTCTGGCGGCGGCTGCGGACGATGGCCCGGCTGCTGTTCCGGCGGGCCGGGGTGACCGTCGAGCTGGAGGCGACCGGGCAGGGGCGGGCGCGGGCGGGCTCGGGGCCCGACACGGTGCGCGTCACCGGCCCGGCGTCGGAGCTCGTGCTGCTCGGCTTCGGGCGAGGGTCGCACGCCCGGGTGGCGATGGACGGCACCCCGGCGGCGGTCGAGCGGCTCCGCCAGGCGCCCCTGGGCATCTGACCGCCCGGCCGGCCCGGCTCGCCCTACAGCGGGGAGCTCGGGTGCAGGAGCCGGGCGCCGCGCAGCACCAGCTCGCTCCAGCGGTGGTCCACGATGCGAGCCACGGCGGTCAGCTGCCGGCGTTCCCGGGCGCGCAGCGGCCGCCCGCGCCGTCCCAGGACGACGGCCAGCTCGGCGGCGGGCAGGTCCGCCCAGGCGACGTCGTCGGGCCCGGCGTCGACCAGCTCGGGGGTGACCGAGACCCGGCTGCCGGCCACGAACGCCGCCAGCCACGCCGCCGGCGGGACGGCCCCGACCTCGGCCAGCGGGATGGGTCCGGATGGGTCGAGCACGGCCGCCCAGTCGGCGGAGAAGTCCCGCATCGAGTGCCGGGCCAGCGCCTCGAGCAGGTCCGGGACGGCGATCTGGGCGACCAGCACGGCGGCGGTCTCCAGGGCGTCGAGGCGCGGGTCGACGGGTTCCTCCGGCGCCGGGCTGACGTCCTCGACGTCGACCCCGTCGACCTCGCCGATCTCGCTGGTCAGCAGCGGCACCAGGGCGGCGTCGGGCAGCTCCACGACCAACTCGTCGATGGCCCGCCCACCGCCCCGCTCGAGGATGTCGATGCCGACGAGGTCACCGCGCACCGCCCCGATCCGCGAGGCCACCGCTCCGAGCGCTCCGGGCCGGTCGGGCATCCACAGGCGGACGACGTAGGCGGGCATCGGCGGTGAGGCTACGCCGTGTCCGTGAACGCCCCGTTACGGCGCGGGGACGGGTGTGTTACCGCTGCGGGAGCTCTCCGCCGGCTCCGGCGGGTGGCGGCGACGCCGGCAGGTCGGCGACCCAGTGGTCACCTTCCCAGCGCCGCTTGGCGTAGGCATCGACCCGCTCCTCGCCGGAGAGGGCGGCGATGGCCTCCATGATCCGCTCGGTCACCCGCCGCAGGACGGCGAGGTCGTCGGCCGACCCGGGGGGATCGTCGAAGCGCAGCGGCGGCCCGAAGCGCACCGCCACGTGCTTCCACAGCCGCGGCCGGCGCGCCCCGATGGGCTGCACCGCCGCCGTGCCGGCGCAGGCGACCGGCACGACGGGCACGCCGCAGGTGAGGGCGATCCGGGCGACGCCGGTGTGCCCCCGGTACAGCCGGCCGTCGGGGGAGCGGGTGCCCTCCGGGTAGATGGCCAGGATGCCGCCGGCGTCGAGCACCTCCCGGGCCGCCGCCAGCGCCCCGGCCGCGGACTGCGACCCGCCGTCGCGGCGGATGGGGATCTGGCCCATCGCCCGGAAGAACCACGCCGTGCGCGGGTTGTCGAAGTACTCCGCCTTGGCGAGGAAGGTGACCCGGCGGGCCACGCACAGGGGGATGAACATCGAGTCCATGAACGACTGGTGGTTGGACGCGAGGATCACCGGGCCCCGCCGGGGCAGGTTGGCCCTGCCCGACGGCCGGACCCGGTAGAGGACGAGCAGCACGGGCGTGAACAGGCAGCGCGCCACCCAGTACCCCATGGGTCGACGTTAGGTCCGCCGTCACGCCGCCGCCCGGGCAGCGACGCCGTCAGCCCAGCTCGGTCAGGGACCGCCGGAGGCTGCGGACCGCCTGGTGGATCCGCTGCTCGTTCTCGATCAGGGCGAAGCGTACGAAGCCCTCCCCGCCGGCGCCGAAGCCGACCCCCGGCGAGGTGGCGACGTCGGCGTCGACGACGAGGTGCTTGGCGAACTCGAGCGAGCCCATCTCCCGGTACGGCTCGGGCACCGGCGCCCACACGAACATCGTCCCCTGCGGCGGGGTGACCGGCCAGCCGATCCGCTGCAGGCCGCCGCAGAGGGCGTCGCGCCGGGACCGGTAGATGGCGTTGACCTCCAGGGGGTACTCCGGCGCCTCGTTCATGGCGACGATGGAGGCGATCTGGATCGGCTGGAAGGTCCCGTAGTCGAGGTAGCTCTTGAGCTTGGTGAGCGCCTGGACGATCTCGGCGTTGCCGGCGAGGAACGCCACCCGCCACCCGGCCATCGAGAAGCTCTTGGTCAGGGTGTACAGCTCCACGGCGACGTCCTTGGCGCCGGGGACCTCGAGGATCGACGGCGGGCGGAACCCGTCGAAGGCCGTGTCGGCGTAGGCGAAGTCGTGGACCAGCACCACCTCGTGCTCCCGGGCGAAGTCCACCAGCCGGGCCATCCAGCCCAGGTCGACGCACTCGGTGGTGGGGTTGTGGGGGAAGCTGAAGACGATCACCCGGGGCCGCGGCCAGGTCCGCTCCCAGCTGTCCACCAGGTTGCCGAAGAAGTCCTGGTCCGGCCCGAGCCGCACCTGCTGCACGTCGGCGCCGGCGAACAGCGGGGCGTAGATGTGGATCGGGTAGCTCGGCGTCGGCACGAGGGCGGTGTCGCCGGGGCCGACGAGGGTCCACATCAGGTGCGACAGGCCCTCCTTGGCGCCGATGGTCGTGACCACCTCGCGGTCGGCGTCGAGCTCGACGCCGAAGCGCCGGCGGTACAGGTCGGCGACGGCGAGACGGAGCTTGGGGATGCCCCGGGACGCCGAGTACCGGTGGTTGCGGGGGTTGCGGGCCGCCTCGGCCAGCTTGGCGACCGCCACCTCGGGGCTCGGGATGTCCGGGTTGCCGAAGCCCATGTCCACCACGTCGCGCCCGGCGTGCCTGGCCTCGTCGCGCAGCTGGTTGATGACGGCGAAGACGTACGGCGGAAGCCCGTTGATGCGGCGGAACTCCATCCGCCGACGCTAGCCGAGGGCGAGCAGGCCGGCGCCCACGGCCCCGGCCCGGGCGCCGAGGGCGGCGGGGGCGATGCGCACCTGCCGCTGGCCGCCGGCTTCGACGAGGCGGGAAAAGGCCTCCCGTGCCGGCCGCATGAGCACCTCGCCGGCGTCGACCAGGCCGCCGCCGACGACCATGACCTCCGGGTCGAGGGCGTTGGCGAGGTTGGCCAACCCGAGGGCCAGCCACCAGGCGAGCTCGGCCAGGATCGCCTCCGCCTCCGGCTCCCCGGCGGCGGCCGCCGCCGTCACGTGCTCCCCGCGGACCGCCTCGGGGTCGCCGCCCGCCCGGGCCACCAGCGTCGACGCCCGGCCGGCGAAGGCGGCCTCCCGGGCGAGCCGCCCGAGCCCGTCGCCGGAGGCGAAGCGCTCCCAGCAGCCCCGCTGGCCGCAGGGGCACGGCGGCCCGTGGGGGTCGACGATCATGTGGCCCCACTCGCCGGCGAAGCGGCGGGCGCCCTCCACCAGCCGCCCGCCGCAGACGATCCCGCCGCCGATGCCGGTGCCGAGGGTCACCATCACGAGGTCGGAGGCGCCGACGCCCGCCCCGCGCTGCAACTCGGCCCACGCCGCTGCGGTGGCGTCGTTGCCGACCCAGACCGGCACCCCGTAGGTGGCGGCGACCTCGGCGGCGAGGGGCGTGCCGACGACGCCGGGGAGGTGGGCGGAGAAGCGGACGGTGCCGGTCCCGTCGATGAGCCCGGGGAAGCCGACGCCCACCGCCGCCGGCGTCTCGCCGTCGACCACGCCGGCGATCGCCGCGTGCAGGGCGGCGAGCAGCTCGGCGGGGCGGGCCGGGGTCGGGACCCGGTGCTCGCCGCCGTCGTCGAGGCGGCGGGCGAGGATCTTGGTCCCGCCGATGTCGACGCCGACCGCCGGGCCCACGGCGCTCAGAGCCGGGCCCGGAGTCGGCGCATCCGGGCCAGCCACGCCGTGCGGTCCGCCACCTTGGCCGCTTCGTAGGCGCGCACCTCGGGATGGGGGGTCACGAGGAACTCCCCGGCGCGCAACGCCGCCACCACCGCGTCGGCGACCTCGCCGGGCTCCAGGATGTCGCCGCTGGCCTCCAGCTCCCGGCGGCTGCGTTCGTCGCCGCCGGCGACCATCGGGGTGCGCACCCCTTGGGGAGCCAGGCAGTGGACGGCGACGCCACGCTCGCCGTACTCGACGGCCAGCCACTCGGCGATGGCCACCGAGGCGTGCTTGGTGACGGTGTAGGGAGCGGACTGCATCATGAGCAGCAGGCCGGCCGCCGAGGCGGTGACGACGAAGTGCCCGCGGCCGCGCCCGGCCATGCCCGGCAGGACCGCCCGGGCGGCGTGGACGTGGGCCATGCCGTGCACCGCCCAGGACCGGTCCCAGTCGTCGTCGCCACCGAGGCCCCGCCCGGCGGCCACGCCGGCGTTGGAGCAGTACACGTCGATCGGCCCGAGCTCGTCCTCCACCCGGGCCACGGCGGCGGCGACGGCGGCGGCGTCAGTCACGTCCAGCTCCAGGTGGAGGGCGCCGGGGCCGTCGGTGCCGGGCAGGTCGAAGGTCGCCACCGCCGCGCCCTCCGCGGCCAGCCGCCCGGCCAGCGCCGCGCCGATGCCGCTCGCCCCGCCGGTCACGACCGCCACCCGCCACGCCGAGTCGTCAGCCACCGGCCAACCCTAGGTGGTAGAGGGCGACGGCGGCGGTGGTGGCCACGTTGAGCGAGTCCACCCCGGGTGCCATCGGGATGCGCACCGCCTCGTCGGCGGCGGCGAGTGCGGCGGCGCTCAGGCCCGGCCCCTCGGCGCCGACCAGGAGGGCGGTGCGGCCGGCGGGCGCCACCGCGGGCAGGGGTCGGGCCCCGGGCCCGGGCGTGAGGGCGAGCAGCCGCCAGCCGCCCGCCCGGAGTCGCCGCAGGTCGCCCGGCCAGTCGGCGCTGCGGGCCCACGGCACGTGGAGGACGTGGCCGAGGCTGACCCGCACGCTGCGGCGGTACAGCGGGTCGGCGCCCGTCGGGTCGAGAACCACCCCACCGGCGGCGAGGGCGGCGGCGTTGCGGAACAGGGCGCCGAGGTTTTCGTGGTCGTTGAGCCCCTCGGCGACGAGCAGCGGGCCGGGGCCGGCGGCCACGGCGTCGACCGGCACCGGCGGCAGCCGGCGGCCGAGGGCGACGACGCCGCGGTGCAGGTCGAAGCCGACGGTGCGGGCCAGCACCGCCGGGGCGGCGACGTACACCGGGACGCCCCGCTGCTCGACCGCGCGCACGAGGTCGGGCAGGGCGGCGCCTTTCCCCTCGGCCACCAGCAGCGACACGACCGGGTAGGCGGACTCGAGGAGCCGGGTGGCCGCCAGGCGCCCCTCGGCCACGAACACCCCTTCCCGCGCCTCCACCCGCCGGCGCAGGGCGGCGTCGCGCAGCTCCCGGTAGGCGTCGAGCCTCGGGTCGTCGGGATCGTCGACGGGGATCAGCCGGGCAGCACCCCCTCGATCGCGGCGACGACCTCGTCGGACTCGGGCTCCACCTGCGGGCGGAAGCGACCCACGACCGCCCCGTCGGGCGCCACCAGGAACTTCTCGAAGTTCCACGTGATGTCGCCGGCCTCCCCGGCGGCATCGGGCACCGAGGTGAGCTCGGTGTACAGCGGGTGGCGCCCCGGACCGTTGACCTCCACCTTCTCCGTCATCGGGAACGTCACCCCGTAGGTCGTCGAGCAGAAGGAGGCGATCTCCTCCGCGCTGCCCGGCTCCTGACCGGCGAACTGGTTGCAGGGCACCCCGAGCACGCTGAAGCCCCGGTCGGCGAAGCGCTCCTGCAGCCGCTCGAGCCCCTCGTACTGCGGGGTGAGACCGCAGCGGGAGGCGACGTTGACGACCAGCACCGCACTCCCCCGGAACCGGGCGAGGTCCAGCGGTGAGCCGTCGAGGGCGGCGATGGAGGCGTCGTAGAAGGCCATGAAGGGGACGGTAGTGCCCGGGTGGGACAACGGGAGCCCTCAGCGGGGCTCGCGCAGCGGCTCCTCCTCGTGCTCGACCCGGGCCCGCAGCTCGCGCAGGGCGGTGCCCATGATCCGCCCCTCGGCCCGGCGCTTGACGAAGCCGGGGAGCGGCACCTTGAGCTCGACCACCAGGTCGTAGCGGATCTCGGTGGCGTCGTCGCCCGCCGGTTCGAGCACGTAGGCACCGTCGAGGCGCCGGGTCAGGTCGCCGGCGACCTGGACCCACGACAGGCGCCCCGGGGCCTCGGCGTAGTCGTAGAGCAGCGTGTAGGAGGTGCTGCGCCCGAAGGCGGCGGCCCGGAACGTGACCCGCACCGGTCGGCCCTCGGCGTCGCGTTCCTCGACCGCGACCGCCTTGATGTCGGCCGCCCACTCCGGGTACAGCTCGAAGTCGATCAAGACCGCGAAGCAGTGATCGAGGCTTCCCCGGATCACCATCCGCTCCGTGACCTGCTCCTGCACGACCGCGCCCTCCTCGACGTCAGGACTGCACGGTACCGAACTCGCCCGCACCACCGACGGCGCCACGCACCGCGCCGACCGCCACCTTCAGCGACGCATCGACTCCAGGGCGTCGCCGAGGCGGGCGGCGAGGGCGGCGTAGGAGAACTCGTCCTCCACCCGGGTCCGGGCGGCCTGGCCCTCCTTGCGGGCCCGTTCGGGGTTGTCCAGCAGCTCCTCGATGGCGGCCGCCAGCTCCGCCGGGCTGTCCGGGTGGGCGACCACGGCGCCGGTCTCGCCGTCGAGGACCGCCTCCGCCGCCCCGCCGCTGTTGCCGGCGACCGACGGCACCCCGGCGGCGGCGGCCTCGAGGAAGATGATGCCGAAGCCCTCCTGCTCCAGGCCGCCCCAACGGTTGCGGCAGCACAGCACGAATACGTCGGCGCAGGCGTACAGCCCCGGCAGGTCGGCGTCGGCGACCCACCCGAGGAGGCGCGCGGGGGCGCCGGTCCGCTCGGCGAGTCGAGCCAGCCGCCGCTCGTCGCGCCCGGTGCCGCCGATGGCGACCTGCAGGTCGGGGTGGTGGGGGGTCAGCCGGGCGGCGGCCTCGATGAGCGTGTCCATCCCCTTGCGGGGCACCAGGCGGCTGACGCTGACCACCAGCCGGGCGCCGGGGTCGAGACCGAGCCGGGCGCGCATGGCGGCGCGCTCGATGCCGGGGAGGGGCGTGAAGCGATCGACGTCCACGCCCGGCGGGATGTTGGCCACGGGGGGAAGGGGGGATCGCCCGGCGGCGCGGCGGGCCTCGGCCTCGGGGTAGCTGCCGGCGGCGATCACGAGCGAGGCGTGGGTGAGGACCCGGCTGAGCATCGACCGGGTGGCGGGGAGCCGTCCGGGCACCGTGACCTCGGCGCCGTGCAGGACCGTGGCGTAGGGCAGGCCCAGCCCCGGCCCGATGAGCCCCAGGGGCAGCGCCGGGTCGAGCACCACGGCCTCGGCCCCCACTTCGCGGGCCAGGGACCGGACCCGGTGGGCGAGCAGGGGGTTGGGGAGCAGCACCGGCTCCCGGCTGCGGATGATCCGGAAGGGTTGCTCGCCGTCGAAGCGCGCCGCCCGGCTGTGCGGGGTCGTGTAGACGACGACGTCGTCGGGCGGCAGTCGCCGCCACAGCTCCCAGAGGTAGGACTGGATGCCGCCGGTCTTCGGGGGGAAGTCGTTGGTGACGAGCAGGTGGCGCACGGTCGACTCGCGGGAGCGGGTGGGACGCCCAGCATGGCACCTTCGGCGGGCTCGTGCCTCCCGCGCCCGGGGTGCGTGGCCCCGTGGCGCCCGCCGGAGCGGCGGCGGGCGTGCCGCCGGGCGGCGCCCGCTCCCTCAGGTGTGCCGGGGCGGCCCGCCCGGGATCGGCCCCTCCCGCCCGCTGCCGCCCACCCCCCTCACCGGGACCGTGCCGGCCGAGGCCACCTCCGCCCGCACCGCCGGGTCGGGATCGTCGGCCAGTCCGGCCACCAGGTCGGCGCGGCCCAGGCGGGCTGCGGCCCACACGGCGTGCCCCCGGAGGATGGGGTCCGCGTCGGCCAGGGCGGCGCCGACGGCCCGCAGCACCCGGGGGTCGGCGGGGTCGCCGGTGTTGCCGAGGACGATCAGGGCGTTGCGGCGCAGGACCCCGGGGTCCCGGCCGGCGAGGTACCAGCGGCCGAAGCGGGCGAGCAGCTCGCCGTCGCCGGCGGCGAGCACCCCGAGGGCGTCGACGGTGGCGGTGGCGCCGGGCCCCGGCGCCGGCGGGGGCGCGGCACGGGCGCCCCGGCGGTTGACCGGGCAGACGTCCTGGCAGTCGTCGCAGCCGTAGAGCCGGTCACCGGCCGCCACCCGCCACTCCCGGGGGAAGCTGCCCGCCGCCTGCAACAGCCACGCCAGGCAGCGGCGGGCGTCGAGCACCCAGTCGGCGACGAGGGCCCCGGTCGGGCAGACCGGCAGGCAGCGGCTGCACGTCCCGCACCCCCCGGGGGCGTCCGCCGCCGGCGTCGCCGGCGGGAGCGGGGCGTCGGTCAGGACCGCGCCGAGCACGTACCACGAACCCTGCCCGGGGAGGAGGACGTTGGTGTTCTTGCCGTACCAGCCGAGCCCGGCCCGCACCGCCGCCGCCCGGTCCACCAGGGCGTTGTCGTCGGCGAGCACGACCGCCCGCCACCCGGTCGCCCGCAGCACCGCAGCCACCGCGCCGAGGGCGCTGCGCAGTTCGGCGTAGAAGTCCTCCCGGGCGTAGCGGGCGACCGTGGCGAGGGGCGCCGGCGCCGGCGCCGGCGGGGGCGTGCCCGTGGGCGGGGCGCCGGCCGCGGGTGCCGGCCCGTCCGAGCGGAGGTAGCGCCACGCGCCGACGACGAGGCTGCGCGCCCCCGGCAGCGTCCGTCCCGGGTCGCAGCTGCGCGCCGGGTTGCGGTAGGTGAACTGCATCTCCCCGGCCAGGCCGGCCTCCCGGCGCCGCTCCAGCACCTCCCGGGTGGCGTCGAAGGGCGTGGCGACCGTGACGCCGACGGCCGCCAGCCCGGCGCCGAGGCCGACGGCGCGCAGGCGCGCCGTGAGCGCCGCCCCGCCCGCCCCTCGCCCGTCGGCCGCCGTCCCGGTGCCCCTCAGCCTCGTTTGCGGATCCGCCGGACCGCCCGGCTCGGCAGGGCCGGGGCCTCGCCGGCCGCCTCGCCGGGCGCCGGTTCGGGCCCTGCGGCGTCGTCGCGGGCGCCGCCGTTGGGGGTGCCGCCGTCGGGGGTGGGGCCGGGAGCGGTGGGTGGCCCGGGCTCGGCCGGGGGCTCGAACCCCAGCGGGAGCTGCGCCGACGGGGCCGCCGTCCGGGTTGCCAGGAGGGGCCCGGAGGGATCAGGAGCGGCCGGCGCCTCCGGGGCCGCTGCCCCGGCATCGGGCCCTTCGGGTGCCTCGGCGTCCGCTGCGTCGGCGCCGGGGCCGTCGGTGGCGCCGTCGCATTCGGTCTTGCCGGGGCTGTCGGTAGCGCCTGGGCCGTCGGTAGCGCCTGGGCCGTCGGTGGCGCCTGGGCCGTCGGTGGCGTCGTCGGCCGTGGCTCCCGTCTCGGGCGGCGAGGCGGCGGGAGTCGATGCCGCCACCTCGGTGCCCGCAGGCTGGGCCTCGTCGGAGACGTCCTCCAC
>DASSZM010000137.1:0-11110 GCA_035702855.1 Acidimicrobiales bacterium | reverse complement strand
GCCATCCGGGGCCGCGGGGTGCGGGCGGGTCGGTCCCGCCGCCCTGGCCGCAGCGAGCCGCTCCCCCATCTCCTCGGCCTCCCCGTCACCGAGGACCGCTCGGAGCTTCGGCCACACCTGGTCCTCCTCGTAGGCGATGTGAGCCCGCCCCGCCGCGGCGAAGGCCGTCACCAGCCGATCGAATTCGGGGTCGCCCGGCCGGCACTTGCGGAGCCGGTCCAGCACCCGCTTCCCCTCCCGCTCCTGGCGCGAGGCCTCGTCCGCCAGGTCGCCGCCGCCGGTCACCCGCTGGCGGACGACCGGCCAGAAGTACATCTCCTCGGCCGCCTCGTGGCCGGATTCCGCCATCACGAGTTGCTCGACGTCCCCCGCCGGGTCCTGGCTGGCGCCCGAGACGGGGCCGGGCCCGCCGAGCAGGCGGGTGAGCAGCGTCTCCACCTCGGTGTGGTCCGCCTCGAGGACGGTGAATGCATCGGTCATCGGGAACCTCCTCGCGTCCAGCCCCACGCTGCGCGTACCCGCTGATCTGGGCTCGCAACCGGACCTGGGGTCCCCGTTCGCGAGGGGGGCGCCCTCAGTCGCCGGCCAGGTCCACGGGCGGCAGGTCCCGGATCTCCTCCTTGCGCAGCGCCACCTCCAACCCGCCGTCGTCACCGCGACGCACCGCGCTCACGGGGATCGCCACCTGCTTGCGCCCCCAGAGGTGACCCTCTTCCAGCAGCACGTGGGTGACGTGGCGGTCGGCGGGGTCCACCACCAGGCCGCGCACCCGGCCGATGTCGCCGTCGCTGGCGCGCACGGGGTCCCCTCGGCGGACCTCCACCTCGCCCAGCGGCACCCGGTCGTAGACGACCGGGGGTACCGCCCCGACCCCGGGCGCGCCGAGACCGTTGACGCCGCCGAGACCCAGGTAGGGCCACACGAGGACCTGGTCGCCGGCGTAGCCCGCGGACGGCTCACCTGCGAAGAAGTGGGTCTCCTCCGCCTCCTCCAGGGCCATCAGCTCGGGGCCGCCGCACGTCAGGCGCACGGGCGGGCCCGGATCCGCGACGAGAGCGAGCGGCACGAGCCGGCCCAGCGCCGCGCCGTCGGGCACGACCACCAGATGGGTGAGGACCTGGCCCACCGGGTCGATCACGACCCGAGCCACCCGTCCGCCGGCGCCGTCCGCGCAGGTGGTGACCCCACCGATCCGGAACTGCTGCCCCGTGGGGGCCGGGCCGGCGGTGGGCCCGTCGGCCCCGGCGGCTTCGCCTCGCGTCGCGTCACCGCCGGCCGCGCCCTGCTCGGGGACTGCTCCGTCCGGGTTCACCCGCCACCTCCCAGCGTCGTCCGGGCAGCGTTGTCCGGGGCCTCCGGCTACCCTACCCAGGGAGGGCGAGGGGGCGCGGTGGGAGGCACGCAGGGCAGCGTCGGGGTGCGGCAGGCGGCGGGGATGCCTCGCCGGGCGTGCGTGCGCCCTGGTGGTTGCGTCGTCAGCCGGCCGGGTACACGTCCGGGGTGGTGGCGTTGACGAGCGATCGACGGGTGTTCGCCATCGACGACGACTTCGCGTTGCCGCCTCTCGGCACGGGCAAGCGGCACCGCCTCGACCACGACGAACCGCGGCGGGCACGGGTGGTGGAGACCTACTACGACACGCCCGACCTACGGCTCCTGGCCGCCGGAGCGGTGCTCCGACGACGGCGGGGTGCCGGTGGGGATTGGCTGTTGCGTGCGCCGGGCGGCACCGACGGCATGCTGGAGTTGCACGCGGCGCCCGCCGGGGGCGAGCCGCCGCCGGAGTTGCGCCGGATGGTGACCGGCTGGGTCGGGAGCCAGCCGCTGCGCGCCCAGCTCACCGTCGACACGGACCGCACGGCGACCCAGCTCGCCGACCGGCTCGGCACGCCGGTGCTCGAGCTCGCCGACGAGCGGAGCGTGGCCGAACGCCTGGACGACGGCAAGGTCCGCCGCTGGCGCGCTCTCGAGCTCGAGCCGCTCGGCGCCGACGCCCGCCTCACGGATGCGGTGATCAGCCAGCTCATCGCCGCCGGAGCCCGCCCCGCCGGCGAGGCGCTGGCCTACGACGTGGCGTTGGGCGTGACCGTGCGCCCGGCACCGACGGGGGACGTCATCGCCGCCCGGCTGCGGCAGCTCGTCACCGAGCTCGGGGAGCAGGATCTGCTGTTCCGCCAGGACGCCCCCGAGGCGGTGCACGACTTCCGGGTCACGGTCCGCCGGCTGCGGAGCCTGCTGCGCACGTTCCGGCCGCTCCTCGAGCCGTCGCCCGCCGTGCAGCTGCGCGCCGAGCTCGGCTGGCTCGGCACCCTCCTCGGCGAGGTTCGCGACGCCGAGGTCCTCGAGCAGCGTTTTGCCGCCGCGCTGGCTGCCGTGCCCGCAGAGGAGCAACTCGGGCCGGTCCGCGCCGACCTGGTGGGAGGCGTCCGCTCCACCCGCCTCGTCGCCTCGGCCCGCCTGGCGGACGAGCTCGACGGCGAGCGGTACCGCGATCTCGTGGACGAGCTGCACACCTTCGCCGGCGACCCGCCCTACCGGGGGGGACATACCGGTGCTGACGCCCGTGCCGTGACCCGAGCCTCGGCAGGGGAGCTGCGGCGGGCTCGCAAGCGTGTGGCCGCCGCAATGGGGGCGGCGGACGCGGATCGGGACACCGCCTACCACGAGGCCCGCAAGGTGGCCAAGCGGGTCCGTTACGCTGCCGAAACGGTTCGCCCGCTCGGCCGCAAGCGAGCTCGTCGCATGGAGCAAGCCTTCAAAGCGGTGCAGGACACGCTCGGCGCCCGCAACGACGCCGTCGTGGCACGCCGGATCCTCGTCGCCGAGGGTGCCCGCGAGGGGATCCGCACGGGCCACAACGGCTTCACCTACGGCGTGCTCGCCGAACGCGAGCGCCGCGCGGTAACCGAAGCCGACGCAGCGTTCGCAGCGGTGTGGCGAGAGGCGCTCGCCGCCGCTCGCGCCTGGTCGAAGCACCCTCGCTGAGGCCAGCCCCGCCTCCCTCCGGGCGGATGCGCCTCACCTGGCGAACAGGCGCCTCCCAGCCCTCCGAGCGGGGGTCCCGGGGACTGGCAGGGCGGAGGCCGAGGCTTCGGCTGCGCCGTCGTCCGCGGCGGCCGGCAGCCGCAGCACCTGCCACTCGACCCGCCCGGCCTCGATGGCGTCGCGGACGAGCCGCTCCCGCGCCGACAACCCAGCCGAGCCGGTTTTGACCTCGACGAACACCACCCGATCAACACGGCCCGCACCGAGCCCGTCGAAGACCACGAAGTCGACGGGGCTGCCGAGGAAGCGGGCGTCGCGGCCGTCGAACTGCTCGACGAAGTCCGGCAGCAGCGGGGCGAGGTGCTCGCGGACCTTGCCGCTGACCACGGCATGGCTGCGGGCAACCGAGTCCCGGCGGGCGGCGGCAACATCCTCAGCCGTGTGGCGATACTCCCGGCGATGGGCGCGCAGGTCGAGGCGGGCGCGGACGGCCACCAACCACGCTCCCAGCACCGCCAGGCCGGCGACCACCAGCAACATCACATCCGTCGGCGACATCGGCTCCTCCTCCTCACCGGCGTCGGGCCGGAGCGCGGACGGCGCCGCCCGCGCCCGGGATGCTACGGAGCCGGAGAGACCGTGCTGCGAAACGCCGGCCGGGCGGTCGCGACGGGTCCGGGCTGAAACTTGCGCGGGTTGCCGAAACTCCGGATGCCGGCCCGTACCCGCATCAAGCAGGCCAGGCGAAGCGCCGAGAACGGCCACATGGGTCCCCGCGACGTCCGCCCCCGCCCACCGCTGCCGGCGGGTGACAGGTGGGGCTCGGTCGGGCGCCCCGGGGCGGCGTCGGCGTGGTACGCGACCCGCTCGATCCCCATCGAAGAGGTCGACATCGCCGGCATCCTGCGGACGGCCGGGGTCGCCGCCGTCCACCGGCGCCGCCCGCCCGTTCCCGAACCGCCCCGCCTCGCCGGCGGGCGCTCCAAGGGTCTGCACCTGGCGGTGACCGACGGGGGCGTGTTCGTGATCGAGGCCTGCCCGTGGCGGTGGCGGCGCAGCGACCGCGGGGCCCTGGAGCTCGTCGACGCCGACGCCGCGGTCGCCGAGCTGGCTCGCGACGCCGACGCCGTCGAGGAAGCGCTGGCGGCGACGGGGCTGTCCCCCAACGAGATCCGGCCGGTGCTGATCTCGGGGTACGCCGAAGGGGCCGTGTTCACCTACGGCCGGGTGTGGCTCGCAGGACCCGAACGCCTCGACGAGCTGATCCACGCCCCCGGGCAGCGGCTGTCGGCGCCGCTGCAGGCGACCGCGATCGAGCGGCTCGCCACCGTGTACGCCGGTGACCCCGCCACCGGCACGGAGCCGCCCCCCGCACCCGACCACTACCCCCTCGAAGCGGGGCAGTGGAGTCCCAAACCGCTGCTCGTCGCCTCTGTCGCCACCGAGGGTCGACTCGAGCCCTGGATGCAGCGCCTGCACCCGGACCAGATGCAGGCCGTCCGCCGCTCCCACCGGGGCCCGGCACTGGTGCGGGGAGCGTCCGGGACGGGCAAGACGGTCGTCGCCGTCCACCGGGCCGCCTACCTGGCCGAACGGCTACCGGGGCGGATCCTCGTCACCACCCCGGTCCGGGCCTTCGTCGGGGTGCTCGCGTCCCAGTACCGGCGGCTGTCGCCGACCACGCTCGGGCGCGTCGAGTTCGCGACGCTGCACGGCTTCGCGCTGCGAGTGCTCGCCGACCGAGGTATCGCCTGCAACGTGGACGGGCCGAGCCTGGAGTCGGCGTTCCAGCGCGCCTGGACGCGGGTGGGCGGCCTGGGCCTCGGCGCCTGGGCTCCCCCCGAGTACTGGTGGGAGGAGATCCTCACCGTCATCAAGGGCCGGGGCCTGGACGGCTTCGACCAGTACCTGCGGGCCGCCCGCCCGGGCAGATCGGTGCCCTTGCCGGGACCCCGGCGCCGGGACCTGTGGGAGCTGCACCTCGCCTACGCCGAGGAGCTGGCCCGCCGCGACCTCCAGGACTGGTACGACGTGGTGCTGTTGGCCCGCGACTCCCTGCGCAAGGAGCCCCTGGAGCCCGGCTACCGGGCCGTCATCGCCGACGAGATCGGCGACGTGCCGCTCACCGGCCTGCAGCTGCTCCACCTCCTCGTCGGCGACCGGACCGATGGGCTGCTCCTCGTCGGTGACGCCGCACCGTCCAACGGGCCAGGGCCGGTGGCCCTGCGGGAGGCGGGCATCGACGTCGGCGGTCGCTCGACGGTCATGCGGACGGTGTATAGAGACCCGGGGCGCCTGTTGGAGGCGGCCGTGGCCGTCGTCGGCGTACCGGAGATGGACGAGCCGGAGCTCCCCTTCGTCGTGCCCGAGCCGCACAGCGACCGGGACGGCAAGCCGGTTCGCCATGACGTGGCCGTCGACCGAGCCGCTCACGACTGCCGCCTGCTCTCCCGGTTGCGCGACGACATCGCCGACGGCGTGCCGCGCGGGGAGATCGCCGTCCTGTGCCCCAGTGCCCGCTCGGTGACCCACTACCGCAGGCTTCTGGTACAAGAGGGGCTCCCGGTCGCCGAGCTCGGCCGGTCCTCGTCGGTCAGTGACGGCGCCATCAAGATCGGCACCATCTCGAGCGCAGCTGACCGGGCGTTCACCGCCGTCTTCCTCCCGGCCGGCGACCCGCTGCGTGCCGTCCAGGGGCCGGACCAGCTCAAGCGGGCCCGGACGGAACGCTTCCTGGCGATGACCGCAGCCCAGGAGCGACTCTGGGTCGGCACGGTCGACCCGCAGCCGACCTGAGCCTCACCGCGCCCCCCCGCCGGCGGCCGCGTTGGCCGGCTGCGCAGCCAGGAGGCCGACCAGCGCCCTGCCCCACACCCGCCGGACCTGGTCGGCCGGCATCCCCTGCACCCGGGTGCAGAGGTCCCAGGACTCGAAGGACAGCAGCACGTCGATCGCGGCACCGGTCTCGGACGCGGCCGCTTCGTCCTTGGCCCGGAGCTCCGGCTCGACGGCACCCAGTGCCTGCGCCCGCAGCGCCTCGCGAACGCGTGCCAGGTCCGCGGCGATCCCCGGCACCTGGTACTCCCGCAACCGGGCCGCCCGGGCCACGCCGGCGACCCGGTCGAACATGGCGACCCGCCCGGAGACGAGGCGGACCACCCGCTGCTCCAGGGAGCCCCCGGCCGGTACCGGACCCAGCCACTCCTGCATGCGGTCCTCGTTGCGGCGCAGCACCGCCGAGCGCATCTCGTCGAGGCTCTCGAAGTAGCGGAAGACCGACCGGGGCGACACCCCGGAGCGCTCGGTGATCTGCTCGACCGAGGGATCCAGCACGCCCTCTTCGAGCAGGTTGAGCGCCGCCTCGACCACCGCTTCCCTGTTGCGGCGCCGCCGCGCCACCCGACCGTCCACATCCGCCACGGCGGCGACACTACCGGCCGGGACCCCTCGCCGCCGGTACCCCCTCCGGGCCCTCATCCGCCCCGGCCCCGGCTCCGTACACCCATGCGGACGCGGCTTGCCGTGACCGCCGGCTCACCACCGGCTGGCTCCCGAGACCCTTCGTCGAAAGGCATTCCATTGTCGTCGCACCGTGAAGCTCCGCAGATCTCGAAGGACCCCGTCGCCGACAGCACGGACGTGTACGCCTTCGTGAGCCCCTGGGCGCCGTCTACGGTGACCCTGATCGCCAACTACATCCCCCTGCAGCTGGCGGACGGGGGACCCAACTTCTACGAGTTCGGCGACGACGTCCTGTACGAGATCCACATCGACCAGACCGGCGACGGGACGCCCGACGTCAGCTTCCAGTTCCAGTTCACCACCACCACCGTCGATCCGAGCACCTTCCTCTACAACACCGGGCCGATCACGAGCCTCACGGACTCGACCTGGAACCGCAAGCAGAGCTACACCCTGACGCGCGTCGATCACGCCAGCGGCGCCACCACCACGCTCGGAAGCGGGCTGCTGTGCCCCCCCTGCAACATCGGCCGGCTGTCCACACCCGACTACCACGCCCTGGGCGCCGCCGCCGTGCACCGCTTCTCGGCAGGGGGCTACAGCGGCCAGGTCTTCGCAGGCCAGCGCCAGGAAGGCTTCTACGTCGACCTGGGCGCCGTCTTCGACCTCGGCATCCTGCGCCCGTTCGAGCAGGACCACAACATGTTCGGCCTGAAGAACACCGGCCTCGGCCGGATGGCCGCCGGCATCAACTCGACCCACTTCCTCAACGTCCACTCGCTCGCTCTCGAGGTGCCCATCGAGCAGGTGACCAAGAGCGGTGGGCGGCCCTCGTCGGTGAGCGCTTCCGACGCGGTCATCGGCGTCTGGACCACCGCTTCCCGTCGTGCTTCGATCGTCAACATCGCCGGCCAGGGCAAGCCGACCGAGACCGGCGCCTACGTCCAGGTCTCCCGTCTCGGCAACCCGCTGGTCAACGAGGTCCTCATCGGCCTCGGCGACAAGGACACGTGGAACCACCTCCCGCCGAGCAGCGACAAGCAGTTCCTCAGCTACTTCAGCAACCCGGGCCTGGCCCAGCTGCTGCCGACGCTGTACCCGGGCGTGTTCCCGAACCTCGCGAAGTACAACGCCGGCAAGCCCGACCGCGCCGACCTGGTAGCGATCCTGCTCACCGGGCTCCCGAGCGGGGTGGTCCCCGGCTTCCAGAACGAGCTCGCCGCCAGCGGCGTGTACGCCGACGAGCTGCGCCTCAACCTCGCCGTGCCCCCGGCGAAGAAGCCGAGCAACCTCGGGCTGGTCGGTGGCGACGCCGCCGGCTTCCCCAACGGCCGGCGCGTCTTCGATGACGTGGCGACCATCGAGCTGCGCGCGCTCGCCGGCGCCACCCTGCCCCTCGTCGACAAGAGCTACAAGGCCGACGCCGCAGCCGGCGAGGTGAGCTTCGGTCTGACGGACGGTCCGACCGACCTGCGGGCGAAGGGCACCGAGTACTACAACGACGGGTTCCCCGTGCTCGGCATGCCGCTGTCCGGCTTCGAGGTCGGCCCGATCAGCCGGGTGGTGGGGCATTGACCTCCGCGACCCCCGACGCCACGGGAGCGCCCGAGAACGACGCCGGCTCGGCGCTGGGGCGGTGGGCAGCGGGCATGAGCCGCCGACGGTTCCTGCGGACCGGGTCGGTGACCATGGCGGCTGCGGCCGTGGTCGGGGCGGTGCCCGGCCTGCCGAGCCTGCTCGGCGAGGCGGAGAGCGAGGCACCCGGCTCGGGCGCGGTTGCGGGAGCCGCCTCGCCGGCGCTGTCGGATGCCGCCGGGCTCGAGGGCCCCGTCACCGCCCACGTCAGCGACCTGAGCGGCCAGGTGAGCCTGTTCGTGCAGGACCGCACGATCGTCGTCAGGGACCCGGCCCTCGTCGCCCGGCTCCTGGCGGCAGCGCGATGACCGGCGGGGAGCAGCTGCCGGCACCGAGCGGGCCCGGCACCGTGGTGCTCGACATCGGCGGCGACATCGGCGCCGCCGTGGTGTCGACCCCGCCCGAGCTGCTCGGTGAGGAGTTGGAGATCCGCCCCGGCTCCGGGCCGTGGGCGGGTCGGCACGTCGCGGTGCTGGCCCGCCCGCTGGGCACCCGGACGCGGTCCGCGGCGGTGTTCCCCTCCCTCGACGCGGGGCCGTGGGTGGTGCGCCGCCGCCACCGCCCCGAGGACCCGACCGAGGTGGCCTTCGACGTGGAGGGCGGGCGGGTGACCTCGGTCGCCTGGCCCGAGCCGGCGTGACCTCGGCCCAGGCGCGCGCCTCGCGCTGCGCCTGACCGAGCCGACGGCCCGGCGGCCGTCCCGGCGCTCGAGCGATGACGGAGCGCCGGGACGGCCGCGGGAGCGCCGCGTGTGGTAGGAGTCGTCGCTGTGTGCAGACTCCTCGGCTACGTCGCCCCCTCGCCCAAGACGCTCCGCCAGGTGCTCGGTGGAGGCTACGCCGACTTCGTCCAGCTGGCGGCGGAGCGCCACGGCGACGGGTGGGGGGTGGCCTGGCCGGACGGCAACGGCGTCGCCGTCCGCAAGGAACCCCGGTCGGCGGCGGAGGCGGCGGCCTTCGCCGGCACCGCCGAGACGCTCGCCACCGGCGCCGCCCTCGTCCACCTCCGGTGGGCCACGCTCGACCTCGGCGTCTCCCTGGTCAACACCCACCCCTTCGGCGACGGGCAGCTGGCCTTCGCCCACAACGGTTCGATCAGCGAGATGCCCGCGCTCGAGGCGCTGATCGGCAACACCCATGCCCAACCGGCCGGCGACACCGACAGCGAGCGCTACTGGCTGACGGTCCAGGCGGCAGTGGAGCGGACCGGGGATCCCGTCCGGGGCCTGGCGGACGCCGTGCTGACGCTGGATCGCACGTGCCAGTTCAGCAGCCTCAACTGCCTGTTGCTGACGCCGACGGAGCTGATCGCGGCCTGCTGGTGGCGGCCCGAGCAGCGCTCCCCGGAGGTGGGAGCGGACTACTACGACCTGGCCTACCACCAAGGGGACACCGCGACGGTCGTCGCCTCCTCCGGCTGGCACGACGCCGGCTGGACGCCGCTGCCCAACGGTGCGCTCCTCGTGCTCGACCGGGACGGCGGTCAGCCCCGGGTGGAGCAGGTCCGCTCCCTCGCCGCCGCCTGATCGGGTCGCCCGTGCAGGGAGCAACCGTCGTCCTCAGCACCGACCGCCTGGCGCATCCCGGCGGGCGCATCGGACCGGGCTGGGTCGCGCTCGCCGCCGAGCGCATCGTCGCCTCGGGCGGCCCGCCCGCCCCCACCGGGCCGGCGACGATCGACCTCGGCGACCTGGTCGTCGCCCCCGGGTTCGTCGACGTGCACGTGCACGGCGGTGACGGCTACCAGGTCAACGGCGCCGACCCCGAGGCGGTGCAGGCTGCGGTCCTCGGTGTGGCCCGAGCCCACGCCGCCCACGGCACCACCGCCCTGGTCGCGGCCACCGTCTCCGACACGATCGACACCCTCGAGGCGTCGCTCGCCGGCGTCGCCCGGGCGGCGGTCTCGCCGCCCGGGGGCGGGGCGCAGGTCCTCGGCTCGCATCTCGAAGGGCCCTGGCTGTCCCCCTCCCGCCGGGGCGCGCACGATCCCTCGCTGCTCGCCCCGCCCGACGGCGACACCGTCCGGCGCCTCCTGGCGGCCGCCGGCGGCACCCTGCGCCTCGTCACCCTGGCCCCCGAGCTCCCAGGCGGCCTGGAAGCGGTGCGCGCCCTGACCGCCGCCGGCGTCACCGTCTCGGTCGGCCACACCGACACCGACGCCGAGGGTGCGGGCCGGGCGTTCGCCGCCGGTGCGTCGCACCTGACCCACTGCTTCAACGCCATGCGCCCGCTGCTGCACCGTGAGCCCGGACCGGTCGGCGCCGCCCTCGCCGACGGCACGGTCACGATCGAGGTGATCGCCGACGGCGTGCACGTCGACCCGGTGGTGGTCGGCCTCCTCGCCCGTCTGGCCGGCCCCCGGCTGGTGGCGGTCACCGATGCCGCCGCCGCCTGCGGGCTGCCCGAAGGGCGCTACCACCTCGGGGCCCTGCCCGTCGACGTCGCCGGCGGGGCCGTGCGGCTCTCGTCGGACAGCGGGACGCTGGCGGGGAGCGTCCTGACCATGGACGGAGCGGTCGCCGGCCTGGTCGCCGCCGGCGTCCCGCTGGGCGCCGCCCTGCACGCGGCGTCGACGGCGCCGGCGGCCGTCGTGGGGGCGGGGCGCAAGGGAACCCTGGCCGCGGGTGCCGACGCCGACCTGGTCCTGCTGGGTCCCGACCTCCGGGCACGGGCCACGGTGGTGCGGGGACGGGTCGCCCACGACGCCGACGGGCTGCTCGAGGGTGTGCTCGACGGCGCGCCGCCGGCTCCGTAGCCGAACGAGGCGGTCCGTCAGGCAGGCCCTTGCGTGCTCGCTGACGCTGCCACCTCGTCGATCGTCGACAGCACGCGCACGAAGCGGTCGAGGCCGGTCATGTCGAACAGGCGCCGCAGGGCGGGTCGTGCGCCGACCACCGCCACGTCGCCCCCGGCGCCCCGCACGGTCCGGACCCCGGCGACCAACGCGCCGAGGCCGGCGGAGTCGACGAAGGGCACCTCGGCCAGGTCCACGACCACGGCCGTCCCGGCCAGGTCGGCGAACTCCTGCT
>DASSZM010000093.1:0-3908 GCA_035702855.1 Acidimicrobiales bacterium | reverse complement strand
AGGGCGGCCCCGTCCATGGCCGCCCTCGCCGTCATCCTGCTGCTCGTCGGCGTCGCCGGGGCCGTCGCCCGCCCCTTCCGCCTCCCCGCCTGGGTGACGCCGGCCGCCGCCGCCGCCGTGGCGCTGGTGGCCGGCGCCGCCGCCGTGGGTGCGAGCGAGGCGGCCCTGCGGTCACTGGCGTCACCGATCGCCTTCCTCCTCGCCGCCGTCCCCCTCTCGGTCCTCCTCGACGACCTCGGCTTCTTCGAGGCCGCCGCCACCGTCCTCACCTCCCGGACGCGCTCGGTGGGAGGGCTGTGGATCCTCGCCGCCGGCGTCACCACGGTCCTCAACCTCGACGCCGCCGTCGTGCTGCTCACCCCGCTGTACATCCGCATCGCCCGTCAGAAGGGGCTGGACCCGCTCACCGTCGCCGCCATGCCCCTGGTCCTGTCCTGGCTGGCGTCGTCGGCGCTGCCGGTGTCCAACCTCACCAACCTGATCGCAGCGTCGGAGACGGGGGCGACGAGCACCGATTTCCTCGTCCACCTCGGGCCGCCGTCGCTCGCCGCCGTGGTGGTCGGGTGGCTCTGCTACCGCTGGGGCCTCCGGCCGGGTGCCATGCGCGCCGGCGGCGGCCGGCCGCTCGACGCCGGGGACCGGCGGGCCCTCGCCGTCGGCGGGGGGGTCGTGCTGGCGGTCCTCGCCGGCTTCGTCGCCGGGCGCGACGTGGGCATCGCCGAGTGGGAGGTGGCCCTCGCCGCCGACGCCGTGCTGCTCGCCGGGCGCGGGCGGCGGGAGCCGCCGTGGCGGGCGGTGCCGGTCGGCACCGCCCTGGTCGCCGCCTCGCTGGGCGTCCTGGCGACGGGCGCCGCCGCCCACGTGCCGGTGGGGCGCTGGCTCGGGGGCCCCGGCGTGCTCGGGCTGGCCCGGACCGCCGGCGTGGCCGCCCTCGCCGCCAACGTCATCAACAACCTGCCCGCCCTGCTCGTCCTCGGCCCGAGCCTGCACGGGCAGGGCCCCACGCTGTGGGCGGCGCTCGTCGGGGTCAACATGGGACCGGTGCTGGTGGTGACCGGCACGCTCGCCAGCCTGCTGTGGGTCGACACCGTCAGGCGGATGGAGGTGCCGGTGCGGGCGGTCGACGTGACCCGGGTGGGGGTGCGCGTCGGGCTGCCGGGCGCGCTGGCGGGCCTCGGCGTCCTGCTGGCCCTCGCCGCCGTCGGGATCGGTTGACCGCAGCGCCCGGCGACGCCCGGGCTCAGCCCGCCGGCTCGAGCACGACGACCGGGATCACGCGGTCGCCGGCCTTCTCCTCGTAGTCGGCGAAGCCCGGGTTGAGCTCCTTCTGGCGGGCCCAGATCCGCTCGCGCTCCTCGCCGTGCGCCTCCCGGACGCTCACCTCGACCACGTCAGCGCCCACCTCGACGGTGGTGCGGGGTGCCGCCATCAGGTTGTGGTACCAGTCGGGGTTGGTGGGCGCCCCGGCCTTGGAGGCGAAGATCGCCCAGCCGTGCTCGAGGGGCAGGGAGACGAGTGGGTTGACCCGCTCGACGCCCGACTTCCGGCCGCGGTGGTGGACGAGGATCATCGGCGCGCCCTCGAACGGGCCGCCGACCTTGCCGCCGTTGGCGCGGAACTCGGCGATCACCTGCTGGTTGAAGTCCACGACGTCGCTCATGCCGCCTTTCTAGCGGCTCTTGCGGGCCCGGCTGGGCGCCACCCGCGGGGGCTCGCCCGGCATCTTCGGGTACACCGGCGGCCACGGCGCGTCGGGCAGGCCGGCGGCCCGGTCGGCGGCGGACAGCTCGAGCAGCGGTTCGAGGCTGCGGGGGTGCGCGTAGAGCGGGGCCCACGGGTCGCCGCCCGCCGCCACCCGGTCCGGTACCGTCGCCAGCGTGCACACCTCGGGGCTGATGGCCTCGAGCTCCTCCCAGGCGAACGGCGTCGACACCTGGGCACCGGGGTGGCCCCGCACCGACCACGCCCCGAACACGGTCTTGTGCGGGGCGTTCTGGTTGAAGTCGACGAACACCCGGGCGCCGCGCTCCTCCTTCCACCACGAGGCGGTGCACAGGTCCGGCCGGCGGCGCTCGAGCTCGCGGGCCACGGCGACGGCGGCGGCGCGCACCTCGATCGAGCCCCACCGGGGTTCGAGGCGGACGTAGACGTGGATGCCGCGGTTGCCGGTCGTCTTCGGCAGGCCGGGGGTGCCGAGCTCGTCGAGCAGTAGCCGCACCTCCCCGGCGGCCTCCCGGACCATCGCCCAGTTGACGCCGGGGGAGGGGTCGAGGTCGATCCGCAGCTCCACGGCGTGGTCGGGGTCGGCGGCGAGGGTGGGCCAGACGTGGAACCCCAGGCACCCCAGGTTGACGGCCCACAGCAGGTGGGCGACGTCGGCGGCGACGAGCGCCTCGGAGGGGGTGCCGTTGGGGGTGGAGACCACCGTCGTCTGCAGCCACGCCGGCCGTGACGCCGGAACCCGCTTCTGGAAGAACGACGGGCCGCCGGCACCCTCCGGGTAGCGCTGCAGCATCACCGGGTGGTCCGCGCACGACGCCATCAGCGGCCCTTCCACGGCGAGGTAGTAGCGGACCAGGTCCAGCTTGGTCTCCCCCCGCTCCGGGAAGAAGACCTTGCCGGGGTTGGTGACGCGCACCTCGCGGCCGGCGGCCTCGACGGCGACGGCTTCGGGGGCGGCGGCCATGGGCGGGGCGGCGGGCGGCGCTGGGTCAGCGCGCCAGCAGGACGACCTTGCCGAACTTGGAGCCGGACGTGAACCGCTCGTAGGCGGCGGCGGCGTCCTCGAGGGGGAAGGTGGCGCAGACCGGGACCCGCATGCGGCCGGCGGCCAGGTGGGGCAGGGCGTGGGCCTCGACCGCCCGGGCTGCGGCCGCCTTGGCCTCCAGCGGCCGGGCCCGCAGCGTCGAGCCGTGGATCCGGCCCCGCTTGCGCATGAGCAGCCCGAGGTCGAGCTCCGCCCGGCTGCCGGCGCCCGTGCCGATGACGGCGATCCGGCCGCCGGTGGCGAGGGCGGCCAGGTCGGCCGGCAGGTTGGGCGCGCCGACCAGTTCGAGGACGACGTCGTAGGGGCCCCGGTCGGCGACCTCGGCGGGGTCGACGACGGTCAGCTCGCCGCCGGCGGCGAGGCCGGCGACCTCGGCGCGCCGCCCGGGGGCCCGGACGCTGGCGGTGACCCGGGCGCCGGTCGCCAGGCCGAGCTGGACGCCGGCGGTTCCCACCCCGCCGGCGGCGCCGTTGACCAGCAGGTGCTCGCCGGTGGCGAGGGTCGCCTGGGTGAACAGGGCGTCGTGGGCGGTGGTGAACACCTCCGGGAACCCGCCGGCCTCCGGCCAGCCGACGCCGTCGGGGACGGGCAGCACCTCGCGCTCGTGGACGACGGCGAGCTCCGCCTGGCCCCCGCCGCCGACGACCGCCATCACCCGGTCGCCCGGGCCGAAGCGGGTGACGCCCGGACCCACGGCCTCGACCTCGCCGGCCAGTTCCAGCCCGGGGATCTCCGGCGGGTAGCCGGGGGGCGGCGGGTAGTGCCCGGCGACCTGCAGGACATCGGCGCCGTTGAGCCCCGCGGCGCTAACCCGCACGAGCAGCTGCCCGGCGCCGGGTGTCGGGTCGGGGTGCTCGCGCACCTCGACACGCCCCTCGACGATCGTGACGGCACGCATCAGGCACCCCTCCCGGGCTGCTCGGCGACCAGCGCGCCGATTGGGTCGCCGACGTCGGGGCCGATGGCGGCGTGGATGCCGATGATCATGGGCGGAGCCTAGGGGGCGGTGCGCCTCACGAGGACGACGTGACGCGCCCGGCGCCGAGGAGGTTGGGCCAGTAGATGGACGAGATGCTGACGTCCTGGCCCGTCTCCGGGGCGTCGATCATGTCGCCCCCGCCGATGTAGAGCCCGACGTGGT
>DASSZM010000247.1:0-2385 GCA_035702855.1 Acidimicrobiales bacterium | reverse complement strand
GGGTCGCTGGCCCGTTCGGGGTGGGGCATGAGGCCGACCACGTTGCCGGCCTCGTTGCTGACCCCGGCGATGTCGCCGACCGAGCCGTTGGGGTTGTCGGTGTAGCGCAGCACCACCCGGTCCCCGTCGACCAGCTCGGCGAGGGTGGCCGGGTCGCAGGTGTAGTTGCCCTCGAAGTGGTTGATCGGGATCCGCAGCCGGGTCCCGGGGGCGACGCCGCGGGTCAGGGCGCTGCGATCCGTGACGACCTCGAGTTCGACGGTCTGGCAGAGGAAGGTCAGGCCCCGGTTCTTCTGCAGGGCGCCGGGCAGCAGGTGGGCCTCGGTCAGCACCTGGAACCCGTTGCAGATCCCCACGACCGCCCCGCCGTCGCGGGCGAACGCCTCGACGGCCTCCATCACCGGGGAGAACCGGGCGATGGCGCCCGGGCGCAGGTAGTCGCCGTGGGCGAAGCCGCCCGGGAGGACCACGGCGTCCACGTCGCCGAGGTGGGCGTCGCCGTGCCAGACGAGCCGGGCGTCGGCGCCGAGGCGGTCGACGGCGGCGAGGACGTCGTGTTCGCAGTTGGTGCCCGGGAACAGCACCACCCCGACGCGGGCGGTCACGGCGCCGCCTCGACGGTGACCTCGGCGTCCTCGATCACCGGGTTGGTCAGGAAGCGGCGGCACAGCTCCTCGACCCGGGACCGGGCGGTGTCGGCGTCGTCGGCCTCGACCTCGAGGCGGATCGCCTTGCCGGTGCGCACGCCGGTGACGTCGGCGAAGCCGAGGGCGGGCAGGGACCGTTGGATGGTCGTGCCCGCCGGGTCGGCGATCCCCGGGCGCAGGCGGACCTCCACGAGGGCGGCGAAACGGCTCACGGCCCCACCTCCTTGCTGTCGGTGTCGTCGGGGCTGTCGCGGCGGTCGTGACCGCCGTGGTCGGTGCAGTCGGGGCGGTCGGGGCCGCCGTGCCCGCCGACGCCCGGCCAGTCGGCGAAGCGCCGGCCGGTGATCCGCTCGTAGGCCCCGACGTAGCGGGCGCGGGTGGCCGCCACCACCTCGGCCGGCAGCGACGGCGGCGGCGGCGTCTTGGCCCAGCCGGTCCCCTCCAGCCAGTCGCGCAGCGGCTGCTTGTCGAACGCCGGCGGCACCGTCCCCGGCTCCCACTCCTCCACCGGCCAGAACCGGCTCGAGTCGGGGGTGAGCACCTCGTCGCAGATGGCCAGCTCGCCGGCGATGACCCCCAGCTCCAGCTTGGTGTCGGCCACGAGGAAGCCCCGCTCGGCCGCCACCGCCGCGCCCCGCCGGTAGACCTCGAGGCTGAGCGCCCGGGCCGCCTCGGCCCGTTCCCGGCCGACGAGGTCGACCATGGCGGCGAACGGGATGTTTTCGTCGTGGCCCGAGGTCGCCTTGGTGGCCGGCGTGAAGATCGGCTCCGGGAGGCGCTCGCTGCGGCGCAGGCCCGCCGGGAGCGGCTCGCCGTTGACGGTGCCGGCCCGCTCGTACTCCGCCCAGGCCGAGCCGGCCAGGTAGCCGCGCACCACGCACTCGACCGGCAGCATCTCGGCCCGGCGGACCAGCATCGTGCGCCCCGCCAGATCCGTCGCCCGGGCGGGGGCCTGCCAGCCGGCGGGCGGCTCGAGGCCGAGCAGGTGGTTGGGGGCCAGGTCGCCGAGCTCCTCGAGCCAGAAGGCGGTGAAGGCGGTGAGCACCCGGCCCTTGTCGGGGATCGGCTCGGCCATCACGACGTCGAAGGCCGAGATCCGGTCGGAGGTGACCATGAGGAGGGTGGCGTCGTCCACCCGGTAGATGTCGCGGACCTTGCCGGAGGACTCGGCCAGGCTGCTCACGGGCGGTCGGGGGGGCGGTTCACGGGCGCTCAGCCTACCCGGCCCCCTGTGACGACCCTCCCGGGCGACGGCTCGGCTCCGAAGGTCGGTGAGGTCGGACCGGAGGCCCGTTGGCAAGGCGCCCCCGATGGCCGGTGGCGGGTCGATGGCCGATGGGGGGTCGCGACGATCTCCATCGGTTTGCCCGACATGCGGGTACGGGAAAGACGGATCTCACCGGCCACCCGGGCCGGCCCCGACACCTGGAGGTCGTTGTCCATGCTCGCGGACATCCTCGTCGCGTTGCTCATCACCGCCGTGGCGATCGTGCTCGGCGTGGTCGTGCACCCGGTGCTGTTCTTCCTGATCATCCTGGCCATCGTGTGGCTCTTCGCCCGGCGCGGCGGGCGACGCCACGTGGGGGTCTGACGGACGGGCGGCCCGTGTGACGGCGAGCCGCCCGTGTGACGGCGGGCGGTCCGTGTGACGGCGGGCCGCCCGCCACCGCCCGCAGACCCGGGCCCCGCCGCACGACGTGTGGCGGGGCCCACTCGCGTCACGGCCCGGAGCAGGCAA
>DASSZM010000221.1:0-4142 GCA_035702855.1 Acidimicrobiales bacterium | reverse complement strand
CTCGTGCGCGACGCCCTCGAGCGGCGCGTCCCCCTCGCTGAGCTGGTCGCCGCCCACCCCGACCTCGGTGACGAAGCCCTCGCGCTGCTCGAGCCTGGGGTCGCCGTCACCCGGCGCACCACCCCCGGCGGCGCCGGCCCGGTCCCCGTCGCGGTGCAACTCGACCGCTTCGCCGCCGCCCTGACCCGCGCCCGGGCCCGGCTCGCCGACCTCTGAGCCGTGGGGCTGACGCGGGCCGCCCTGGCCGGTGACGCCCTGGACGTCGCCCCCACGCTGCTCGGCTGTCGGCTGGTGCGCGCCGACGGGCGGGCGGCCCGCATCGTCGAGGTGGAGGCCTACCGGGGCGGCGACGACCCGGGCAGCCACGCCTACCGGGGGCCCACTCCACGCACGGCGGTCATGTTCGGCCCCCCCGGCCACCTCTACGTGTACTTCACCTACGGCATGCACTGGTGCGCCAACGTGGTCTGCGGCGCCGAGGGCACGGCGTCGGCGGTGCTGCTGCGGGCGGCGGCGCCGACGGCAGGCGTCGACGCCATGCGGGCCGCCCGCGCCGGGGCGGCCAGGCCGCCCACCGACCGCGACCTGTGCCGGGGGCCGGCCCGGCTGTGTCGCGCCATGGGCATCGACGGCGCCGACAACGGCGCCGACCTCGTGCGTGGCGACCGGGGGCTCACCCTCGAGCCGGGCGACCCCGCCGGCGCGCCCGTCGCCCGCGGCCCGCGGGTGGGACTGGCCCCGGGAGCGGGCGACACCCTGCCCTGGCGGTTCTGGCTCCCCGGCGAGCCGAGCGTGTCGCCGTGGCGCCCGGGCGGTCGCCGCCGGCGACCGACCGGCGGCGTTGGCCCCCCGAACGGCGGGTAGCCCAGGCCGGGTGACCGCCCGCCGCCCGAGTCGAGTCGCCGACGCCAGCCGGGCGCTCGGCATCGAGTCGCTCAGCCCGGCGCAGCGGGGGGCCGTCGATGCCCTGGTCGCCGGACGGGACGCCGTCGTGGTCATGCCGACCGGGGCCGGCAAGAGCGCTGTCTACCTGGTGGCCGGTGCGGTCCGCGGGGGTCCGACCGTGGTCGTGTCGCCCCTGCGGGCGCTGCAGCGCGACCAGCTCCCGGCGGCCCGGGCCCTCGGGCGCGCCGAGCTGCTCAACGCCGACCTCGGTGCCCGGCGCCGCCGGGAGGTGCTCGAGGCGGTGGCCGCCGGCACGGTCGACTTCTTGCTGCTCGGGCCCGAGCAGGCGCAGAAGCCCGACGTCGTCGCCGCCCTGGCCTCTTCACCCCCGGCGCTGCTCGCCGTCGACGAGGCCCACTGCCTGAGCGCCTGGGGCGCCGACTTCCGCCCCGACTACCTGCGGGTCGGCTCCCTCGTCGAGCTGCTCGACCACCCCCCGGTCGTCGCCCTGACGGCGACGGCCGCCCCCCCGGTTCGCGCCGACATCGTCGCCCGCCTCGGCCTGGCCGACCCCCTGGAGGTGGTCACCGGCTTCGACCGGCCGGAGATCCACCTCGGGGTCGAGCACCACCACGACGCCGACGAGCGTGACGCCGCCCTCGTCGGCATGGCCGCCGCCCTCGACGGGTCGGGTCTGGTCTACACCGCCACCCGGGCCCGCACCGCCGCCCTCGCCGCCGCGCTGGCCGACGCAGGGGTGGCGGCCGCCGCCTACCACGGGGCCATGCGCGCCCGCGACCGGCACGCCGTCGAGGAGGGGTGGAAGGCCGGTGACGTCCGCGTCGTGGTCGCCACCAGCGCGTTCGGCATGGGCATCGACAAGCCCGACGTCCGCTTCGTGCTGCACGCCGAGATGACCGAGTCGCTCGACACCTACGCCCAGGAGATCGGCCGTGCCGGCCGTGACGGGGCCCCGGCGCGCGCCGTGCTCTTCCACCGGGCCGAGGACGCCGGCCTCCGCCGGTTCTTCGCCACCCGCCGCCCCGTGCCCCTCGACCGGGTGGCCGCCGTGCTCGACGCGCTGCGCCGGGCCGGCGGCCCCCTCGACGCCGCCGACCTGGCCGGCCTGACCCGCTGCCGGGTGGTCGCCAGGTACGGCATCGGGGTCGACAACGTGGATCTTGGCGCGGCCCACAGCCACGGCATCGTGGTGACCAACGTTCCCGACTACTGCGTCGAGGAAGTCGCCACCCACGCCACCGCCATGATCCTGGCCATCGTCCGCCGGCTCCCTGAGGCCAACCGTCAGATCCTGGCTGGCTCGTGGGGTATCGGGGGGCTCCGGCCGATCCCCCGCCTGTCGGAGTGCCAGGCCGGTCTGGTCGGTTACGGGCGGATCGCCCGTGCGCTGGCCACCCGGCTGCGGGCGTTCGGGATGCACATCCTCACCTATGACCCGTACCTTCCCGCAGATGCCGACATCGACGCCGAGCGCGTGGGACTCGAGGAACTGCTCGACCGATCCGACGTCGTGTCCCTGCACTGCCCGCTGACCGAGGACACCCGCGGCCTCGTCGGGGCCGCCCAGATCGAGATGATGAAACCCACTGCGGTCCTGGTCAACACCTCCCGCGGGCCGCTGGTCCGCTTCGACGACCTGGCCGAGGCGCTGCGCGCCGGGCGGATCGCCGGCGCCGGGCTGGACGTGTTCGAGCACGAGCCGCCGCCGGCGGCGTCACTGGAGGGCGTGCCCAACCTCCTGGCCACCCCCCACTCGGCGTTCTACTCGGAGGCGTCTCTGCGCGAGTCCCAGCGCAAGGCCGCCACCCAGGTGGCGCGGGTCCTGCGCGGCGAGGCCCCCGACTACCCGGTGACCCCGCCGCCGGCGTCGGGGTGACCGGCCGGCCGCCTCCGGCTCAGCGGTAGGCGGCGAAGTCGCCGATCACCATCGGCGAGCCTTCCGCCACCACCCCCGCCTCCACCAGCGCGTCGATGGCGCCGGGGGCCATGCCCGCTGCAGCGAGGACGGCCCGTGAATGCTCACCCAGGCCGGGGGCGACGAAGGGTCCCTGCTCCTGCGTGCGGTCCAGGGCCACCAGCCGCCCGGCGGTGTAGAACGCGCTGCCGGCAGGCGGCCGGTGCAGCTCCAGGGGGCCCCCGTCGGCCACGAGGTCCTCCAGGGTACGGACCGCGACCGCCACCCGCCCGGGTCCCCGGAGCAAGGTGGCGGCCTCGTCGCGCCGCAGCGACTCGAGGCGCGCCGCCAGCCCGCGCTCCAGCTCGGCGTCGTTCAGGCCCGGGCCGCCCGGAGCGGTCCCCACGACCAGCTGCTCCAGATCCCGGCGCCCCGACGGCTCGGCCTCCAGCCGGATCCACCCGTCCGCGACGCGGTAGTAGCGGCGCAGCGGCGACCGGCCGGCAAAGTCGGGGCCCCCGCGGGGACCGGGCCCGCAGCCCGGCCAGGTGACCACCTCGTCGGCCTGGAGGAGCGTGGCCAGGCTCAGCAGCGAGGTACGCAGGCTGCGGCCCCGGCCGGAGGTGAGGCGATCGAACAGGCCGAGGCAGGCCGCCAGCGCGCCGCACACCGCCGCCCCCACGTCGTTGACCGGGGTGGTGACGAACACCGGTTCGCCGGGGCCGCCCTGCGCCCGCATCATCCCGCTCATCGCCTGCAGGATGGGGTCGAAGCCGGGTGCCTCGGCCAGAGGTCCCCGGTCCCCGAACCCGCTGATCGATACGGTGACCAGCTCCGGGTGCACGTCGCGGAGGTGGGCCCGGTCGACGCCGAGGCGGGCGGCCACGCCGTTGCGGAAGTTGTCGACGACCACATCCGACGACGCCGCCAGCTTCCTGAACGCGTCAAGACCTCGCCGGTCGCGGAGATCGACCGCCAGGCTGCGCAAACCGCGGTTGTACATGAAGCCCCGCGCCCGGAAGGGGTCCCCGGTCACCGGCTCGACCTTGACGACCTCGGCCCCGAGCTGCGCCAGCAGGCTGCCGGCGTACGGGCCGGCGAGGATCGTGCCCAGGTCGAGGATCCGGTAGCCGGCGAGCGGGCCCTGCCGCGATCGGCGCTCCTCGGAGGCGGGTCCTGCTCCGGCGGCGGCGCGCGGCTCGGGCGGCGGGGACTGCCAGTCGATCCCCCCGTCGCAGCCGGCGCCGATCCACCGGCGGCCCCGGAGGTCGGGGCGGCCGCCCTCGGGGCGGATGGGGACCCCGGGCATGGTGACGGTGCCGTGCTCGGGGTCCTCGACCTC
>DASSZM010000206.1:0-2255 GCA_035702855.1 Acidimicrobiales bacterium | reverse complement strand
GTCCCGCCACTCCGAGCCGTTTGAGGGTCCGGGGCCGGGCGGCTGGAGCGACGGAGGGCGCCGTCCCCCTCGGCTTGCGGCTTGCGCCGCTGCTCGCCGTGCGTGTGCAGGTCCAGCCCCTCTCCTGCGGGAGCCGCCAGGGCAGCGGGGTGGCGGGGGGCAGGTCGGCGAGAAGCACGCCTGCCGGCAGCGGTCGGCGACGCCTTCGCCGTCCCGGGCTGGCGTCCCGCCGCCCCCGGCCCAGGACCGGCGAGGCCGGTGGGCCGGGGGCGACAGGCCCGGCGGAGAGGGTGGGATTTGAACCCACGGTCCCGTGAAGGACACACGATTTCCAATCGTGCCGATTCGGCCGCTCTCGCACCCCTCCGGGTTGCGGCTGACAAGAGTATCCTGTCTCTCAGACCTGGAGCCCGGCGCGGCGGTCGGGTCCTGCGCAACGTCGCACCGTGAACCGGGTCAGGGCCTGACGGCAGCAGCCCTCAGCGGATCGCTTCGTGTGCCGCAGTCAGCCTGACCGCCGCGCCGGGCTCCAGCGCGCCCGCCCCGGCGGTCGTGTCCCAGCCCGGCGTTAGGGTGAGGAGGTGGCCGACGTATCGGGGGCCGGGGAGCCCTACCAGTCCCTCTACCGCCGCTACCGACCCCAGCGCTTCGAGGAGGTGCGGGGTCAGGAGCACGTCACGCGTGCCCTGCGCAACGCCGTCCGGGAGGGGCGGGTGGCGCACGCCTACCTCTTCAGCGGGCCGCGCGGGACGGGGAAGACCTCCACGGCCCGCATCCTGGCGATGGCGCTCAACTGCGCCGACCCCCAGGACGGTGAGCCGGACGGGACGTGCGAGTCGTGCGTCGCCATCCGCCAGGGGTCGTCGCTGGACGTCCAGGAGCTCGACGCCGCCTCCAACCGGGGGATCGACGAGATGCGGGACCTGCTCTCCCGGGTGGCCCTCGGCATCCCCGGCCGCTGGAAGGTCTACATCGTCGACGAGGTCCACCAGCTGACCGCGGTCGCCGCCAGCGCCCTGCTGAAGACGTTGGAGGAGCCGCCCCCGCACGTGGTGTTCGTCCTGGCGACCACCGACCCGCAGAAGGTCCTGCAGACGATCCGGAGCCGCACCCAGCACTTCGAGTTCCGCCTCCTGGGCTCGGACGTCCTGGCCGGCCTGCTCCGCGACGTCAACGACTCCGCGGCGCTCGGGGTGGCGCCGGAGGCGATCGACCTGGTCGTCCGCCGCGGCCACGGCTCGGCCCGGGACGCCCTCTCCGTGCTCGACCAGGTCGCCGCACTCGGCGAGGTCGACGACGAGGCCGGGACGGTGTCGGACATCGTCGACGCCATGGCGGACCACGACCCCGGCCGGGTCCTGGTCGCCGTGGCGGAGGCGGTGGCGTCGGGACGTGACCCCAGGCGCCTCGCGAACGACCTCATCGAGCACCTGCGCAACGGCTTCCTCGCCGAGCAGGCACCGAGCCTGGTGCTCCTCGCCGACGACGCCGCGGCGGAGGCGGCCCGGCAGGCGGGGAGCCTCGGACGCGCCGGGCTGGTGCGGGCGCTGGAGGTGCTCGGCCGGACCGCCGCCGACCTGCGCGAAGCCGTCGACCCCCGGGTGACGCTCGAGGTGGCGCTGGTGCAGCTGGCCAGTCCGGCGACCGACGCGTCCGTGGAGGGGCTGACCCGGCGGGTCGAGCGCCTCGAGGAGCAGCTCGCCCGCCTGGGGGCGGCCGGAGCAGCGGTGCCGCCGGTCGCGACACCCGGCGCCGCGGTGCCGGCGGTGGGCCGGGGGGCCCGTGACGCCCCGAGCGCTCCCACGCCCTCGGGTGCCCCTGCCGCCGGGTTGGCCCCCGGGGCGGGAGCGGAGGCCCCAGCCGGTGCGGCCGCCTCGCCGGCCGTCGCAGCCCCTCCGCCGGTCCCGCCCCGTTCGGGCGGTGCCCCCGGCGGACCCCGGCCGGCCGTGCCGCCGGCGCGAGCTCCGCTCGGCGAGCCCCCGCCCCTGCCCGGTCGTCGCTCGGGCGGTGGCCGACCTGCGCTCGGCGGGGTGCGTCGCCAGACCCCCCCGGGAGGATCGGACGCCCCGGCGGAGGCGCCGGCACCGCCAGCGAGTGCCGGGGTGCGGGCGCCGGGCGACGCTGCGGGTGCCGGCCCGCAGTCGGCTCCACGCCCGCAGTCGGCCGACGCCCGCCAGCCCGTGGCCGGGCCCCCGTCGGCCGCCCAGGGGAGGGCTGCCGCCCCGGGCGAGGCCGTAGCCGGCCCCGGGGGCGTC
>DASSZM010000134.1:0-6936 GCA_035702855.1 Acidimicrobiales bacterium | reverse complement strand
CCCTGGCGCAGAGCATCCTGCTGACGCTCACCACCGGCACCCTGGCCGCCGGGGCCGCGCTCACCGCCGTCGGCTTCTTCACCGGCTCGCTCGGCTTGGACCACACCGGCGGGTGGCTGTTCGTGGCCGCCGCCCTCGCCGCCTGGATCACCGCCACGGCGATGATCCTCGAGGGCGCCACCGGGCGCACCATCATCCCGCTCGGGAAGTGGAAGAAGAACGCCAACATCCCCGGCCGCATGGCCACCGTCCCGATGCAGTACGTCGAGGGCATGCCCGGCTCGCGCGTCGGCCAGTAACCCGACCCGACCCGGCTCCGAGCCCGGCCGCCTCGCTCCTCAGCGGAGTGCGGCGACCGGGCTCGTGCGCGCCTGGGCCACGAGCTCGGCGACGTCGCGGTAGACGGCGACGGCCCCGGCCTCGGTCAGCTCGTGGCGGGAGAAGCCGCCGGTCTCGACGCCGATGCACGCGTAGCCCGCCGCCCGGGAGGCCTCCACGTCCCAGACGCTGTCGCCCACCGTGACGACCCCGTCCCGGTCGAGCCCGGCCTGCTGCGTGGCGACCCGGAACACCTCGGGGTCGGGCTTCGAGCGAGTCACGTCATCGGCCCCCGTCACCGCGTCGAAGCGCTCCCGGCCGCCGAGGAGCCCCACGGCCGGGTCGAGCTCGCTGCCGGGCGCCGAGCTCGCCAGCACGACCGCCAGCCCCCAGGCCCGCAGGGTCGACAGCAGCTCGCCGGCTCCGGGGAAGGCGACCACCTCGGGGAGCAGGCGGGCGTAGTGCTCGGCCCGGCGCTCCGCCGCACCGGGCACCTCCCGCCCGAGGAGGGTGGGGACGAGCTGGTCGCCGCCCTTGCCCACCAGGCGGTGGATGGCGTTGCTCGGCGCCCACTCGCCGCAGTCGGCCAGGGCGCGCTTCCACGCCAGGGTGTGCAGGTAGTTGGAGTCGACGAGCGTGCCGTCGAGGTCGAGCAGGACTCCGGCGCCGGGCATGGCCCGGCCGTACCCCCTGCCCGCCGTCCCCACACCGCCGGCCCCACACCGCCGGCGTCATGCGACGGGGGCGACCTCCAGACCGGCGCGCCGGCAGCGGCGGGCGAAATCCCGGGCGTCCCCGGGGGCCACGGCCTCCTGGTCGTTGTTGAAGTAGGCGTAGACGTCCCCCTCCGGCCACCAGCGCGCCACCTCCCCCGCCCAGGTCGACAGGGCCTGGCGGCCGTAGTGCGGCCACGGTGAGGCGCGCCCGGCGTGGAACCGGACGTAGCCCCAGTCGGCCGTGCGCCACTCGGGCGGGAGGTGCCCGCGCCGGTCGGCGAGGCACAGCGCCGCCCCGTGCGCCGAGAGCAGCTCCCGCACGTCCTGGCGGTCCCAGGTCGGGTGGCGGACCTCGACCGCCACCCGGACCGAGGGCCCGAAGCAGCGCAGCGTCTCGTCGAGGCGGTCCGGCTCGGCATGCAGGTCGGGCGGCAGCTGGAGCAGGATCGGTCCCCGCCGGTCGCCCAGGGCGGCGGTCCGCTCGAGGAACAGCTCGACCGGCTCGCGGGGGTCCTTCAGCCGCCGGACGTGGGTGAGGTAGCGGCTCGCCTTCACGGCGAACACGAAGCCGTCGGGCACGGTGTCGCGCCACGACCGCAGCGTCGCCTCGGCGGTCAGGCGGTAGAAGGTGGCGTTGATCTCGACCGTCGGGTACCGGGCGGCGTACCACTCCAGCCACTGACCCGACGGGCAGCCGTGCGGGTAGAAGCGGCCCCGCCAGTGGGCGTAGTGCCACCCGGAGGTCCCGACGAGGACGGTCACGGCCTTGCCCTCCCCCGCCGGGCCGGGCCCCAACCCTCGGGGCCGGCCCTCCCGGAGGGGCCGGCGGGTCAGGGGCGGCCGAGGCGGTCGATGGCGCGCCGGACCCGCGCCTCGCTGACCGGGCCGGCCGTGCCGAGCGACTGTGCCCACAGCCCGACCCGCAACTCCTCGAGCATCCACCACACGGCGTCGACGCCGGGGTCGCCGCTGAACCCCACCCCGCCGCCGGCGGCGGTCAGCGCCGCCTCCAGCGCCTGCACCCGCTGCATGCGCTCGCGATCGCGCCGGGGATCCTCCCGCAGCTTGTCGATGCGGGCGCCCACGGCCCGCAGGTAGCGCACGACGTCGATGAGCCGGGGGGTGCCCGTGCGGGTCACGAACCCCGGGCCGACCAGCCGCCGCAGCTGGGCCCGCATGTCCGCCACCGGCAGCACCATGGCGGGCGCCTCCGCCAGCCGGTCGAGGCGCGTCACCGCCAGCCGGTGGAACGACACCGCCAACGCCGCCCGCGTGACGGCTCGGGTGGTGGCGTCCGCCAGCCCGTCGCGCACGACCTCGAGCAGCGCCGTCCAGTCCTGCTCGCTGCGCACCGGCCCGCCGGCGGCCTCGAGGAGCTGGTCGACCGCCGCGCCGGCGCAGTCCTCGAGGAAGGCGGCCAGCGAGGCGTGGGGCACGTGAGCCAGGGCCAGCTTGGCGTCCTGGGGCAGCGATCGGGTGGCCCGGGCGGTCGGGGGGTTGGTGCCGAGCAGCAGCAGGGTCCGCGTCGCCGGACCGGCGGCGGCGTCGCGGTCGGCCCGGCGGGCGAAGACGCGCACGGCGACGGCCGGCCCCTCGGTCGTCAGCCCCGGGTAGGCGGCGAGCTCCTGGCCGGCAACGGTCACCTCGACCCGGTCGGGGATCGTCCCGAAGCGCCAGGTGGTCTCCGGCGGGTGCTCGTAGGACGAGGCGGCTCCGGCGATGGCGGCCCGCAGCGGCTCGCGCAGCCGCTCTCGCAGCGCGCCCAGGTCCCGGGAGTGGGCCAGCTCCCGGCCCCGGCCGTCGACGACGGCGAAGCGCGGCCGCAGGTGGGCCGGCAGGTCCTCGGGCCGGTCCCACAACCGGGTCGGCAACGCCGCCCCGGTGCGGGCGATGACCCACGAGGCGAGCACGTCGTGCAGGTCGCCGTCGCCGGGGCCGCGCGTCGCGAGGAACTCGGCGACGGCCTCCGGCACGGGCCCGAGCAGCCGCCGGGCCTCCTTCGGCAGCTGGCGCACCAGAGCGGCGACGAGCTCGGCGCGGTACCCGGGGATGTGCCACGACAGCTCGTCGTCGGCCAGGCGGGGCAGGGCCGCCAGCGGGACGGCGACAGTCACGCCGTCGTCGTCGGTCAGGGGTGCGTAGCGATAGGCGAGGGTCAGGCGGAGGCCACCGACCACCCAGACGTCGGGGTAGTCCTCGAAGCGGATGCGGCCGGCGCCGGGGCGCACGTAGTCCGCCGGCCGCAGCGTCATGCGGTCCGGCTCGCGGCGGCGGGCGTCGCGCCACCACCGGTCGAACTCCCGGCCGGTGGTGATCCCCGCCGGGACGCGCTCGTCGTAGAGCAGCTCCAGCGCCTCGTCGTCGATCAGCAGGTCCCGGCGCCGCACCCGCTCCTCGATGGCGACCACCGCCTCCCGGGCCCGGCGGTTGTCCTCGGGGAAGCGGTGATGGCTGTCCCACTCCTCCCACACCAGCGCGTGGCGGACGAACAGCTCGCGGGCGAGCTCCGGGTCCAGGCGGGCGTAGTCGACCGTGCGGTTGGTGACGACGGGGACGCCGTAGAGGGTCGCGGTCAGGGTGGCGACCGTGCTCGCCCTCCGCCGGTCCCACCGGGGTTCGCTGTAGCTGCGCTGGAGCAGGTGATCGCCGAGGCGTTCGGCCCACTGCGGCTCGATGCGAGCGGCGTTGCGCGCCCAGAGGCGCTCGGTCTCCACCAGCTCCGCCGCCATGACCCAGCGGGGCGGGCTCTTCGCCAGCACCGATCCCCGGCCGATGGCGAAGCGGGTGTGGCGGGCCCCCTGGTACTCGCGCTGGCGCGGCCCGCTCCCCGGCCTCGGGCGGCGCCTTTCCCCCGAGGGCTCGTCGAGGACGCCGATGTGCGAGAGCAGGCCGGCGAGCACGGACCGGTGGACGGCGTCGGGAGGGCCCGGGTCGTGGTTGAGGCGGATCCCGAGGTCCCGGCACACCTGGCGGAGCTGGGTGCAGAGGTCCTCCCACTCCCGCACCCGCTGGAAGTTCAGGTACTCGCGACGGCACAGCCGGCGGAACGCCGACGACGACAGCTCCCGCTGTCGCTCCTGCAGGTACTCCCACAGCCGCAGGTACCCGAGGAGGTCGGAACCGGGGACCGCGAACCGGCGGTGCGACTCCTCGGCCGCCTGGCGGTGCTCGGCGGGGCGCTCCCGGGGATCCTGGATCGACAGCGCCGCCGCCACCACGATCGTCTCGCGCACGCAGCCGTTGCGGTCGGCCTCGAGCACCATCCGACCCAGCCGGGGGTCGACGGGGAGCCGGGCCAGCCGCCGGCCGATCGGCGTCAACCGGGTCGCACCGGACCCGTCGCCGAGGGCCCCGAGCTCGTCGAGCAGGTCGACGGCGGCGTTGACCTGGCGCCGGTCCGGCGGGTCGAGGAACGGGAAGTCGCCCACGTCGCCGAGGCCGAGCGCCGCCATCTGCAGGATCACCGAGGCGAGGTTGGTCCGGGTGATCTCCGGGTCGGTGAACGCCGCCCGCCCCTCGTAGTCCTCCTCGCCGTAGAGGCGGATGCACACGCCCGGCCCGATCCGCCCGCAGCGACCGGCACGCTGGTCGGCGCTGGCTCGGGAGATCGGCTCGATCGGCAACCGCTGGACCTTCGTCCGGGGGCTGTAGCGGGAGATCCGGGCGAAGCCCGGGTCGACGACCGCCCGGATCCCCGGCACGGTGATCGACGTCTCGGCGACGTTGGTGGCCAGCACGACCCGGCGCCCGGCGTGGGCGCGGAAGACCCGGTGCTGCTCGGCAGCCGACAGCCGGGCGTAGAGCGGCAGGATCTCGGTGCCGGGCAGCTCCGCCGCCCGCAGGGCCTCGGCGGTGTCGCGGATCTCTCGCTCCCCCGCGAGGAACACGAGCACGTCGCCGGGCGCCTCGGCGACCAGCTCACGGACGGCGTCGACGATCGCCTCCGTCTGGTCCCGTTCCCGGCCCCCGTCGTCGTCCGCCTCGGGGTCGGTGACCGGCTCGTAGCGGATCTCCACCGGGTACGAGCGGCCCGACACCTCCACCACCGGGGCACCCCCGAAGTGGGCGGCGAAGCGAGCCGTGTCGATGGTGGCGGAGGTGACCACCACCTTCAGGTCCGGCCGCTGGGGCAACAACCGGGCCAGGTAGCCGAGCAGGAAGTCGATGTTGAGGCTGCGCTCGTGGGCCTCGTCGACGATGATCGTGTCGTAGCGGCTCAGCATCCGGTCCCGGGGCAGCTCGGCGAGCAGGATCCCGTCGGTCATCAGCTTGACGAGGGTGTCGTCGCCGACCCGGTCGTTGAAGCGCACCGCGTAGCCGACCGCTCCGCCGAGGGGCACGTGCAGCTCGTCGGCGATGCGTTCGGCCACGGTGCGGGCGGCGATGCGGCGCGGCTGGGTGTGCCCGATGGTGCCGCGCACGCCGCGCCCGAGCTCGAGGCAGAGCTTCGGCAGCTGGGTCGTCTTGCCCGACCCCGTCTCCCCCGCCACGACCACCACCTGGTGGTCCCCGATCGCGGCGAGCAGCTCCTCGCGGTGCTGGCTGACGGGAAGCTCGGGCGGGTAGGTGGCGACGACGTCGGGCACCGCCGCCCGCCGGCGCGCGACCAGTGCCTCGGCGCGCTCGATCTCGGCGACCAGGCGCGCCGGGTCCGCCGTGTGCCCGGGCGTGCCGAGGAGGCGGAGGCGGCGCTGCAGCCGCTGGCGGTCGCGTCCGGTCAGGTCGGCGGACGCCAGTCGGCCCGCCGGGTCCGAGGTCCGGATCGGCTCACGCAGGCGGGCCGCTCCCGAGGGTCACCGCGGCGCCCCGCCCGGCACCGCGGCCGTCCGCTCCGCGGAACGAGACCGTGACCGTCTCGCCGGGATGGAAGCGTTCGACCAGCAGGTGGGTGAGCGACGCGGGGGTGCGGACCGGGAAGCCGGACAGGGCGGTGATGAGGTCACCGGGAACCAGGCCGGCAGCGGACGCCCCCGTGTCGGGGATGACGTCGCACACGAGGGCGCCCGATCCCTGGGTCACCGACGTCCCCGGCGCACCGGCGCTGCAGGAGGAGGCGGACGCCCGCACACCGATGAAGGCGGTCGGGCCCACGTGCACCGTCGCCGAGCCCTGCCCGGCGAGGATGCGGTGGGCGATGGCCATGGCGGTGGCGATCGGGATGGCGAACCCCTCGTGGCCGGTCCCGGAGAAGGCGACGCCCCGCAGGGTGGCCGTGTCCACGCCGAGCACCTGGCCGGCGGCGTCGACCAGGGAGCCGCCGGAGTCCCCCAGCTGGACGTCGGCGTTGGTCGAGATCAGCCCCGAGAGCTGCTCGACGGTGCCGCCGCCCTGATCGCTGGCGGTGATCGAGCGGTCGAGCCCGGTGACGGTCCCCCCGGCGGCGGTCGGCGCGCCACCCCGCCCGCCGGCGTTGCCGACGGCCACCACCTGCTGGCCGAGATGGGCGCTACCGGGGGCGAAGCGCGCCACAGGCAGCCCCGGGGCGCCCACGAGCCGCACGACGGCGACGTCCGACGCCATGTCGTAGCCGACCACCACCCCCCGGTAGCGGCGACCGGTGGCGACGTCCACCGCCGTCAGGGACGTCTCGCCCTCGATGACGTGGTTGTTGGTGAGCACCAGGCCGCTGCGGCCGAAGACGATGCCCGTGCCGGCCGCCTGCAGCCCTTCGTAGCTGAGGGCGGTGTCGAGGTCGACCAGCGACGGCGTGACGTCGTGGGCGGCGGCGGCCACCACGGCGGCGCTCGGCGGCCGGGCGGCCGCCGCCGGGTTGCCGCCGGCGCCGCCGCCCACGGCCGCGCCGGCGCCGGTCGCGCCTGCGCCGGTCGTGCCCGTGCCGGTCGTGCCGCTGCCTCCCGAGCCACCGGCGACCCCGCCGAGGGCGCCGGCGCCGGCCGCCGGC
>DASSZM010000075.1:0-5460 GCA_035702855.1 Acidimicrobiales bacterium | reverse complement strand
GAGGGCGCGCTGGGCCCCCCAAGTCGGGCTCGGACCCCCAGTTACACCAAAAACCCCCAGAACCGTCGGCGCAGGCCCACATAACGCGTCTTCACCAACGCGCCGGGCGCGCACACCGGACCGAATGGCGGCAGACGGGCGACCGGCCCGGCGGGCGAGGCGGCAGGGGGCGACCGGCCCCGGCAGGGGGCGACCGGCCCGGCATGGGCGACCGGCGGCGGGCGGGCAACCGAACGGCACCAGGCGGGGGAGCGGCCCGGCAACGGCGCCGGGGGTCGCGCCGCCGGCCCCTCAGGGCCGCCCGTGCAGGGCGACGACCTGCCGTCCGCCGGCGCCCTGGACCACCAACTGGGCCGACGACGCCGCCACGGTGGTCGGCCGGTAGGCGAACCAGAGGTTGCAGTATCGCCCGGCGCCGACGCGGCAGGTCGTGCGGACCAGGTGCCATGCGCCGCCGCCGCCGCCGGCGACGGAGGCGCGGACGAGGGTCGTGCTGGCGGTGCCCCAGACGGTGACGTGGCGACCGGCCACGTGCCCGGGGGGCGCCGCCGCGGTGACGGAGCGGGCGGAGAGATGGACCGGGATGTGGGCGGCGATGGCACCCCAGGTCGGCCCGGTCTGGGAGAGTCCGCCGCCGGCGACGACCAGCATCGCCAGGGAGGGCCCCTCGGAGGAGGCGCCCATGAGCTCGAGGTTGGCGTAGGTGGCGAGGATGTTGCGCCGGTGGCCCCAGCAGCCGGCCGCCCCTGCCGTCGGGCAGTCGATGTTCATGGAGCCGGGCCCGTCGTCGTAGAGCCAGAGGAACGTGCTGAGCAGCGTGGAGCGGACCCCGCCGGCCCAGTTGGAGCCCCCACCGCGGCCGGCGGGCAGCGGCGGGTCGGTGCTGTGCGACGCTCCCCACGCCGCCAGCGAGTCGAGGTAGGGGGACAGGCTGCGCACGGCCGGCAGGCCTCGCGCCACGCGCTCGAGGTCGATGACCGTGAGGAGCTGGACGGCCGGGCTCATCGCCGCGAAGCCGGCCGGCAGCGCCAGGGGCCCGACTCCCTCGGCCGCCCGGGCGGCATCGAAGGACGGGAGGGCAGCCGCCACGCAGCGCTGCTGGTCGGCCACCGTCGGGCCGACGTCGGTGCAGGCCTGCATGAACGCCGCGCTCGGCGCCAGGTTGCGGACGGGTGTGCCGAGCGCCGAGGCGCCGCCGCGTGCGGGGATGTGGACGCGGGCGGAGATGCGGACGCGGGCGGGCGCCGCGGCGCCGGCGCCGCCCCTCGCGCTGGCACCGGTCCCGACAGCCCCGGCCACCAGCGACCCGGCCCCGAACGACCCGGTCACCAACGACCCGGCGACCAGGGCGCACCCCGCTGCGGCGACGAGCTTCCCCCGAACGATGTGACGGCTCACGCTCCTCGACATCGGCGGGGACTTTAGCGAGATGAGCCCGCCGCGCCATTTTCCCCGGCGATTCCACGATTCATCGGCGATCGTGGTGTCAGTTCCGTGAACGATGCCTTCTGCCGGGGACTCCCGAATCCAGCCGCCGGAATGAAACGCCGAAAGAGGCCGAGAGGCGCTGAGATATCAAGTGCGACGCTCAAGCGCTGCCGGCGCCGGCCGGCACCTCGCCGGGAAGGGCGCTGTCCGGTGCCGCCGGTTCGACGTCGACGTGGGGGGGGGAGCCGGTCGAGCCAGCCCGGCAGCCACCAGCTGCTGCGGCCGAGGAGGTACATGACAGCCGGCACGAGCAGCAACCGGACGATGGTGGCGTCGAGGACGCTCGCCGACAGGCCGACGGCGAGCTGCTTGATGACGACGTCCCCCGAGGCCACGAACGCCAGGAACACGCTGGCCATGATGGGGGCGGCGCAGGTGATGACCCGGCCCGTCGACGACAGGCCGCGCCGCCACCGCGAGGTGCTGGTCACCGGTCTCGTCCCGTGCTCCTTGACCTGCGACAGCAGGAAGATCTCGTAGTCCGTCGACAGCCCGAAGACGATGGCGAACATGAACAGCGGCACGTACGACTGGATGGGGACGGTGCCGCTGACCCCGAGCAGCTGCCGCCCCCAGCCCCACTGGAACACCGCCACGATCATGCCGTAGGCGGCCGAGATGCTGATGAGGTTGAGCACGGCCGCTTTGACGGCGAGCAGAAGGCTGCGGAATGCGGTCATGATCAGCAGGAATGCGCAGGCGACGACGACGGCGATGATGATCGGCAGGGTGGCGGCCAGCGAGGCGGCGAACTCGATGTAGCTCGCCGTGGCCCCGGTGACGTACCCCTTCGCCCCGCTGCCATGCAGGGCCGACGGCAGCGTGGTGTCGTAGAGGTGGTGGAACAGGCTGGTGGTGGCGGCCGCCTGGGGTGACGTGGTCGGGACGGCGTTGCCGACGAGGAGGGCGCCGTCCTCGGTGGGCTGGAGGGGGGTGGTGTGGGCGACGCCGGCGGTGGACGCCAGCGCCGAACCGACCTTCTGGGCGAGGGCCTGGCCGCTCGAGGAGGTGGCGGAGGCGCCGGCGGGCAGCTGGACGACGATCGTGAAGGGGCCGTTGGCGCCCGGGCCGAAGCCCTGGGCGATGAGGTCGTAGGCCCGCCGGTCGGTGTAGCTGGTGGGGTCGGCGCCGTCGTCGACGTGGCCGAGGCGGATGGAGAACAGGGGGACGGCGAGCACGCCGCGGATCACGATCGAGACGGTCGTGGCGGCCACGAGCACGGCGCGCCCACTGGTGGAGACGGCCTCGCCGGCGGCGACGACGGGGTCGACGCCGTCGATCACCCGCTGGCGGTGCCGGGTGGTGAGGAACAGGGGCGTAGTCGATGCCCACGCCGAGCCCGATCATGAGGGCGCGGGTGGGTGAGGCCGTCCCGAAGGTGAGCACGGCGGCGACGATCCCGAGCAGTTGCAGGCCGACGAGAGTGGCGACCAGGGCGGTGAGCAGGGGCAGGGCGGCGGCGGCGAGGCTGCCGAAGCCGGCCAGCAGCACGACCAGGGCGACGCCGAAGCCGACCAGCTCGGAGCGGCCGTCCTTGGCCTTCGGGCGGGTCAGGGCGTCGAACTGCCCCCCGTACTCCACCTGGGCGTGGGCGTCGGTGAGCGGCCGGGTCGCCTGGTGGAGGTCGGTGACGTAGGGCGCGCCGAGCGTCTTGGGCAGCACGCTCAGGTGCATGGTGATGTAGGCGATCGTGCCGCCGGGGGAGACGGCGCCGGAGGACAGCGGGTTGGTGACCGAGATGACGTCGGGCAGCTTCGAGAGGTTGCCCACCGTCTGGGAGGCCTGGGCGGAGAGGTCGTTCACGGTGCCGGTGGGGGCGCGGAAGACCACCTGGCCGAGGTAGCCGCCGGCGGCAGGGTCGTGGGCGGCGAGGAGGGTGCGGGCGGTGTCGGCCTCCGTGCCGGAGAGGTTGACGTTGTCGCGGTAGACGCCGGCGGCGGCGTAGCTGGCGGCCACGAGCGGCCAGGACGAGGAGCCAGGCGGCAATCACCCGCAGCGGGTGGCGGGCGCAGGAGCTTCGACCCGGCGCAGGAGGGGCACGGGCGGCAGGCTATCCACGGATAGGGTCACTTGACCAGTAATGGTGCGGTATTCTGCCTACCCGTGGTTGGGGAAAGGCCGCCGGTGGTCGCTGGTCCCGACGGACGGGCGGGGGTGCCCCCTCGGGGCGTCACGACCCCTGGCCGTCACCTGCCGGCCGCCCACCATCCCCGCCGGCCGGGTCGGCCCCGCCGCTCCGACGGGCCCGCCGTCACCCGGGGGGCCATCGTGGGGGCGGCGCTGGCCACCTTGCAGGCGGAAGGGGCCGCCGGGTTGTCGTTGCGGGACGTCGCCCGCCGCCTCGACGTGACGCTGCCGACCCTGCAGCGGCACTTCCCGACCAAGGACGACCTGTGGCGGGCCTGCGTGGACGAGGCGCTCCGCAGCGCCCTCGCCGATGCCGACGCCGCCGACGCGGCGGCAGCTGCCGGCGGCGGCACCGACGGGGAGGCCCCGTGGCTGACCAGCCACGTGCGGTCGCTCGTCGCCCGGTCGAGTCACCTCCCCGGGCTTACTGCGGCGATCCTCAACGACAGCTCACCCGGAGGGGATGAACGCCTCGAGTACCTCGTCCGCCGGGCGGCGCCGGTGCTCGCCCGCGGCCGCGGCCGCATCGAGGAGGCGATCGCCGCGGGGCGCGGCCGGCCCGTCGACGTGGACGTGGCGCTGGCCCTCGTCACGGTCGGGCTCACCTCGCTGGCCACCAGCCGGGTCGGCCTCCGCCGCCTGTTCGGCATCGACCTCGACGACCCGGCCGGCGCCGAGCGCTTCGCCGCCGGGCTGGTCGACCTCCTCCGGCACGGCCTGGCTACCTGACGGCACGGCCCGGGTACGTCCCCGGGCGTGACCGACTCCCAGGCGCCTGCGCGGGCCGACCGCCGTAGCGTCGGGCCCGAGGCGGCGTGGGCGGCGACGGAGCGCACCCGGGCTCCCCGGGTGTCGGCCTGGCGGCCCCCGGCGCCCTCGGCATCGTCTACGGCGACATCGGCACCAGTCCGCTCTCCTCCATGCAGACGGTGTTCTCCACCGGGGGTGGCGTCGTGCGGCCGACGCCCACCGACGTGCTCGGGGTGGTGTCGCTGGTCTTCTGGTCGATCGCGGCGGTGGTGGCGGCGAAGTACCTCGGCATCGTGTTGCGGGCCGACGACCAGGGGGAGGGGGCGTGCTCGTGCTGTCCACCATCGCCCGCCGGGCGGTGGCCGGCCGCCGGCGCCTCGCCGCCGCCATGATCACCCTGGGGTTGGTGGGGGCCTGTCTGTTCTACGGCGACTCGATCATCACCCCGGCGATCTCGGTGCTGTCGTCCATCCAGGGCCTGGAGGTGCCCTACCCGGCGCTGCACCGGGCGGTGGTGCCCCTGGCGGTGGTGGTGCTGGCGGCGCTGTTCGTCCTGCAGCGGCGGGGGACCGCCCGGGTCGGGGCGCTGTTCGGACCGGTCATGGTGGGCTGGTTCTCCGACCTCGCCGCCGTCGGGATCCACGAGATCGCCGCCCACCCCGGCCACCGCCGCGACGGTCATCGCCTCCCAGGCGGTGGTCTCCGGCTCGTACTCCATGACCCGCCAGGCCGTGCAGCTCGGCTACCTCCCGCCGATGACCGTCCGGCAGACCTCGGAGTCGGCGGCCGGCCAGATCTACATGCCCGCGGTCAACTGGCTGGTCTTCGTGGCGGTGATGGTCCTCGTCGTCACCTTCCACAGCGCCACCAACCTCGCCAACGCCTACGGCGTGGCCGTCACCGGCACCTTCGTCACCACGACGTGCATGCTGCTGGTGCTGACCCGGGTCGGGTGGCGCTGGCCGCGGTGGCGGGTCGCCCTCCTCGGCCTGGTGTTGCTCGGGCTCGAGCTGGTGTTCTTCGCCGGCAACGTGCTCGAGGTCGTGAGCGGCGGGTGGCTGCCCCTCGGCGTGGCCGTGGTGCTGTTGACGATCA
>DASSZM010000059.1:0-4543 GCA_035702855.1 Acidimicrobiales bacterium | reverse complement strand
CCGTGCGGGCGATGTTCGACACGATCGCCCCCCGCTACGACCTCGTCAACCGGATCATGACCTTCGGCATGGACCGGGGCTGGCGGCGGGCCGCCGTCGGCAGCCTCGGGTTGGACCCCGGGTCCCGGGTGCTCGACGTGGCGTGCGGGACCGGTGACCTGTGCCGCGACCTGGCCGGCGCCGGGTACCGGCCGGTCGGCGTCGACCTCTCGGCGGGCATGCTCCGCCACGCCCGCACCGACGCCCCGCTCCTGCACGCCGACGCCCTCGTCCTCCCCTTCGCCGACGGTGCGCTCGACGGGGCGGTGAGCGGGTTCGCCCTCCGCAACTTCGTGGGCCTGCCGCCGCTGTTCGCCGAGCTGGCCCGGGCGGTGCGCCCCGGCGGCCGGATCGCCCTCCTGGACGTGGCCACCCCCGCCCACCCGCTGGTGCGGGCCGGCCACGCCGTCTACTTCGGCCGGGTCGTGCCCCTCGTCGGCGCCGCCCTCTCCGACGCCGCCGCCTACCGCTACCTGCCCCGTTCGGTCGCCTACCTGCCGCCGGTCGCGGAGATGCTCGACGCCCTCCGGAACGCGGGATTCGCCGCCGTCGAACGCCGCCCGCTCTCCGGCGGCATCACCCAGCTGCTCACCGCCACCCGGACCGCCGCATGAGCCTGGTCGACACCGTCGCCGCCGCCGGCCTGGTCGCCCGCACCCACCCGCTGGACCTGCCCCCCGGCGCCCGCCCCGACCTCATCGCCGCCGCCGGAGCCAACGGCCATCTGTGGATCGCCGACGGCTACGGCCTGGCCGGGCGCGGTGTGGCACTGCGCCTGCCGCTGCCCGGCGGCCTGGCCGGGTCCGACGCTGTCGCCGCCGCCGGCGAGGCGCTCGCCTCCGTCGGGCACACCGGCCCCGACCCGGTGACCGACGCCGGTAGGTCCCCCGGCCCCGAGCCCCGTGGCCCCCGTCCGGGCCCGGTCGCCCTGGGTGCGCTCCCCTTCGACCGGGCCGCACCCGCCGAGCTGGTGCTGCCCCGGGCGCTCGTCACCTGGGACGGGCGGCGGGCGTGGCTCACCACCATCGACGGCGGCGGCGGCGGGTCCGACGCCGATGGGACCGACGCCGAGCGGCTGGGCGCCGAGGCGGCCTCGGCCGCCCTGGGCCCGCCGGCGGATCGCGGCCCCCGAGCGCCCGACGGCTTCGATCTGCGGTCCGCCCGGCCCCACGACGAGTGGTGCCGGGTCGTCGCCGACACGGTCGAGCGGATCCGGGAGGGCGCCTTCGGCAAGGTGGTCCTCGCCCGACGCGTCGACGTCGTCGCCAACGGCCCGCTGCCCACGGGCCAGATCCTCGAGCGGTTGGCCGCGCTCTACCCGGCGTGCATGGTGTTCCGGGTCGGCGGCTTCCTCGGCGCCAGCCCGGAGCTGCTCGTGCGCCGCCGCGGCGACACCGTCGCCAGCCACCCCCTCGCCGGCACCGTTGCCCGCAGCGGCGACGCCTCCGCCGACCGGTCACTGGTGGAGGGCCTGCTGGCGTCGGCCAAGGACCGAGCCGAGCACGCCTTCGTGATCGACGACCTCCGGGCCCGCCTGCAGCCGTGGTGCGCCGAACTGCGGGTCCCGGAGCGGCCGTCGGTGCTCGAGCTGCGCAACGTCTCCCACCTCGAGACCCGGCTCACGGGTCGCCTCCGGCCGGACCGGCCGCGCCCATCCGCGCTGCAACTCGCCGCCGCCGTCCACCCGACCCCGGCGGTGGCGGGCACGCCGACCGAGGCCGCCTGCGCCCACATCCGCGCCGTCGAGGGCTTCGACCGGGGGCCGTACGCCGGACCGGTCGGGTGGATGGACGCCGCCGGCGACGGCGACTGGGCGATCGGCATCCGCTCGGCGGTCGTCGACGGCCCCCGGGCGTCGCTGTTCGCCGGGGTCGGCCTGATCGCCGACTCCGACCCGGCCGCCGAGCTGGCCGAGACCCAGCTCAAGCTCCAGGCCCTGCTGGCGGCCGTCGTCCGGCCCTGATTCCTCAGGCGAGCGCCGACCGCACGGCGGCGGCGACGGCGGCGTGCAGCCGGTCGTGGGCGGCGACGTTGGCCGCCCGCTCGCTCGGGACCACCGCCACCGACACGCCGGGGGCCGGATCGGCGACCAGCTTGCGGAGCGTGTCGAGGTCCTCCACCCGGCGGGCCGGCACCCCGTAGGCGGCGGCCAGCGCAACCAGGTCCCGGCCGTGAGGGGTGCCCCAGAACCGCTCGAAGCGCTCCGCCGGCAGGGCCGCCGCCTGGGGGAGGAACGAGAAGATCCCGCCACCGTCGTTGTCGACCACCACGACGGTCAGCTGCGCCGGGCGTTGCGGGGCGCCGAGCAGGGCGCCGAGGTCGTAGAGGAAGGCGAGGTCGCCGAGGAGGGCCACCGTCGGCGCGCCGGCGCCGACGGCGACGCCCAGCGCGGTCGACAGCACGCCGTCGATGCCGTTGGCCCCCCGGTTGGCCGCCACCGTCAGCCCGGTGCGCGCCGCCCCGTACCATTCCACGTCCCGGACCGGCATCGACGACGAGGTCACGAGCCACCCCCCGTCCGGGGCGGCTGCGACGGTCGCGCGGGCGACGCCCGCCTCGATGGGTCCGGCCTCGGCCTCCAGCCCGGCCTCGAGGGCGGCCTGGGCGGCGGCCTCGGCGGCCTGCCACCGGCGCGCCCACGGCGACGGCGCGTGGGCGCCGCCGGTGGCCCCGCGCACGGCGGTCGCCAGGAGCAGCGGGTCGGCGGCGGCGACCAGCGCCGCCGTGCGCTCGGGGTCCGGCCACGAGCCGGTCGGGTCGACCAGCACCTGGCGGGTGGAGCCGGGCAGGCCGGCCAGCCACTGGTTGAGCACCTTGGACGCCCACGGCCGCCCGAGGCGGACGACGTGTGCCGGCTGCCAGGCGGCGACCTCGGGGACCCGGAGCATGGCGTCGGCGGCGGCCACGACCAGCGGGTGGGGGACCCGCGCCCCGCTGCGGGCGTCGGCCAGTACCGGCCAGCCGAGCGCCTCGGCGAGCACGACCGCGGCGCCACCGGCGCCGGCACCGGCGACGACCAGTCCCTCCCCGCCGGCGGCGGCCGCAAGCTCGCCCACGACCTCCGGCGGGGGCGCGAGCAGCCGGCGCCCCCCGAGGGCGTGCCAGGGCCGACCGGCTTCCCGGCCCTCGGGCAGCGGACCGGGCGGCCCGAGCAGCGGATCCCTGAAGCTCACGTTGAGGTGCACGGGTCCGGGGCCGGCAGGGTGGGCCACCGTCTCGGCGACCACCCGGGCGGCCAGGGAGCGCCACCCCGTCGACGCCGCCGCCTCCGGGACGCCCGGGTCGGCGGCGAAGCGGACGGCGTCGCCGTACAGGCCGGCCTGGACGACCGTCTGCGGCGCGCCCACGCGGTGCAGCTCGGGCGGCCGGTCGGCGGTCACCGCCAGCAGCGGCACGCCCGCCTGGTGGGCCTCCACGACCGCCGGGTGCAACTCGACGGCGGCGGTGCCGCTCGTGACCACCACCGGGGCGGGGCGGCCCGTCGCCAGGCCGACCCCGAGGGCGAGGAAGCCGGCGGAGCGCTCGTCGAGCACGAGGTGCAACCGCAGCCGCCCGTCGGCGGCCAGGGCGGCGGTGAGCGGCGTCGAGCGGGAGCCGGGGGCGACGACGGCGTCGGTGAGGCCCGCCCGGGCCCACTCGTCGACGAGGGTGGCGGCGAAGGTGTCCTGGTCGCTCATGCCACCATCATCGGGTGCTGACGACGCGCAAGTGGGGAACGGGCAGCCGCGTGGTCCTCATCCACGGCTTCACCCAGTCCGCCGGCGCCTGGGCGCCGCTGGCGGCGCGGCTGGCGGGCGACCACGAGGTGGTGGCCGTCGACGCCCCCGGCCACGGCGGCTCGGCAGGAGTGCGGGCCGGACTGGGGGACGGTGCCGCCCTCATCGCCGACGTCGCCGGGCGCGGCGCCTACGTCGGCTACTCGATGGGTGGCCGCTTCGCGCTGCACGTCGCCCTCGGCCGCCCCGACGTCGTGGAGCGGCTGGTGCTCGTCAGCGCCACCGGCGGCATCGACGACCCCGCGGAGCGGGCGGCGCGGGTGGCGAGCGACGAGGGCATCGCCCGGCGGGTCGAGCGGGACGGGGTGCCGGCCTTCCTCGACTGGTGGCTCGAGCGCCCCCTCTTCGCCACCCTGCCCCCCGAGGCGGCCGCCCTCGACGCCCGGCTGGGCGGCACCCCCGAAGGCCTGGCGTCGAGCCTGCGCCTGGCGGGTGCCGGGCGCCAGGAGCCGCTGTGGGATCGCCTGGGGGCCATCGAGCAGCCGGTACTGGTCGTCGCCGGCGAGCTCGACGGCGCCTACCTCGCCCGCGCCCACCGGCTCGTGGCCGCCATCGGCGCCAACGCCCGGCTGGCGGTGATCCCGGGAGCCGGCCACGCCTGTCACCTCGAGCGGCCCGACGCCTGGCTGGCGGCGGTCGGGCCGTTCCTCGCCGCCGGGCGCTGACGGCCGGCGGTGCCGCCGGCCGGGCGCTCGCCTACGGTTGCGGCAAACCGGCACCGGGGGGTC
>DASSZM010000055.1:0-7372 GCA_035702855.1 Acidimicrobiales bacterium | reverse complement strand
GGCCGCCGCCGCATCGCGCGAGCGGCTGCCGCCCCGGCGCCGGCGGCGCGCTCCGGTCGCCTTGGTCCCCCCGGCGCCGGTGGGCGCCGCCGAGGGGGGTGGCGCCGGGCGGGTGTCGCCGATGCGCGGGCGGGGCGCCGGCCGGGAGTCGCCGATGGCCGGGCGCTCCCCCGCTGCCGGCTCGTCGCCGCCGCCAGCCGGGCGGGTGTCGCCGCCGGCCGGGCCGGCATCCCCGGTGGCCGGGCCGGTGTCGCCCGCGACGGGACGGGCGCCGGTGACCGCCGGGCCGGCGTCGCCACCGGCCGGGGCTGCGGCCGGCGGGTGGGCGTCACCGATCGCCGGGCGGCGGGCCCGGCGGGTCGGCGCACTGGCGGCGGCCCGGTCGGTCTGCGCGGCGCCGCCGTCGGTGGAGTCGCTGTCGGTGGAGTCGCTGTCGGGGGCATCGCCGGCGGCCGCTCCGGACGCGCTGCGCCCCCGGCGGCGGGCGGTCCCGGCCGCCGGTGCCCTGGCGCCGCTCGGGCGCTCCTCCCCCGGCGGCGCGGCGCTGTCGGGGCCGGCAGTGCTCTCGGGAGCACCCACCGCCTCGGCGCCGTCGTCGTGGTCACCGGTCGTCCCGGCGGCCTGCCCCGAGCGGCTCCGGCCGCGACCGCCGCGCGACCCGCGCCGGCGCCGCTTGGCTGCTGCGCTGGTCCCGGCCCCGTCGCCGGGCGTGCCCTCCCCGGCGGGGGCGTCGGCGACCGCCGCTGCCCCGTCAGGTCCGCCCGGTTGCCGCTCCGGCGCGAGGCGGGGCGCCGGCGCCGGCTGGGATTCGGACGGGGCGTCCCCGGGCGTGCCGGGCTGGGCCGATGTGGCCTCGGACATGGAGGAGATCCCTTCTCATGACGCACGCTCCGCTGCGTGCGGCGCGTGCGTCGCCGTCGCCGGGTCCCCGAGGGGTTCCCAGCGGGCGCCGTCGCGCGAAATCCATTGGTGGAGTCGCCGGGCGTCGCGCTCCTCGAAGCGCTGGTCGCCGCCGACGATGCCCTGGAGCAGCTCGGAGGGCCGGAGGCTGCGGGGGCGGCAGGCCAGCTCGGCCTGCAACCGCACCCCCGCTCCCTCACCCGGGGCGGCGGGTGCCGGCCCGAGGGCACGGAGCTCGAGGACGGCCGCACGGACGTCGTCGGTGACGTCCCGCCCCTTGCGCTGGCGGGTCAGCACCAGGGAGGTCGTCGCGAGGAGCCGGCCGCAGCGGCCGGCGACCTCGGCGGGGTCCAGGGTGCCCCCGCCGGCGTCGACGGCGGTCCACTCCCAGGTGCAGGAGGTGACTTCCTCCTGGAGGGAGCTGGCGCCCGGCAGGAGCGCGGCGGCGCCCACGGCGTCCACGCCCTGGGGGAGGGCGGCGGACAGCCGGGCGGTGAGAGCGGGGAGGTCACCGAGCACCGCCGCCCCGGCCTCGCCGTCGGCCAGCTCGACGTCCAGGTACTCGGCGAGCGACTCGTGGCCGGTCGGCAGGGCGAGACCGAAGCTGATCCGGGGCCTCGGGCTGAAGCCCTGGCTGTAGGCCAGCGGGGCCTGCACGCGCCGCAGCGCCCGCTCCCACATGCGGGCGACGTCGCGGTGGCTGGTCCAGCGGACCTTCCCGAGCTTGGTGAAGCGGATCCGGACGCGCGTCATCCTCAGCGCCCCCGGTCCCGCCGGGCGGGTGCCGGCCTCACCCGACCGCCCCGGTCGGTCGCAGGGTCACCGGCACGAAGCCGCCCGAGGCGAGGTCCTGGCCCGTACCCTGGCTGCCGCCAGCGGGGGGCACGTTGGACGCCACCACGTGCTCGATGCCGTAGCCGGTGCAGGCGCCGCAGTCGTAGCAGGGCGTCCACCGGCAGTCGGGCGTGCCGGCGGCACGCAAGGCGTCCTGCCACTCCTGCCAGAGGAAGTCCCGGTGCAGGCCCGCCGAGATGTGGTCCCAGGGCAGCAGCTCATCCTCGGTGCGGTCCCGGTGGAGGTACCAGTCCATCGAGAGCCCGTTGGCCGCCATGGCGTCGGTCCAGCGGCCCAGATCGAACCGCTCGGACCACTCCTGGAAGGTCCCGCCGTTGCGCCACACGTGCTCGATCACGGCCCCGATCCGCCGGTCGCCCCGGCTGGCGATCCCCTCCGCCAGGCTGGCCTTGGGGTCGTGCCAGCGCAACTGGACGCCCCGGTCGTGCCTCGTCGCATCCCGCAGCAGGCCGATGCGATGCTGGAGCTGGGCGACGCTGTCCTGCCCGAACCACTGGAACGGCGTCTGCGGCTTGGGGACGAAGCCCCCGACGGACGCGGTGACGCTGGCCCCCCGGGTGTGGCGTCGCCCCACCGCCACGCAGTTGCGGGCCAGCTCGGCGATCCCCAGCGTGTCCTCGTCGGTCTCGGTCGGCAGGCCGGTCAGGAAGTACAGCTTCACCCGCCGCCAGCCCTGGGAGAAGGCGGACTCGACGGCCCCGTAGAGGTCCTCCTCCCGGATGAGCTTGTTGATGACCTGCCGCATGCGCCAGGTGCCGCCCTCCGGGGCGAAGGTGAGCCCGGTCCGCCGCACCTTCTGGATCTCGGCGGCCACGCCGACGGTGAAGGCGTCGACCCGCAGGCTCGGCAGGCTCACCGACACCTGCCCCCCGCAGGCGGGGTCGTTGATGATGCCGCCGACGACCTCGTCGATGCCGGAGAAGTCGGCGCTCGAGAGCGACGTGAGGCTGACCTCGTCGTAGCCGGTGCGCTCCAGCCCGGACCGCACCATCTCCCGGACCTGCTCGGCCGGGCGCTCGCGCACCGGCCGGGTGATCATGCCCGCCTGGCAGAAGCGGCACCCGCGGGTGCAGCCCCGGAAGATCTCGACGTTGAGCCGGTCGTGGACGACCTCGGTCAGCGGCACCAGCTGCCGGCGGGGGTAGGGCCAGGCGCCGAGGTCGGCGATCGTCCGCTTCTCCACCACCGCCGGGACGTCGGGGTACCTGGGGGTCACCGACACCAGGGTCGGCCCGTCGTAGGCGACCTCGTACAGGCTGGGGACGTACACGCCGGGCAGCGCCGCCAACGCCCGCAGGGCGTGGAGTCGGGAGCCCTCCGTCCGCCCGGACCGCTTCCAGGCGGCGAGGACCTCGGTGACCTCCCCGACGACCTCCTCGCCGTCCCCGATCACGAAGGCGTCGACGAAGTCCGCCAGCGGCTCGGGGTTGAAGGTGCAGTGGCCGCCGGCGAGCACCAGGGGGTCCTCCGGGCGGCGGCGGTCGGCGTGGATGTCGATGCCGGCGAGGTCGAGGCAGTTGAGGAGGTTGGTGTAGACCAGCTCGGCCGAGAGGTTGAAGGCGAGCACGTCGAAGTCCGCCGCCGGGCGGTGCGTCTCGAGGCTGAACAGCGGGATGCCGGCCCGGCGCTGCTCCCCCTCCATGTCGGTCCAGGGGGCGTACGCCCGCTCGGCGGCGGCGTCGTCACGCTCGTTGAGCAACTCGTAGAGGATCTGCAGGCCCTGGTTGGGGAGGCCGACCTCGTAGGCGTCCGGGTACAGCAGCAGCCAGGAGACCCGCCCCGGGCCGTGGGCCGGGGTCCGGGCCCCGTCCTCGCAGCCGATGTAGCGAGCCGGCTTCTGCACCCGTGCCAGCAACGGCTCGATGCGGGGCCACAGCGACGTCATCTCCGTAGCAGTTTAGTCGGGAGGGGGGTCGCAGCCGCCGAAGCCCCCCACCGGCCCGTTGGATGCGCCCCCGGGGCCCTCAGCTGAAGCGGCGCATCCGGACGTTGAGGGCCAGGCCGATCGCCGCGAACTCGACCAGCACCGCCGACCCGCCGTAGCTGACCCAGGGCAGGGGGATGCCGGTGACGGGCATGATGCCCATCGTCATCCCGATGTTCTCGAAGGTCTGGAACAGCAAATAGCCGAGCACCCCGGCGCACAGCAGGCGGCCGAAGAGGTCACGGCTCAGCACCGCCGCCTGCCAGGTACGCCACAGGACGACGAGGAACAGCACGAGGAGCACGGCGGAGCCGGCCAGGCCCACCTGCTCGCCGACGGCGCTGAAGATGAAGTCGGTGCTCTGCTCGGGCACCTGGGAGAGGTTGGTCGCGCTCCCGTGCCCGATGCCCCTGCCGAGCACGCCGCCGTGGCTGATGGCGTCCTTGGACTCGACGACGTTGTAGATGTTGACGCCGGCGGGGCTCTGCAGCACCTGCTGGCTGACCTTGTTGGGGGTGTGGAGGAACGACGTGAGCCGGGCCTGCTGGTAGCCCTTCAGGATCCCCAGCTGGACCACCGCCACCATCGCCACCACGGCGATCAGACCGAGGACGGCCAGGTGCCGGGAGCGGGCCCCGGCGACCACGATCACGACGGCGAGCACGGCGAGCAGCACCAGTCCCGAGCCCAGGTCGGGCTGCTTGTAGACCAGCACGAACGGCACGGCGCCCATGCCGATGACGGCGAGCAGCGACTTGCCGGCGAGGCGCCCCTTGAACGTCGCGGCGTACGCCGCCAGCGCCACGATCAGGGCGATCTTCGCGAACTCCGACGGCTCGAACTGCAGCGGGCCGACCTGGAACCAGCCCTGCGACCCGTTGGAGCGGTGCCCGGCGACGAACAGCCCCGCGAGCAGGAACAGGCTCAGGCCGTACAGGAGCGGGGCCCAGTCCCGGTACCGGCGGTAGTCGATGGCGGCCACCGCGAACATGACACCGACGCCGATGACGCAGAAGATCGCCTGCTTCTTGGCCGTCGCGATGCCGGACAGCCCGGCCGTCTCCAACGGGATGCGGGTCGTGGTCCAGACCATGACCACGCCGAAGGCGGCGATCGCCAGCACGGCGAGCACGAGGAGCGGGTCGAGGTGGCGCCACGGCGTCGGTCCGCGACGGCGGGTGGTGGCGCCGGGGGCGGGTCGGTCGTCGATGAGGGAGGTCATGGGCGTCAGGTGGCGCTGCCGGTGGCGGGGGCGTAGGTCACCGGCTGCAGCTTCTTGTGGAAGATCTGGTCATACACCTCTCGGACGACGGGGGCGGCGATGGAAGCGCCGTAGCCGGCGTCCTCCATGATGCAGTCCACCACGTAGCGAGGGCTGTTGGCGGGCGCGAACGACGTGAACACCGAGGTGACCTGGCAACCGGCGCACTGGACCTGGGCGGTCCCGGTCTTGCCGGCGATGTCCTCGTTGGCCAGGCTGGTCCCGATGAAGTCGCCGGCCGCCGTCCCGTTGGAGGCGTTGACGACCCCGCGGAAGCCCTGGATCATCGCCTGGCGGTCGTAGGCGGACAGCGGCAGGCTGTGGCCGGCCACGACCGGCGCGAACCGGCGCAGGACCCGGCCTGCCGGGGTCTCGACGTCGAGCACGAGCGTGGGCCGGTACCGGGTGCCGCCGTTGGCGAAGGTCGAGTAGGCGTTGGCCAGCTGCAGGGGGGTGACCTCGTCCTGCCACTGCCCGATGGCCATCTGGGCGCTGTACCCGGTGTACCAGGGGCCACCGCGGGCAGCGGCCAGCATCGCCGGGGTGGGGATGTACCCCGCCGCCTCCCCGGGCAGGTCGATCCCCGTCGGCTTGTTGAAGCCGTAGGAGTCGGCCACCTTCTGCAGGTAGTCCTCCCCGTACTTGCTCCGGCCGTCCCAGAGGTTGGCGCCGATGGAGTTGAAGTAGTTGTCCGACGAGACCGTGAGCGCCGTCGCCAGGTCGATGTAGCCGCTGCCGATGCCGTTGTCGTCGTGGAAGAGCTGGTTGCCGATCACCATCACGCCGGCGGTGTCGTTGAAGATGAACCCCGGGCTGACCAGGCCGGACCGCAGGCCGGCGGTGGCGGTCACGACCTTGAACGTGGAGCCCGGCGCGTAGACACCCTGGATGGCGCGGTTCTCGAGGGGGTCCGCCTTGTCGTGGGTCAGCTGCCGGTACTGCCTGGCCGTGATGCCCTGGTCGAACCAGTTGGGGTCGTAGCTGGGCTCGGTCGCCATGGCGAGGATCTGGCCGTTGCGGGGGTCCTCGGCGACGACGGCCCCACCGGGCGCCCGGTAGAAGGTGCCGTTGCCGGCCGGAGTGGCGCGTGCCGCCTCCTGACCCTGTCCGATCGCCTTGTCGGCCACCTCCTGGACCCTGGCGTCGAGGGTGAGCCGCACGTCGTGGCCCGGCACGGCCGGGACGCTGCGAAGGATCCCGAGCACCTGGCCCGCCGAGTTGATCTCGTAGTCGGTCCGCCCGGGCGTGCCGGCGAGGTAGGGCTCGAGCTCGGCTTCCAGCCCGGCCTGCCCCACGAGGTCCCCGGCCCGGTAGTGCTTGCGGGGGTAGGCCTTCTGGAGGGAGGCGAGCTCGTGGGCGTCGACCTGCCCGACGTAGCCGAGGAGGTTGCCGGCCGACTCGCCCAGCGGGGTCACGTACGGCATGTCCTCGGTGGTGGCGGTCACCTCGCTCGCCGGGAACAGCGGGCGGTGCTCCTCGATGTAGAGGATCTGCGCCGCCGAGGCGCCGAGGTAGATCGGCACCGGGGCGAGCGGTGAGTACTGGTTGTTGAGGATGGCGGCCCGGGTGGTCCGGACGCTCATCCCGAGCAGGGCGGCGAGGCGGGCGACCAGCGGACCGTCGGCCGCCGCCGACTGCACGACCTCGATGACCGGGATCTGCCGGTTGGCGACGAGGACCCGCCCGTAGCGGTCGAGGATCTCCCCGCGCGGCGCCGGGGTGTACACGGTGATGTACGACGCCGCCGCCACCCGCTGGTCGGCTGCAGGGGCGCTCACCACCTGCAGGAACCACAGCCGGGTGAGCAGGGCGGCGAACAGGCAGGCGGCCATGATCAGGATCACGGTCATGCGGAGCCGGGACGCCTCGCCGGGCGCGGGTGCGCTCACCGCCTTCCTGCCTATCACCCCGAGGCCAGGGCGTCGGTACGCCCCAGCCGGTCCGCGCCACGCGATCCCCGCGCCGCCCGTCGCATCAGCCAGGCGGCGGGGATGGCCAGCACCGTGTTCCAGGCCGCCTCGACCAGCGCGACCCGCATCAGCCAGCGGGCGCCAGGGGCGAGGACGGCACTCTGGCCGGCCAGGTCGGCCCCGGCGAGGAAGATGGCGACCCCGCCGAGCGTGGCTGCCAATGCGACGAACGGCTCCACCGGGCGCCCCTCCGGCAGGACGTGGCTACGCGCCCAGCCGACGATGAAACCGACGAGGCACCAGGCCAGGGCGAACAGCCCGAGCGGCGTCGTCGTGAGCGACAGGTCGGCCAGCAGGCCGGCGAAGAAGCCGATCACGGCGCCGGCGGCCGGCCCGGTGGTGAGGCCACCGGCGATGGCGAGCAGCAGCATGAAGTCCGGGGCGACGCCGCCGATGCGGAGGTCGGAGGCGAAGGTCGTCTGGACGACGATGCCGACCAGCAGCAGGACGGCGAGCCGGATC
>DASSZM010000030.1:0-2970 GCA_035702855.1 Acidimicrobiales bacterium | reverse complement strand
GGGGCATCAGGGGCATCGGGGTCCGACGGGTCCCGGCGGGTCCAGCACCAGGGAACCGTGGGGGCCCAGCGGACCGCCTGGGCCCCCACTCCAACGCCGGTAGCCCCGGAAGCAGGCCGGAGTGGGGGTCCCCGCTGCCCTGGGGGCCTGCGACCCCCGCTAGGACCCCTCTACGCCCCCAGGCCTTCGAAAGCCCCCACCTTCGCCCGTCGAAAGGCCCTCCTGGCCCGAACTGGGGGCGCTGACCACCCCCGATGCCCCCAGACCCCCAGATCCCCCAGGCCCCCGCCGGGGCTCGGGGAACCCACGGCTCCCTCGGAGCGCGCCGCTCCCCCGAACGGGCGCCGCCCCCCGGCCCGCCGCCCCAACGACAGGCGAGGCCCCACCGACGGAGGCCCCACCGACATCCGGGCGCCGGCGCCCCGCCAGGTCCCCGGAACCCCACCCCCGCCGGGGTCCCCCGCCCGGCCACTACCATCGGCCCGCTCGAGCTACCCGGGAGGCCACCATCAGCGTCCTCGTCGTCGACGTCGGCACCAGCAGCGTCCGGGCCGCCATCCTCCGCCCCGACGGACGGGTCGAGCACGTGGTGCGGCGGCCGACTCCGCCGGCGACGCCGTTCCCGGGGTTGGTGGAGCTCGACGCCGACGCCCTGGCTGCCGCCGCCCTGGACGCGGCGGGCGAGGCGCTCGCCGCCGGCGGCCCGGTGCAGGCGGTCGGGATCGCCACCCAGCGGGCGTCGGCGATCGCCTGGGACGCCACGACCGGCCGCGCCCTCGGCCCGGGCCTCGGCTGGCAGGACCTGCGCACCGCCGGCACCTGCCTGGAGCTGCAGGCCGATGGGTTGCGCCTCTCCCCCAACGAGTCGGCGACCAAGTTCGCCTGGCTGCTCGACACCCACGACCCCGACCGGCGGCCGACCACGCGCCTCGGCACCGTCGACAGCTGGATCGTGTGGCACCTCTCGGGCGGCCGGCTCCACGTGACCGATCGCAGCAACGCCGGCGTGACCGGGCTGCTCGGCGACGAGGCGAGCGCCTGGCGTCCCGACCTGCTCCAGCGCCTCCGCGTCCCCGAGGGCGCCCTCCCCCACCTCGTCGACTCCTCGGGGACGCTCGGGGTGGCCTCGGCGTTGCCCGGCGAGCCGCCGATCGGAGGCATCGCCGGCGATCAGCAAGCGTCGCTCGTGGGCCAGGGCTGCACCCGGCCGGGACTCGCCAAGGCGACGTTCGGGACCGGGGCGATGCTCGACGTCTGCGTGGCCGAGCGACCTGCCTTCCGGGCACGCGGCGAGGGGGGCTGCTTCCCGATCGTCGCCTGGTCGCGAGCGGGGCAGGTGACGTGGGGGGTGGAGGCGATCATGCTGGCCGCCGGGTCCGCCGTCGACTGGCTCGTCGAGGACCTCGGGGTGCTGGTGGACGCGGCGGAGTCGGAACGGGTGGCCGCCTCGGCCGACGACACCGGCGGCGCCACCTTCGTGCCCGCCCTGCTCGGCCTGGGCACGCCCCAGTGGGACTTCGGGGCGCGGGGCGCCTTCCTCGGGGTGAGCCGGGGCGTCGGGCGCCGGCAGCTGGTCCGAGCCGTGCTCGAGGGGATCGCCCACTCCGGCGCCGACCTGCTCGAGGCCGCCGAGGCCGACACGGGTGTCCACCCGGCGACCCTGCGGGTCGACGGCGGCATGAGCGCCAACGCCGTCTTCGTCCAAGCTCTCGCCGACGCCTGCCGGCGACCGGTCGAGATCTGCCGGGAGCGGGAGGCGACGACCCTCGGAGCCGGCTACCTCGCCGGCATGGCGGTCGGGATCTGGGCGGACGAGGACGAGGTCGCCGACGCGTGGTCGCCGCAGGCGGTCGTCGACCCCTCCGACACCGACGGCGGGAGCGGCACGGGTGGCACGGACGCAGGGCGGGACCGCTGGCGGGCAGCGGTCGAGCGGGCACGGGCGTGGTACCCCGAGCTCACCGCCGTGCAGTTCTGACCGGGCCGGGACCTAGGCTCAGCCGCGTGTACGTCGCACCGGCCGACCGCACCCTCGGGGAGGCGGAGTGGCGGTCGTTCGTCGAGGCCCAGGGATTCGGTCACCTGGTCGCGCCCGGTGCCGGCCTCGAGTACCCGGTGGTCGTGCCGACGCAGTTCGTCCTCGACGGCGACGAGGTGCTCACCCACTTCGCCGCCCCCAACCCCGTCCTCGACGCGCTGGCCGCCAACCCCCGCGCCCTGCTGTCGGTCGCCGGCGACTGGGCGTTCGTCCCCTCCGACTGGAAGGCGATCGGCGAGGAGGACCCCAGCCTCGGGATCCCGACGACCTACTACGCCGCCGTGCAGCTGCGGGGCGAGGCGCAGGTCCGCCACGACCCGGGCGAGGTGGCGGCGGTGCTCCGCCGGCAGCTGGCGGTCATCCAGCCGGGAACGCCCGTCGCCGACCCGCTCGAGGCGCACGCCGCCCGCCTCAAGGGGATCCGTGCGGTGGTGCTGGTCGTCGGGGAGGTGTCCGCCAAGTTCAAGTTCGGCGGCAACGTCGATGCCGACCACCGGCGGGAGGTCATCGGCCGGCTCGAGCGACGCGGCCGCCCGGGTGATGCCGCCGCCGCCCGGCACACGGCCCGGCGGCTCGCCGCTGGCCACTGACCCCCGCCGCTGCGGCACGACCCACCGGCGCCCCCAACACCCCGCCGGCCGCCCGCCGGCCTCAACCCGACCGGCGGGCCTCCAGCCGCCGCAGCCACCCCTCGCTGACCGTCGGGTACGACGGCACGCAGTGCCACAGCAGGTCGAGCGGCACCTTGCCGACGATCGCCACGGTGGCGGAGTGGAGCAGCTCGGCCACGTCGCTGCCGACGAAGGTGGCGCCCACGACGACGCCGGCGGCCCGGTCGATGACGAGCTTGGCCCGCCCGACGTACCCGTCGCGCAACAGCGACGCCCCGGCCACGCCGGCCAGGTCGTACTCGACCGTCTCGACGTCGACCC
>DASSZM010000231.1:0-7614 GCA_035702855.1 Acidimicrobiales bacterium | reverse complement strand
CCGCCGGCACGGCCGCCCTCGCCGGGGCGGCCGCGGCCGGCGGGGCCCGCCCCCTGTGCCTCGACGCCGCCCAGAGCCGGCGCAGCGCCGACCTCTACGCCTACCTCTCCCAGCACCATCCGGGGCGGGACGCGGCGGCGCTGGCCCGGGACCTGCTCGAGCTGCGGCTCCCGCCTCCATGACCCCGGAGCGGGTGGCGTTCGTCGTCGACGAGGACCACCCCGGCACCTCGGAAGCGGTGTGGGCCGGCAGCGACCGGCTCGGCGGGCTGGCAGAGCTGGACCTCCCGGAGGTCGCCCGGGTGCTCGTGGTCGCCCCGCACCCCGACGACGAGATCCTCGGCGCCGGTGGGCTCCTGCAGGTCCTGCACGGCCGGGGGGTCGCCATCGAGGTGTGCGCCGTGACCGACGGCGAGCAGGGCGGGCCCGGGGTGGGCGACCTGGCCGCCGTGCGCGCCCGCGAGGCGCACCGGGCCCTGGAGGCCCTCGGCCTGCCGGCACCCGGCTGTGCCGTGCGCACCCGGCTGCGCATCCCCGACGGCGGCGTGAGCGAGGCCGCCGGGCGCCTGGATGCGGCCCTGGCCGAGCGGTTGGCGCCCGACACCTTGTGCGTGGCCCCCTGGGCCGAGGACCGGCATCCCGACCACGAGGCCAGTGGCCGGGCGGCTGCTCGCGCTGCGGCCGGCGCAGGCAGCCCGCTGCTCGCCTACCCCGTGTGGGCCTGGCACTGGGCCGACCCGGCGGGCGACGACCTGCCGTGGGACGCCGCCCGGCGGCTCCCGCTGACCCGGCGGCAGGTCGCCCGCAAGCGGTTGGCCATCGCCGCCCACCGCTCCCAGCTCGCCGCTCGGCGCCCGGGCGACCTGCCCGTGCTGCCCCCACCGGTCCTGGCGCACTTCCGGCGGGGCTTCGAGGTGTACCTCACGTGACCCGTACCCACCGGTCCTACTTCGACCGCCTGTACGCCGCCGGTGACGACCCGTGGGGCTTCGAGTCGCGGTGGTACGAGCAGCGCAAGTACGCCCTCACGGTGGCCAGCCTGCCGCGGCCGCGTTACCGCTCGGCGTTCGAGCCGGGCTGCTCCATCGGCGTGCTGACCGCCGCGCTCGCCGACCGCTGCGACCGGCTGCTCGCCGTCGACCAGGTGCCGGCGGCGGTCGACGCCGCCCGGCGCCGGCTCGCCGCCGCCGGGGCGGCCGGCGTGGAGGTGGCCGTGGCGTCCGTGCCCGACGACTGGCCGGCCGGCTCGTTCGACCTGCTGGTGCTGAGCGAGGTGGCCTACTACTTCGATGAGTCGGAGCTGCGGGAGCTGCTGGCGGTGGCGCTCGGCTCCCTCGCCGACGACGCCGATGTCGTCGCCGTGCACTGGCGGGGCGAGACCGACTACCCCCTGAGTGGCGACGAGGCTCACCGGGTCATCGCCGACGCGGCCGGCTTGCGCTCCCGCACCCACCTCTGCGACGGGGCGTTCGTCCTCGACACGTGGGAGCTCCGGCGCTGAGCGCGCCGGCCACCTCCGGACCGGTGGGCATCGTCGTGCCGGTCCACGACGAGGAGGACCTGCTCCCCGCGGCGCTCGACGCGCTCACGGAAGCCGCCAACCACCCCCGCCTCGACGGCCGCCCGGTGTGGCTCGCCGTGGTGCTCGATGCCTGCACCGACGGCAGCGGGGCCGCCGCCCGGGAGGGGGCGGCCGCCTTCGCCCGCAGCGGACCGGGACGCCACGCCGTCGTCGTCGAGTCGCCCGGCGCCAACGTCGGCGCTGCCCGCCGCCGGGGCGCGGTCGTGGTCACGCCGCGGTTGGTGCGGGCCGGCGCGGGAGCGTGGCTGGCCACCACCGACGCCGACTCGGTGGTCCAGCCGGGGTGGCTCGCCCGGCAGCTGGCCAGGCAGTCGGAGGGGGTGGAGGCCTGGGCCGGCGCCGTCGCCGTGGTGGACTGGGCCGGTCGACCCGCCGGCCTGGCAGCACGCTTCCGTGCTGCCTATCACGCCGGTGCCGCCACGGGGCACGTGCACGGCACCAGCCTCGGGGTGTCGCTCGCCGCCTACCGGGCCGCGGGCGGGTTCCCGCCGCTGCGCACCGGGGAGGACCGGGCGTTGTGGGCCGCCCTCGGGCGGATCGGCGCCCGGCGGGTCCACGACGCCTCGTGCCCGGTGCGGACCAGCGCCCGCCGGGCGCCGCAGGCCCGGGCCCCCGAGGGCTTCGCCGGCTACCTGGACGCCCTCGAGGCCGCCGGCGGGGCGCGCCAGGCGGCCAGCACCCCGGAGGAACCGCCGGATCTCCTGGCCCCGACCGCCCCGGCTCAGGCTGCCGGGTGCAGCACCACCTTGGTCCAGCCGTCCTCGCGCTTGTCGAAGTGGGCGTAGCCGTCGGGGGCGGCGGTGAGGGGGAGCTCGTGGGAGACCAGCAGGCCGGGATTGGCCCGGCCGGCGACGATCAGGTCCCGCAGCTCCCGGTTGTAGTGCTTGACGGGGCACTGCCCGGTCCCCATCCGCTGGCCCTTGGCGAAGAAGGTCCCGTAGTCCCAGGCGACCCGCCCATCCTTGGCGGCGGGGTCGGCCGCGCCCGGATCCTGGGGCATGTACACCCCGACGACGCCGATCACGCCGGTGGAGCGCACCGCCCGGACGAGGTTGTCGAGGACCAGCTCCGGGTGCTCCTCGCCGGTGGGGTCGTGGGCCTGGTAGCCGACGGCTTCCACGCCGCGGTCGACCATGCCGCCGTTGGCGTCGAGGATCTGCTCGACGGGGTCGCCGGCGGAGAAGTCGATGGGTTCGGCGCCGAAACGCTCGCCGAGCGCCAAGCGGTCCTCGTGCTGGTCGACGACGAACACCCGGGCCGCCCCCCGCAGCACGGCGCTGTAGGCGGCCAGCAGGCCGACCGGCCCGGCCCCGAAGACGGCGACGGTGTGACCGGGTCGCACGTCCGCCAGTTCGGTGCCGTGGTAGCCGGTGGGGAAGATGTCGGACAGCATCGTGAAGTCGAGCTCGTGGTCGTCGCCGGGCGGCAGCCGGAGCAGGTTGAAGTCGGCGAAGGGGACCCGGAGGTACTCCGCCTGCCCGCCGGCGTAGGGGCCCATGTTGGCGTAGCCGTAGGCCGCGCCGTCCATGCCGGGGGTCGGGTTGGTCGTCAGGCAGAAGGAGGTGAGGCCGTGCTCGCAGTTGACGCAGGTGCCGCAGGCGATGTTGAACGGCACCGAGACCCGGTCGCCGCGCTGGACCCGCCAGACACCGGGTCCCACGTCCTCGACGATGCCCATGTTCTCGTGGCCGAGGACCTTGCCCTGCTCCACCGACGTGCGACCCTCGTACATGTGGAGGTCGGACCCACAGATGTTGGTGCTGGTGATGCGGATGATGGCATCGTTGGGCGCCTCGATGCGAGGGTCGTCGACCTCCTCCACGCTCACCTCGTAGGGGTTGTTGTAGACCAGTGCCTTCACGGCGCACCTCCGTTTCGTGTCGGCCCCGTCGTCCTGCCAGGGGCAGGCGTACCCACCGTTGCCCCGGCGAACGCAGCGGTCGCCGGCCGTGTGCCGGCGGCCAGGCCGGGGTACGGATAGCTCGGACGCCGAGGGCACGCGCACGCCTGCGGTCCGGGTGCGCGACACCTCGGGGGGGCCGGTCGGACCGGAACAGACGAACGGAGGTTGCCCGATGAGCGGACTCGGTGAGTTGATGGGTCGGGTGGAGGAGGTCCACCTCCCGGAGGGGGCGGTCGCCGCACTGCGCCGGGCCGCCGGGTCCGTGCGCTCCTCTCCCGGCGGCGGGGACCTCCTGTCGGGTCGGCGGATCCGGCACCCGGCGCACCCGGCGTTGGTCGTCCTGCCGCTCGGGTCGTGGTCGGCGGCCCTGCTGCTCGATCTCCTCGGGGGCCGGTCGTCCCGCCGGGCGGCGCGTCGCCTGACCGGGATCGGGGTGCTCGGCGCCGCACCCGCCGTCCTCGCCGGCCTCGACGACTGGCTCGACACCACCGGTCCCGAGCAGCAGGTCGGTGCGCTCCACGCCGCCGCCAACCTCGCCGCCGCCGGCGGGTGGGCGCTGTCGTGGCGGCTCCGGAAGCGCCATCATGCCGCCGGCGTCCTGGCCGGGCTGGCCGCCACGACCGCCGCCGCCACCGGTGGCTGGCTCGGCGGTCACCTCACCTACGCCATGGGCGTCGGGGTGGACACCAACGCCTTCAGCGCCGGGCCGTCCACCTGGACCGCCTACCCCGCTCCCGTCGAGGCCGGCACGATGAGCGCGGCCACCGTGGCCGGTGCCACCCTGGCGGCCACGCGCCTCGCCGACGGACCGGCGGTGCTCTCGGGACGTTGCAGCCACCGCGGCGGCCCGCTCGGCGACGGTGAGGTCAGCGACGGCTGTGTCACCTGTCCCTGGCACGGGAGCCGCTTCGACCTGCGCAGCGGGCAGGTGCGCCGCGGCCCCGCGGTGCGGCCCCAGCCCGTCTACGAGACCCGCGACGTCGACGGTGCCGTCGACGTCCGGCGGGCGGAGCCCCGCAGCATGCGGACCAACCCGGTGTAGCGGCGTCCGACCGCTGGGTCCCCGGCTACGGCCCGTAGTGCTTGGGCCCGGGTACGTACTCCCGCGCCTCGTCGACCTTGGGACTGGTGCCGCTGTGGGGGGACCCGCGCAGGTGGTCGTACCAGGCCCGGACCGCCCGCAGGGGACCGACCCTGTCGAACCAGCGGGGCTCGGGGCTCGGGTGGGTGACGCTGTGCATGCGCACGTTGCGGTCACTCGGGAGGTCGCGGTCCTCGACCGGGCCCAGGGCCTCGCCGACGGCGGGTAGGAGGCTGGACTCCTCCAGGAGCTCCGGGCGGAACCGCTCGTCGATGCGCAGGACGGCCCGGTCCACGTCCGGGCTGTTGAGGTTCATCGCGACGAGCCCCCGGGCCGCCTCCTCCAGGGCGTCGAGGTCGGCGCGCCGGCCGGGGCCGTCGCCCTCGAGCCGGCCGGCCAGGTCCTCACGGCCGGCGACCACCAGCGCGTCCCTGACCCGTCCCTTGGCCTCCTCCCGCACGGCGAGGTGCTGCAGCAGCAGCTTCACCTCGCTCCCGCGCTCCCAGCGGGTGTTGACGTCGTCGCCCTGCTCCGACAGGTGCCGCGTGCCGGCCTTCCACCGGTCGAGGAGATCGACGACGAGGCGGTCCTGCAACTCGAGCGTCTCGAGGGCGTCGCGTGGCTGGGATCCCTCGTGTGCGTCGTACGGCTGGCTGGTGGCCATCGGCACTCCCTGTCTCTCACCGGACCCTCGCGCCGATACCGCCCGGGCGGCGGGCGGTAACCCCGGCGTCGTCCTGTCAGGCGGGGCGGGGGGGCGACGCCTCGGTCGCGGCTTCGAGCTCGGCGACCAGCTCGGCGAACTGTGCCTCGGCCTGGCGCATCTCGTCGCGGGCGGCCCGCAGCTGGGCCCGGGCGGAGCTGAGCACCTTGACCTGGGTGCTGACCTGCTGGCGGAGGGTCCGCACCGGGGTCACGTCGTGGAGGGTGACGGTCCGTGCGCCGTCGTCGGGCCCGGCGGCGACGGTCACCTCGACGTGGCGCCGGTCGCCGCGGGCGTCCTCGACAGCGGTGAGGCGGGGCCGTTCCGTGGGCCCCTCCTCGATGATCCGCCAGACCCGCTGCCAGCCCGGGGTGCGGGCGAGGAACCGCCCGGGCCGACCCTCCAACCCGGCGATGGTGCCGTCGGTGGCGCCGTCCCGCCCGGTGAGGCCGAGCAGGTCGCGGAGGGCCGCGTTGGCGGCGACGGTGCGACCACGTCCGTCCAGGACGAGGACCGGGACCGGTATGCCGTCGAGCACCCGTCGCAACCGATCGTCCGGCCACTCGCGGTCGTTCGCGCCATCCGAGCGTAGCTGCATGTCGCACTCCGAGCTGTTCGTCCGAAGGCACGCTCACCCTCGCTACGCGCGCCCCGCTGAGCGGGTCTACCCGTCGGACCGGCCGCCGACACGTCGCGGGCCGGCGGAGCGGGGTCAGCGCAGGTCCATGCCCGAGCGCAGCTTGGCGAAGATGCGCTCGAGGCTGCGCGAGACGTGCATCTGGCTGACGCCGAGCTCGGCGGCGATGCTGGACTGGGTGCGCTCCTCGGCGAAGCGCATCTGCAGGATGCGACGCTCGTCGGCGGTGAGCAGGGGCAGCAGCTGGTGGAGCCGGTACCGGTCGAGCGCTCCGTCGAAGCCGCCGTCGGCGCACGGCAGTTGCCGGCCGGCGGCCTCGTCGAGGCCGTCGATGGACGCCGCGTGGAAGTTGTGGCCCGCCTCCATGGCCTCGAGGAGGGTGTCGGCGTCGCATCCGAGGCGCTCGGCGAGCTCCGGCACCGTGGGCGAGACTCCCGTGCGGTGCACGATCTCGTCGCGGACCTCCCGGGCTTGGAGGTACAGCTCCTTCAGCCGCCGGGGCACCCGCATCGACCAGGTCCGGTCCCGGAAGTGGCGCTTCAGCTCGCCGAGGATGCTGGGGGCGGCGTACCCCGGGAAGGGGATGCCGCGCTCGGGGTCGTAGCGGCGGGCAGCGCGCACGAGTGCCAGGAGGGCGACCTGCTCGAGGTCCTCGGCCGCCTCGCCCTTGCGGTGGTAGCGGGAGGCGAGGTGGCGGGCGAGACCGATGTGGTCGCGGATCAGTTGGGCCTCGAACGGCCGGGGCGGCGACGTCGCCGGCCGCGGCTCGGCGGGGACCTCGGTCGCCTTGCCCGCCCGTCGTCGGCGGGACGCGGCCACCCCCGCCGACGCGGCGCGGCGGCGGTCGCCGAGACGGGCGCGCTCCTCGGCGCAGTCGGCGGCCGCGGCACGCATCTGCTGGACCTGTCGGGTGGGGGCGTCGGGCGCTGGGGTGGCCGGCATCGGCGACTCCTCCTGCCGCGGGGGCGGTGGTGGCGGCCGCGGAGCGGCGCGCCACGGCGGGCACGGGGCCTGCTCGGTTCGCGGGCCGCTGGCGGCGTGGCGCCTTGCATACCCGGCTCCGGCGAGAACCCGCCAGAAAGAGAAGATTGGTGCCGGGCGTGGGTCGTGCCGGCGGGGGGTACGGGTCGGGCAGGGACGGCGGGGCCCCGACCACCGAGAACGAGAGAGAGAGGAATCGGACATGGCCAACGAACTCAACGGCGCGCGCGTCGCTTTCCTGGTCGCCAACGAGGGCGTGGAGCAGGCAGAGCTCACCGAGCCCTGGAAGGCGGTGGAGGAGGCGGGCGGCACTCCCGTGCTGCTGGCACCCGAGGCCGGCAAGGTGCAGGCGTTCAACCACCTCGACAAGGCGGACGTCTTCGAGGGGGACGCCATCCGCGACGCCGGCCCCGGTGACTACGACGCCCTGGTCCTGCCGGGTGGGGTCGCCAACCCCGACCAGCTGCGCACCTACCCCGAGGCGGTGCGCTTCGTGCAGGCCATGAGCGAGGCCGGCAAGCCCTTCGGCATCATCTGCCACGGACCGTGGACGCTCGTCGAGGCGGACCTGGTGCGCGGGCGCACGCTGACGTCCTGGCCCAGCCTCCAGACCGACATCCGCAACGCGGGCGGCACCTGGGTCGACGAAGAGGTGAAGGTGTGCACCAACGGTCCCAACGTGATCGTGAGCAGCCGCAAGCCCGACGACCTGCCGGCGTTCGACCGGG
>DASSZM010000248.1:0-26323 GCA_035702855.1 Acidimicrobiales bacterium | reverse complement strand
CCCACGAGGTCGTCGGCTTCTCCGGTGGCAACAAGTACCTCTTCCCCGGGGTCGGCGGGCCGGAGCTGATCGACCTGTCGCACTGGCTCGGCGCCCTGATCACCAGCTCGGCCATCATCGGCACCCTGGGCGTGACCCCCGTGCGGGCCCTCATCGACGAGGCGGCGGCGATGGTGCCGAGCGAGCGGTTGGCGCTCTGCGTGGTGCCGGTGCCGGGCGGCGACGGGCTGCACGCCCTGACCTTCGGCGAGCCGGAAGCGGCCTGGCGCGCCGCCGCCGATGTGTCCGCCCGCACCCACGTCCGCTACCTCGACGCGCCGGTGCAGCGCGTGCTGTCGATGGTCCCGGAGCGCTACGACGACCTCTGGACGGGAGCCAAGGGCTTCTACAAGGTGGAGCCGGTAGTGGGCGACGGCGGGCAGGTGGTCCTGTACGCCCCGCACATCACCCGCATCAGCGCCACGCACCCCGGCATCCGCGACATCGGCTACCACTGCCGCGACTACTTCGTCGGGCAGTGGGAGCGCTTCCGGGACCACCCCTGGGGGGAGCTGGCCCACTCGACGCACCTGCGCGGGGCAGGCAGCTGGGACGCGGTGCACGGCGAGCGTCCCCGGGTCACGGTCACCCTGGCCACCGGCATCCCCGCCGAGGAGGTCGCCGCCGTCGGTCTCGACCACCTCGACCCCGGGAGCGTCGACCCGGTGCGGTGGGCGGCCGAGGCGGGGACCCTCGTGGTCGCCGACGCCGGCGAGGAGCTGTACCGGCTCGCTCCGTGACGGCAGCGGGCCCCGCCGGCAGGGACAGCGCGCGCAGCGCGGGTGGGCGTGGTACAACCGGTGCACGGACGCCGAAGGGTGCCCGGATCCCGACCCGGGGGAGGTATCGGTGCGGACCAGAGCAGCGATCATGTGGGAGTACGGAAAGGATTGGAGCGTCGAGGAGATCGACCTCGATCCACCGAAGGAGAGCGAGGTCCTCGTCCGGTTGGTCGGGTCGGGGTTGTGCCACTCCGACGAGCACGTCCTGACCGGCGACCTCCCGTTCCCGTTGCCGATGATCGGCGGTCACGAAGGCGCAGGTGTGGTGGAGGAGGTCGGCAGTCACGTCACCTGGCTGGAGCCGGGTGACCACGTGATCTTCGGCTTCATCCCGTCGTGTGGGCGCTGCCCCTCCTGTGCGAGCGGGCACGAAAACCTCTGCGATCTCGGGGCCCACATGGCGGTGGCGACCCAGGTCGCCGACAACACCGCCCGCCACCACGCCCAGGGCCAGGACCTGAAGCTCATGTGCCTGCTCGGCACCTTCGCCGAGCGGACCGTCGTCAACGAGGCGTCCTGCATCAAGATCGAGAAGGACGTGCCCCTCGAGAAGGTCTGTCTGCTCGGTTGCGGCGTCGTCACCGGGTGGGGCTCCGCCGTCTACGCCGCCGACGTCCAGCCGGGGGAGGACGTCGCCGTCATCGGCGTCGGCGGCATCGGCATCAACGCCGTGCAGGGAGCCCACATGGCCGGCGCCCGGTACGTGTTCGCCGTCGATCCCGTGCCGTTCAAGCGGGAGCAGGCGTTGCAGATGGGCGCCACCCACGCCTTCGCCTCCGTGGAGGAGGCGCAGGCGGAGATCGGGGACCTCACCTGGGGCCGCAACGCCAACAAGGTGATCCTCACCCTGGGCGTCGGCCAGGGCAGCATGATCGGCAAGGCGCTCGCGATCACGGCCAAGCGGGGCCGTGTCGTCGTCACCAACCTGCACCCCGCCAGCGAGGTGCAGGTCGACATGTCGGCACTGGACCTGGTGCTGATGGAGAAGCAGGTGGTCGGCTCCCTGTTCGGCTCGGCCAATCCGCGCGCCGACATCCCCCGCTTGCTGCAGCTGTACCGGGCGGGGCAGCTCAAGCTCGACGAGCTCGTCACGGGCACCTACTCGCTCTCGCAGATCAACCAGGGCTACGACGACATGCGCAACGGCCGGAACCTTCGGGGGGTCATCACCTCCTTCGACTGACCGCGGGCGGCGGCCCGGGAGGGTGGTGGGTCCCCGCCCTCCCGGGTGCAGTCCGCCGGTAGCGGAGCGTTGCCCGCCCCGCGCAGACGCCCGGGGTGCCGTTCAGATGACCTCGGGCACCAACGCCATCGCCCGCTGGGGCACTCGGCCACGCACAGGCCGCAGCCCTTGCAGTAGTCGAGGTCGATGGCGTAGCGGCCCGGGCCGAGCTTTCGCACGGCGTTGTCCGGGCAGACCCCGTAGCAGTTGTCGCAGCCGAGGCAGGCGGTCGGCGACCGGGTGCTGGTCTCGTGCATCACCAGCTGCGGCACCTGCCGCTACTGCAGGCAGGGCCGCTATGGCCAGTGTCTCGGTGGCGGCGGGTGGATCCTCGGCCACCTGATCGACGGCACGCAGGCCGAGTCCGTGCGGGTCCCTTCGCCGACACCTCGACGTACCCGGCGCCGTCAGGGGTCGGCGACGAGGCGCTGCTCATGGTTGCCGACATCCTGCCGACCGGCTACGAGGTCGGGGTGCGCAACGGCCGCGTCCAGCCCGGTGACAGCGTCGTCGTCGTGGGCGCCGGACCGACCGGCCTGTCGGCCATCCTCGGCGCCTAGCTCTACACGCCGGCGCGGGTCATCGCCGTCGATAGGGCCGACAGCCGGCTCGAGGCAGCAAAGCGCTTCGGCGCCGACGTGGCGGTCAACGACAGCCGGGAGGACGTCGCCGCCGTGGTGCAGGAGCTCACCGGCGGGCTCGGCGCCGACGTCGCCATCGAAGCGGTCGGAATGCCCGACACCTTCGAGTTGTGCGCCCGCCTCGTGCGCCCGGGCGGCCATGTCGCCAACATCGGCGTCCACGGCCGGCCGGCGACGCTGCCCCTCGAGACGCTCTGGATCCGCGACGTCACCATCACGACCGGGCTCGTCGACACGTCCTCCACGCCGATGTTCATCGAGCTGCTCTCGGGGCACGCCATCGACGCCGCCCCGTTCGTCACGCACCACTTCGGGCTCGACGAGTTCGAGCTCGCCTACGACATCTTCTCCGACGCCGCCGACACCGGCGCGTTGAAGGTGGTCCTCGCCCGGGCCCGGGGCTGAGGGGGGAAAGGCCCCCTCACGCGCCCGTCGGCCGCGTGCCGGGGACTTTCCCGTCATCGAGCACCAGCACGGCGGCCCCACGGAATCGCCCGTGGGCCAGGTCCGCGAGGGCCTCGTCGGCTCGCTCGAAGGGGTAGCGCTCGATGGTGGCCCGCACGCCGACGCGCTCGGCGGTGGCGAGCAGCGCCCGCCCGTCCTCCCGGGTGTTGGCGGTGACGCTGCGCAGCGTCCGCTCCTGGAAGAGGTGCTCCTGGTAGCGCAGTGCCGGCACGTCGCTCAGGTGGATGCCGGCGACGGCCAGCGTCCCGCCGCGGTCGAGGGCGGCGAGCGCGACCGGCACCAGGTCGCCCACGGGTGCGAAGAGGATGGCGGCGTCGAGTGGTTCCGGGGGTGCGTCGTAGGCGCCCCGCGCCGAAGTGGCGCCGAGATGCAGGGCGAGCTCCCGGTCCTGCTCCCCGCGGGTGAGGACATGGACCGTCGCCCCCTCGGACAGGGCCACCTGGGCCGTCAGGTGGGCGGACCCACCGAATCCGTAGAGCCCCAGGCGGCCGCCGGGTGGCAACTCGGCACGCCGCAGCGCCCGGTACCCGATGATCCCGGCGCACAAGAGGGGAGCGGCGGCCGCGTCCTCGATGCCGTCGGGGAGCTCGTAGACGTACGCCTCTTCGGCCACGAGGAGCTCGGCGTAGCCCCCGTCGACGTCCCAGCCGGTGAAGCGGGCCCGGGGGCAGAGGTTCTCGGCGCCGCGCAGGCAGTAGACGCAGGATCCGCAGGTGTGCGCCAGCCACGCGACGCCGACGCGGTCGCCCAGCCGCAGCCGGGTGCAGCCGGGCCCCAGGGCATCGACGCGACCGACGACCTCGTGACCCGGGACGACCCTCGGACGGTGGGGTGGCAGGTCGCCCTCCACCACGTGGAGGTCGGTCCGGCACACGCCGCACGCGCTCACCCGGACGCGGATCTCGCCGGCTCCCGGCTCGGGCACCGCCCGCTCGACGAGGCGCAGGGGCCGGGTGCCGACCGGCGCGGGGTCGGCGACCTCCCAGGCCCGCATCGCCGGTCCGGTCACCCGAGGTGGCGGACCTTGTAGTCCTGCAACGCCTCCGACACCAATGCGACGAAGCGGCGTGTCGTCGGCGGCTCCGGGATCGCGCCGCACAGCAGGTGGAGCTCCAGGGGGATCAAAGCGTCCCTTTGGAGGCGGGCGAGCGCGTCGGCGTCCGGCGCGAGCACGAGGATCTCGGTCGCCAGGTAGGCGACGCCCGCCTGCCAGCTTCCCGGGTCGGTCGTCCGTCTCCCCGCCGCCGTGGTCACCAGACGCGCCAGATCGGCGTGAGCGATACGACTCATCAACACCCACGTCGGGGCGCGGCGCCCGATTGCTGTGATGTCGCCGGTCAGGAAGGCGGCAGCCTCCAACGCGAGCTGCTGCTCGGCCTTCCGATCCTTCGGGCGCCTCCGCCACCTCATGGTCCTGCTCCTTTTCACCGTTGCGTGCCAGCCCCGTCCGCTCGGAGCAATACCCACTCCTCGGCGGTTCGACTACCAGCCAGAATGCCTCCGACCGGCCGGTGGCCACAGCCTCGCACGGCGGCGGCCCGCCGGCCGGGCCGGCGGGCACCGTCAACCACGGCGAAGGTCCCTTCCGCGCCCCGGGCCGCCGGGTGTGGCGAACGGACGGGGGCAGGCGTCAGCCGATCGGCAGCGCCGCCGCCGCCCGGCGGGCCGCCACTGCCCGGCGGGCCACCGCCGAGCTGCCGGCGTCCCGCATCGCCTCGGCGGCCTTCCCGGCCACCTTGCCCGACGCGAGCGCCCCGGCAGCCTTCTTGGCGGCGACCGTCTTCGCTCCGGTGGCGGCCGCCCGCGCGCCGCCCGAGGCCACCGCCGCCATCGCCGCCCGCTTCGCCCGCCGGGAGAGCGACGCCGGCTCGCGCTCGATGAGCTCGAGGAGCAGCCCGCTCGCCAGCCCGACGTTCTTCAACAGCTCGGCCCGGTCCGACGCCGCCTCGCGGGCGTCGTCACGTTCCCAGAAGGCGTGGGCCGCGTAGGTGGTGGGCACCAGGGAGGCCAGGAGCAACAGCGACGACAGCCGCCGGAACTTGCCGAAGGCGAGCAGCGTGCCTGCCCCGACGTGGACGCCGGCGTTGACGCGCACCCACAGGGCGGCGTCGGTCGGCAGCCCGAGCTCGGCGGCGAGGCCGGGAGCGACCCGCTCCGCCTGCTGCACCCGGGGAGCGGGGTCACGGAGGGTGTCGATGCCGGTCGCCACGAACGGGGCGGCGAGCATCGGCCGGGCGAGGGCTCGGGTGAGGGTCATCGCGCGCTTGTACCCGTCGCGCCGTCCGGGCCCACGTCCAACGGCGCCCTTCGGCGCGCTCAGCCGGGTCGCGGCCCGGCGGCGACGGCCGGCGCCCGCCGGAGCAACCCGGCCAGCTGCCGGGCGAGCGGGAGGGCGACGACGGCGACCACCGCCATCAACCCGAAGGCGACGGCCGTGTTTCCGACCACCGCCTGCACCGCCAGCGCCACGACGACCCCGCCGGCGTTGCCCGACAACCACAGCAAGGCGGTGGCCGCCCCGGCGTGGGCCCCGCAACGGGCCTCGAGCAGCTCGAGCAGCACCGGGAGAGCCGGGAGCAGCACCAGACCGATCACCGCCAGCCCCACGTAGCCGACGACGGGTCCGGGGGCGGCCGCCATCAGGGCCAGGGCTACGAAGGCCACGACGCCGGCGACGGCGAGCACCAGTGGCTGCCGACCCTTCGCCGCCACCGCCGGCGGCACCGCTACGGCGGTGACGATGCCGGCGGTGACCATGGCGATGAGCATCCCGTCGGCCGCACGGGCGGATACGCCGACGGGTTGCAGCAACGTCTGCACCCAGGTCGTCAGGGCGACGAACACCCCGAAGCCCGCGAAGACCAGCGCCGCCACCGACCGCACCACCGGGTCGCCCCACACGGCACGCAGGGCGGCCCGGTTGGCGCCGACCGCCGGCCCGCCGCCGGCGGCGCTGACCTGCCGGAGGTTCGGCAGCAGCACCACCGCCCCGGCGACGGCGTAGGCGGCACTGATGAGCAACAGCAGGTGGAGGTGGGCGGCGCCGCAGGCCAGCCCGAGCACGAAAGCCAACACGAAGCCGAGGAAGGTGCCCGCCGAACCGACGGCGATGCCCGTGGGGCGGTCGGCGGGCACCAACGACCGGGTGGCGATGCCGGTGACGGCGGTGAGCACCGCCGGCTGGGCCAGGGCCACCACCAGCTGGCCGATGAGGACCGGCCCGAAGCCGTGGCCGGCCAGCCGCAGCACGGCGCCGGCGGCGGTCAGGACGGTGCCCAAGGCGAGCGTCGGCCGGAACCAACGGTCGAGGGCGAGGCCGGCGGGCAGGGCCAGCAGGACGTAGATGACGGGGAAGACCTCGGCCAGCAGGCCGACCGTCGACGAGGAGACGCCCAACCGGGCGGCCGTGCCGGTCGCGATCGGGGCGAAGTTGAGCCATAGCATCTGGTTGGCCGACGACACCAGGGCGAAGCCGGCGACGGGCAGCCACCGGTTGACGCGGACGAGGTCGCCCGGAACTCCCTCGAGGTCCATGCCGGCCACCGGTCAGGGACGCTAGCAGCGGCGCTGTCCGGCGATGCTTGATCCGCAGGGGTCAGGGTGGCAGGCTCGGCCGGATGGGACTCTCGGAGCGGGATCGGGCCATCCTCGACTTCGAACGGTCGTGGTGGATGGAGCCCGGCTCCAAGGAAGGCGCCATCCGCGCCCGGTTCGGGTTGTCGTCCACCCGCTACTACCAGCTCCTCGGCGCACTCGCGGACTCGGACGACGCCGAGCGCTACGACCCGCTCGTCGTCCGGCGGCTGCGGCGCGTCCGCCGCGAGCGCCGGCGCGCCCGCTTCGAGGGCCGTTCGGCGGGCGGACGACCCCAGCGATGAGCAGACGCGTGCCGGGGCCCACCGGGCCGCACACGTTCCGGGCGGTCGTGATCGTGGTGCTGGCCGTGGCGGTGACGGTGGGGCTGCTGACCCAGCTCCATGCCGGCCGACCGAGCAGCGTCGCAGGCAGGGCCGGCACGTCCGGCTCGGGGGCGTCGACCACGACGACCGTCGCCCCGTCCACGACCACCACGACCGCGGCGCCGCGACCCCCGTCGCAGGTCAGGCTGCAGGTCCTCAACGGGCTGCTCACCGGGACCCTTTCGTCGCAGTGGAGCGCCAAGCTCCACACCCAGGAGGGCTACGTCACCCTGGCACCCGACAACACCACCGCCCAGGACCCGACCTCGGCCATCTACGTCATCAAGTCCGGCTACGAGGCCGAGGCCGCCGCGCTCGCCAAGACCGTGGGGTTGCCGAAGTCGGCGATCGTCGACACCGTGCCGTCCAACGCGCCGATCCCCGGTATCGACCTCCAAGAGGCCGACCTCGTGCTCGTCATCGGTCAGAGCCTCGCCAGCCAGGCCTGAGTTGCCGGCGACGGGCCGACCGGCCGCCGCCGACGCGCTGGCCGGGTGGCTCGGCGACCCGCGACGCGCGGCGCTCCTCACCGACTTCGACGGCACGTTGGCGCCGATCGTGGTGGACCCCGAGGCGGCGGTGCCGCTGCCCGCGGCCCTGCCGGTCCTCGCCGACCTGACCGGCTCCCTGGGCGTGGTGGCGGTCGTCTCCGGGCGGCCGGTGCGCTTCCTGCGCCAGCGGCTCGCCGGGGTCGCCGATCGGCTCGTCCTCGTCGGCCTCTACGGGCTGGAGTGGGCCGAACAGGGCGCGGTGCGCTCGCACCCGGAGGCCGAGCCGTGGCGCCCGGCGGTGGCCGCGGCCGTGCGGGACGCGTCCTGGGCGGCTCCCGGGGGCGTGACCGTCGAGGACAAGGGCCTGGCGGTGACGATCCACGCCCGCCGATCCCCGCACCGGTACCCGTGGGTCGAGGAGTTCGGCGCGGCCACGGCCGAGCGCCTGGGGCTGGCGGCCCATCCCGGGCGGCTGTCGATGGAGCTGCGGCCCCCGGTGGCGGTGGACAAGGGGACGGTGGTGGCGAGCCTCAGCGAGGGGATGGCAGCGGCCTGCTACATCGGCGACGACCGGGGTGACCTGCCCGCCTTCGCCGCCCTGGACCGCCGCCGCGCCACCGGGATGGCGACCCTCGCCGTCGCGGCGTCCAGCGACGAGGCGCCGCCGGAGCTGCTCGCGGCAGCGGACCTCGTCGTCGACGGACCCGAGGGGACCCTCGCCCTGCTCGCCGCCCTCGCCGAGCTGGCCGGCTGAAGGGGCGGCGGTGGGTGAGGGGCGGTCGCTTCGCGGGCACCATGGTGGGATGCCCAGGGTCGTCGCCGCCACCGACAAGTTCCGGGGCACGGCGACGGCCGCGGAGGCGGCGCTCGCCGTCGCCCACGCCGCCGCCGCCGCCGGCTGGGCCTGCGACCAGGTGCCGGTCTCCGACGGGGGTGAGGGCTTCGCCGACGTGCTCGGTGGGCGGGCCCGCCTGGTGATGGTCCGCGATCCCCTGGGGCGACCGACCCAGGCGGAGTGGCGGATGCTCGACGACGGTCGCACGGCGGTGGTGGAGATGGCGTTGGCGTCGGGCCTCGAGGTCGTGGGCGGCCCGGAGGGCAACGACCCGGTGCGCGCCGACACGGCCGGTACGGGCGAGCTGATCGCCGCCGCCGTGCAGGCCGGCGCCCGGCGGGTGCTGGTGGGCGTGGGCGGGTCGGCATCGACCGACGGCGGCCTCGGCGCCCTGGACGTGCTCGAGCCCCACAGCCGGCTGCGCGGGGTCGAGCTCGTGGTGGCCTGCGACGCCCTCATCCCCTTCGTCGACGCCGCCCGGGTGTTCGCCCCGCAGAAGGGGGCGTCACCCGCCCAGGTCGAGCTCCTCGCCCGCCGGCTGGAGCGGCTGGTGCAGGTCTACCGGGAGCGCTTCGGCGTCGACGTGTCCGCCCTCTCCGGGGGCGGCGCCGCCGGTGGGCTGGCCGGCGGGCTGGCCGCCATCGGCGCCACCCTCGTCCCCGGCTTCGCCGTCGTGGCCGACGCCGTCGAGCTGGTCGATCACATCGAGGGCGCCGACCTCGTCGTCACGGGGGAGGGCACCCTGGACGAGCAGTCCTTCGGCGGCAAGGCCGTGGGCGGCGTGGTGGAGCTCGCCGCCGAGCTCGGCGTGCCCGCCCTGGTCGTCGCCGGTGACGCCGTCGGGCCGTGGGGCGATCCCGCCCAGCGAGCGGCCGCCGTCGCCGCCCGACCCGGCCTGGCGGTGGAGGTGCTGGTCGAGCGGTTCGGGACCGCCCGGGCCTTCGCCGACCCGTGCGGTTGCGTCCAGGAGGTGGTGGCGGGCCGGATCGGCCCGGGGATGGCCGCCGTCGGCTCCTGAGCAGCCAGCCCACCGCGCCCTCGCCGGGCTGGGGGAGCACGCGTCACCGAACTGTGAGGACTCGCGTACCGAAATTCGGGCCGTTGCTCCTCACAGGTCGCGGACGCCGGCCGGAAGCGGCAGGGCGGGGCCTCGAACCGGCACGGGCAGGGCCTCGAACCGGCACGGGCAGGGCCCGCGCCGGTCAGCGGGCGAAGGGCGGCCACGGCCCGAACCGGGCAGGGCCTGCGCCGGGCCGTCGTCCGAACCGCCTGCCGGATTGCGCTGCGGCCGGCCGTGCGCCACCATGTCGGGCGACATCATCAAGAGCGGCTGAGGGACGGGCCCTGCGACGCCGCGGCAACCCGGTCATCCACGGATGACCACGGTGCCAATGCCCGGTTCGATGAGGAGGTCCATACCGTGCCGTTCGTCCGAGGTCTCGTCTGCCGTGAGTGCGCGCGCTCGTATCCCGCAGAGGCGTTGCACGCCTGCGCGTGGTGCTTCGGCCCACTCGAGGTCGCCTACGACTACGAGGCCGTCGCTGCGGCCGTGAGCCGGGAGTCCGTCGCCGCCGGCCCGCCGTCGATGTGGCGCTACGGGGCGCTGCTGCCCGCCGACCCGGCCGGTGCGGTCTCGCTCGGGGCGGGCTTCACCCCGCTCGTCCGGGCGGACCACCTCGCCGCCGAGCTGGGCCTCGGCGAGTTGTGGATCAAGAACGACGCCCTCAACCCGACCGGCTCGTTCAAGGACCGCGTCGTGTCCGTGGCGCTCAGCCGGGCGCGTGAGCTCGGGTTCAAGGTGGCGGCGTGCGCGTCCACCGGCAACCTCGCCAACTCGGTGGCGGCGCACGCCGCCCGGGCGGGGATGCGGTCGGTGGTCTGCGTGCCGGCCGACCTGGAGCCGGCCAAGATCGCCGCCAGCGCGATCTACGGCGGCGAGGTCGTGGCGGTCGAGGGCAACTACGACGAGGTCAACCGGCTCTGCGGCGAGCTGGCAGGGGAGCACCCGGATTGGGCGTTCGTCAACGTCAACCTCCGCACCTACTACGCGGAGGGGTCGCGAACCCTGGCCTTCGAGACGGCCGAGCAGCTCGGCTGGCAGGCGCCCGACCACGTCGTCGTGCCGGTCGGCTCGGGTAGCCAGCTCACCCGGATCGCACGCGGCTTTCGCGAGCTGCACGCCGTCGGCCTGCTCGACGAGCCCCCGGAGGTCCGGGTGTCGGGGGCGCAGGCCGCCGGGTGCTCGCCGGTGGCGGCTGCCTTCGCCTCGGGCAGCGACACCGTCCGCCCCGTGCGGCCCCACACGGTCGCCAAGTCCATCGCCATCGGTGACCCCGCCGACGGCGTCTACGCCCTCGACGCGGTGCGAGGCTCGGGCGGCGGCTTCGGGTCGGTCACCGACGAGGAGGTCGTCGAAGGGATCCGCCTCCTCGCGCGGACCGAGGGGATCTTCACCGAGACCGCCGGCGGCGTGACGATCGCCAGCCTCGCCCAGCTGGCTGTCTCCGGCGTCGTCCGCCCGGACGAGCGGGTCGTCGCCTACGTCACCGGCAACGGGCTCAAGACCCTCGACGCCCTCGCCGGGGACGCGGCCGGCGACGACTCCGCAGGACGGGGCGGCGTCGGGCCGACGGTCACCATCACCCCCACCCTCGCCGCCTTCGAGACGGCGATCCGATCCCTCGAGGAGGCCCGGTCATGACCGTGGTGCGCATCCCCACCCAGCTCCGTCCGCTCACCGCCGGCGCCTCGGAGGTCACCGTGCAGGGCCGGACGGTGGCCGAGGTCCTCGTCGCCCTGGAGGCGGCCCACCCGGGCTTCACGGACCGGCTCCACGACGAGCAGGGACAGCTGCGGCGCTTCGTCAACGTGTTCGTGGCGGACGAGGACATCCGCTTCCTCGACGGGCTGGAGACGCCGGTGCTGCCGGACACCACCGTCTCGATCGTGCCGGCCGTCGCCGGCGGCTGACCGCCGGCGGCGGCCGCCCCGCCGCGCGCGGCCGCCCCGCCGCGCGCAGCCGCCGCGCGCCGCGTCGCAGGCCGCACCCTCACGGTGCGCGCCCCCGCGGCCGGCGCGGTGGCGGCCGCTCTCGGCGCCCGGCCGCCCCGAGTGCCGAGCACCGCACCTGGTGGGTTGCGTTAGCCGCCCGGGGGCGGTTTACTGTTAGCACTCACCCAGTGAGAGTGCTAATCGGTACCGCCCAACGGAGGGAAGCCCACACCGATGCCCAAGCTGATTGCTTTCGACGAGAACGCCCGCCGCTCCCTCGAGAGCGGCATGAACCAGCTCGCCGACGCCGTCCGTGTCACCCTCGGCCCCAAGGGCCGCAACGTGGTGCTCGACAAGAAGTGGGGCGCGCCGACGATCACCAACGACGGCGTGTCCATCGCGAAGGAGATCGAGCTCGAGGACCCCTACGAGAAGATCGGGGCCGAGCTGGTCAAGGAGGTCGCCAAGAAGACCGACGACGTCGCCGGTGACGGCACGACGACCGCCACCGTCCTGGCCTGGGCGCTCGTGCGCGAGGGCCTGCGCAACGTGGCCGCCGGCGCCAACCCCATGTCGCTCAAGCGGGGCATCGAGGCCGCCGTGGAGGCCGCGGTCGCCTCCCTGAAGTCCATCTCGAAGGAGACGGAGACCAAGGAGCAGATCGCCCAGGTCGCGGCGATCTCGGCGGCCGACACCGAGATCGGCGGTCTCATCTCCGAGGCCATCGACAAGGTCGGCAAGGACGGCGTCATCACCGTCGAGGAGAGCCAGACCTTCGGCATGGACCTCGAGCTGGTCGAGGGCATGCGCTTCGACAAGGGCTACATCTCGCCGTACTTCGCCACCGACACCGAGCGGATGGAGGCGTCGCTCGACGACCCGTACATCCTGTTCGTCGGCTCGAAGATCAGCGCCGTGCGGGACCTGCTGCCGGTGCTCGAGAAGGTCATGCAGTCCGGGCGCCCGCTGGTGATCATCGCCGAGGACGTCGAGGGCGAGGCGCTGGCGACCCTGGTGGTCAACAAGATCCGCGGCACCTTCAAGTCCGTGGCCGTGAAGGCCCCCGGCTTCGGGGAGCGCCGCAAGGCGATGCTGCAGGACATGGCGATCCTCACCGGCGGCCAGGTCGTCACCGAGGAGGTCGGCCTCAAGCTGGAAAACGTCACCCTCGACCTGCTGGGCCGGGCCCGCAAGGTCGTCGTCACCAAGGACGAGACGACCGTCGTCGAGGGCGCCGGTACCGACGCCGACATCAAGGGCCGGATCAGCCAGATCAAGACCGAGATCGACAACACCGACTCGGACTACGACCGGGAGAAGCTGCAGGAGCGGCTCGCCAAGCTGTCGGGTGGTGTCGCGGTCATCAAGGTCGGTGCGGCCACCGAGGTGGAGCTCAAGGAGAAGAAGCACCGCATCGAGGACGCCGTGTCGACGACCAAGGCGGCCGTCGAGGAGGGTGTGGTGCCCGGCGGGGGCGTAGCCCTGCTGCGTTCCCAGGCCGCCATCGTCGACGCCTCGGAGAAGCTCCAGGGCGACGAGGCGACCGGCGCCCGGATCGTCGCCCGTGCCGTGGAGGAGCCGCTGAAGCAGATCGCGGTCAACGCCGGCCTCGAGGGCGGCGTGGTCGTGGAGCGGGTACGCAACCTGTCGAGCGCCGCCGAGGGCCTCAACGCCGCCACCGGCGAGTACGAGGACCTGTTCAAGGCCGGTGTCATCGATGCCGCCAAGGTGACCCGCTCGGCCCTGCAGAACGCGGCGTCGATCGCTGCGCTGTTCCTCACCACCGAGGCCGTCATCGTGGACAAGCCCGAGAAGGAGGCTCCGGCCATGCCCGGCGGGGGCATGGAGGACTTCTGAGCCGCTGAGCCCTCGGGCTCGCCGACTCGGTACCGATCCCTGCCCGTCCGGGGGCGCCCTCAGGGCGCCCCCGGACGCGCGCCCGGGCCCGGCCGTCCTGGCTTCCGCCGCGCGCACTCCTACGATTGGCCCCATGAGCGAACGCCTGGCGCCATCGGAGGGTCTCGGGGTCCTCCACCTGTTCTGCAAGATCCGCCCCGGGACCGACGCCGAGGCGGTCGTCGCCGCTGTCAAGAGCGGCCGTGACGACGAGCACCAGGCGGTGTGCTTCTCGGTGTTCGGCCACAAGGCGGACCTGGGCGTCCTCGCCCTCGGCCCGGACTGGGTCCGGCTGCGGCGCCTCCAGGCCCGGCTGCAGGCCGCCGGCCTCGACGTCGTGGACTCCTACGTCTCGCTGACCGAGGTCTCCGAGTACGCCCGTGCCTCGGTCGAGAAGCAGAAGCTCAGCCCCCGCCTCTATCCCAAGCTCCCGCCGGAGGGGAAGCGGGCCTTTTGCTTCTACCCGATGTCCAAGCGCCGGGGCGAGCAGGACAACTGGTTCCGGCTCGACTTCGATCAGCGGCGGGATCTCATGCTCGAGCACGGGACCTCGGGTCGTCGCTTCGCCGGCCGGGTGCTCCAGTTGGTCACGGGCTCCGCCGGGCTCGACGACTACGAGTGGGGTGTCACGCTCTTCGCCGTCCACCCCGACGACTTGAAGGAGTGCGTCTACACCATGCGCTTCGACGAGGCGTCGGCGCGCTACGCCGAGTTCGGCCCCTTCTACGCCGGCATCGTCGGCGAGGTCGAGGAGGTCGTCGCCCAGGTCGGACTGGCGTGAGCCCGGCGCCGGCTCGCGTCGGCGTCGTGGGGGCGGGGATCGTCGGGCTGGCGGTGGCCCGTGCCCTCCAGTCGGCCCGACCCGGGTCCCGGGTCACGGTCCTCGACAAGGAGCGGGCGGTCGCCCGCCACCAGACCGGGCACAACAGCGGCGTCGTCCACGCCGGGATCTACTACGCGCCGGGCTCGGCCAAGGCCCGGCTGTGCCTGCAGGGCCGCCGGATGCTGCACGATCTGTGCGAGCGCCACGGGATCGCCTACGACGCCTGCGGCAAGCTCGTCGTCGCCACGGCGGCCAACGAGCTCGAGCGCCTCGCCGAGCTCGAGCGGCGGGGGGCCGTCAACGGCGTCCCGGGCCTCCGGCGGGTCTCGCCGGCGGAGATGCGGGAGATCGAGCCGCACGTCGCCGGCGTGGCCGCCCTCCACTCCCCGGCGACGGCCATCGTGGACTACGTGGCGGTCGCCGAGGCACTGGCGGGCGAGCTGGTCGCCGCCGGGGGGGAGCTCCGGCTCGGGTGGCCGGTGCGGTCGGTGACCCGCCGGGGGCGGGAGATCGTGGTCGGCTCCCCGGGCGACGAGCTCGTCGTCGATCAGCTGGTCGTGTGCGCCGGTCTCCAGACGGACCGGGTGGCCCGCCTCGCCGGTGACGACGGCTACCCCACGATCGTGCCGTTTCGCGGCGAGTACCACCGGCTCCGGGCGGAGCGGGAGCACCTGGTGCGCGCCCTCATCTATCCGGTGCCGGACCCCGCGTACCCGTTCCTCGGCGTCCATTTCACCCGGCGCGTCGGGGGCGGGGTCGACGTCGGCCCGAATGCCGTGCTGGCGCTGGCCCGGGAGGGGTACCGGCGTCGCACCGTCGACCCGGGTGACCTGCTGGCCACCGCGCTGGATCCGGGATTCTGGCGCCTGGCCCGCCGGCACTGGCGTACGGGCGTGGAGGAGATGCGCACGTCCCTGTCCGTGGCCGCCTTCGTGGGGCGTGCCCGGCGCTACGTGCCGGAGCTGCAGCCGGCGGACGTGGTCCCGGCGCCGGCGGGCGTGCGGGCGCAGGCCGTGGGGCGCGACGGGGCGTTGGTCGACGACTTCGTCCTCGGTGGGGACGGGGCGGTCGTGACCGTGCGCAACGCCCCGTCGCCGGCTGCGACCTCGTCGCTGGCCATCGCCGAGGAGATCGTGCGCCGGCTGCCCCCGGCCGGCGCTGCCGGCGGGCGAGGCGTGCCTGCTCATCACTGAAGGCGCCGGACGGGGCCGGAGCCCGGGGCGGCGACGGGCGAGTGCCGGGGGCACGCGGCCGGTGGCGCTTCAGCTCCGGCGGCGGTTCAGCTCCGTTGGGGTGCGCTCGGCGCCAACTCGCCCTGCCCCTCGGAACGGGCGCCGTTGCCGGGCGTCCCGCCGGCGCCGCCGGCGCCGCCGGTGCCCCCGGTGCCCCCGCCCCCACCACCCCCGCCGCCGTCGCCGTCGTGCCCGCCCGGGACCGACCCGCCGTGGCGGGTGTTCCAGCGGCGCCACACCAGCCGGTGCAGGGGAATGACCCGGGGATGTTGCGCAGGCCGGGGATGAAGGGCACCGCCAGCAACGACCATGAACGCCATGAACAGCTCGACGGACCACAGATGCAGGTTGTCGGCGAAGTGGCCGACGGGGCTGGTGTGCCACCAGTCCGTGCCGCCGAGCGCGATCACGAAGCCGGACACGATGGCCAGCCCGAGGGTGACGAGCGCCGCCACCCCGAAGACGTAGATCCAGGAGGCGACGTAGGCCGGCTGCCGGTCGGGGAGCAGCTTCGCCGGCGGCAGGATCCGCAGCGCCCGGCGGCGGAGGGCCCCGGTCCAGGTGCGGTCGCCGCTGCCCTCCGAGCCGGGTACCGGCGCCGCCGGGGCCGCCGGCGCCTGCGGGGCGGCGTCGGGGTGCCCGGGGAAGGGGAGGAACAGCGCCGCCCCGAAGATCACGACCATGACGGCGATCAGGGTCAGGTTGGAGACCGAGACGGTGAAGATCGACCAGTGGAGGTAGTGGGCGGGCTGCGTGAGGTCGACCGCGGCCAGGATCCTGGTCGCGAGGCTGGCGGCCGTCGGCGGGAGCGGCTAGGGCCGAAAGGCCTGGCCGCCCGGTCCGCCAGGTCCCGGCCGCGCCGGCCCGGCGCTGCCCCCGGGGCCCGGCACCGCCGGCCGGCCGTCAGCAGGGACGCGGGTCGTAGGGCGTCACCTGGTCCTGCGCCGAGGTCGGGATCTGGCCACCCGGGGTGGGGACGGTCGTGGTCGTCGTGGTCGACGTCGGTGTGCCGCCGCCGGCGGCGGTCGAGCTCGTCGAGCTGGCGGGGGCGGTCGTGCCCGTCGTGGGCGTGGTGGGTGTGGTGGGGGACTGGACGCTGAAGGTGGTCCCCGCCTGGACGATCACCGTCCCGGCCGGCACGGACTTCGAGGCCTGCATCACGACCGCCCCGTTGAGCTTCTCGAGGACGGCGAAGCCCATCGGGACCTGTCCCGGGTGGTACTGCACGACGGTCTCGGACACCGAACCGGGGTCCCTGCCCTCCGCCTCGAGGCTGACGTGGAACCCGTCGGCACGCAGAGCGGCGCCGGTCCGGGCTGCCAGCCCGGGCGTGTTGGCGGCGTCGTAGACCTCGACGGCTCGAGGTTGCACCGGTGTGGGCAGGCTCCCGGCATCCCACGCCCGGATGGCGTGCAGGTCGGCGGGCTGCGACGGGAAGAGGACGTCGCCGGCGTTGTAGCCGTCGAAGAAGTAGTTGTTGACGGCGGTCACGGGGAAGGTCCGGGCCGGGGCGGCGGCCGGGTTGACGGTGTGGTAGCGCACGATCAGCTGGATCAACTTGCTCTTGAGCTGGGGGTCGATCGTGAGCTGGTTGGTCACGGCGGAGATGAAGTTGGCGGCGGTGACCGGGTTGCCGATGCCCTTCTCCTCGGCGGTGGTGGCCAGCACCTTGACGAAGGTGTGGTCCCGCACGATGCGGGCGAGGTCCGATTCGGGGTCGTACGGCCACGCTGCCGGGTCGGAGGGGCTGACGCCCGGAGGGTCGTACTGGAGATGACGGGAGCGGACCAGGGCCAGGGCCTGCTGGCCGTGGATCAGCTGACAGCCCGTGTGGTTGATGTCGAGTCCCGAATAGGCGTCGTAGAGCCGTTCGGGGAAGTCCATCCGGATGCCGTTGAGGGCGTTGACCGACTGGAGGAACCCGTTGAAGTCGACCTCGACGTAGTGGTTGATCGTGATCCCGAAGTCGTCGTGGATGGCGGTGACCAGGTTGTTGATCCCGAGGTTGCCGTCGTTGAGGGCGGCGTTGATCTTCTGCCAGCTGCCAACCGGGCTCCCCGCCGGCATCGGCGAGAAGAGGTCCCGGGGGATCGACAGGAGGGAGGCCGTGCGGTCCCTCGGGTCGAGGTGCAGGAGCATGATCACGTCGGCGAGGGGGGACGAGTTGAGCGCCGCATTGCCGAAGTTGACGTTCTGCCCGGCGCGCGACTGGTTGCCGATCAGCAGGATGTTCTCCGGCGGCAGGCCGTTGTAGCTCTGCTTGCGGTCGACCCCGCTCTCGCCCGTGCTCGCCAGGCCCTTGGAGGAGCCGGTGTGGATGTGCCCGATGGTGTACCGGGTGTAGCCGTAGACCAGGCCCGAAGCGACGAGGAGCAGCGCCACCACCACGTTGGCGGCGATCAGGAAGCGGTGCGCAGCCCGCCCCCCTCGGTGGGCGTGAGCGGGCCCGGCCGGGGCGCCACCCTGGCCGCTCAATTCAGGAGCTTTCGATCCGCTGTGGTTTCACGCGGTTTCACCCCCCCAGCATGCTCCACGCGCCGGCGGAAGGGGCGGCAGCCGGGCTCGTCAGGCCCGTCGACGGTTGCCTTCCTGCGCCGTCGCTCCGCCGAAACCGGCCCCGGTGTCCCGCCGGTCCGCCTCGGCATCCGGCTGACTGCCGAGCGACCGGGGATAGAGCCGCTCGTGCAGCACGACGTTCAGCTCGGCCCCGAGCATCGTGACGACGGCCTGCAGGTAGAACCACCAGAGGATGGTGATCACCGTCGCGAAGTGCCCGTAGGTGCTCTGGGCGCTCTGCAGGTGGCGGGAGATGATGAACGAGGACAGCTGCTGCAGGATCCAGAAGACGACCCCGGACAGCAACGCTCCGGGCAGCATGTCGCGCAGGCCCACCGCCCGGTCCGTGAGCATCCGGAAGGCCACGAGGAACAGGCCGATGTCCAGCGCCGCCGCCACCGCGTAGCCGACGATGTGGCCGACGAGCCCGAGGTTGACGCCGATGTCCTTGCCGGTCACGAAGCCGCTGATCGCCGTGCTGACCACCAGGCCGACGCCGATCGTGCCGAGAGCCGACAGCGCCCGGCGGATCTGCTCGACCTGCTTGGGTCGCTGGTCCATCGGGATCTTCCACACCGAGTTGAAGGCGAACTCGGTCGCCCGCATGACGGCCAGTCCGCTCCACAGCGCCGAGACACCGCCGACCACGATCGTCCAGACGCTGCCGCTGATGCGGCCGACCGAGGAGGGGTCGAGCATCGGGAACAGGGCGGCGACGTGGTGGAGGACCTCGGACTTGGTCGAGGCCGGCAGCACGTAGCCGAGGATCGAGACGAGCAGCAGGAAGATCGGGAACACGCTGAAGAAGGCCCAGAACGCGATCATCGCCGCCAGCCGCGTGGCTCGGTCCTGCTGGAACTTCTTCAGGGTCGCCCAGGCGACCGCCGGCGCCGTGTGGCGGCGCTGTGTCCGCCCGATCGCTCCGACCACGCCCTCTGTGTTCGCCATGCCACACCGCTCCTGCGTCGCGTCCGGTCCGCGTACCCGGCGGGTCGCGCCGGGAAACGCCTCCAGCGGGGTGGCCTACGCTCGTGGGTGATGGAGCTCCGACTCACTGCACTCCGGGAGCGACTCGCCGACCTCGGTGCCGTCGTCGTCGCGTACAGCGGCGGCGTGGACTCCGCCCTGGTCGCCCACCAGGCTGCCGCCGTGCTCGGCGAACGGGCGCTGGCGGTCACGGCGGTGTCCGCGTCCCTCGGCCCCGGCGAGCTGGACGCCTGCGCCGACACCGCCGAGGCCTGGGGACTGCGGTGGCGGGCCGTCGCCACCGACGAGCTCGACCGGGACGCGTACCGGGCCAACGGCGCCGACCGGTGCTGGCACTGCAAGTCGGCGTTGATGGACCAGTTGGCGCCCCTGGCCGAGCAGCTCGACGCGACGGTCGTGTTGGGTGTCAACCTCGACGACCTCGGTGACCACCGCCCCGGCCAGCGCGCCGCCGCCGACCGCGGTGCGGTGTTCCCTCTCGTCGATGCCGGGTTCACCAAGGACGACGTCCGGCGCGCCGCCCGTCACCTCGGCCTGGAGGTGGCCGACAAGCCGGCGGCGGCCTGCCTCGCCTCACGCGTGCCGTACGGGACGCCGGTGACGCTGCGGACCCTCGACCGCGTCGGGCGGGCGGAGGCGTCGCTGCGGGGTCTCGGCTTCACGCAGCTGCGCGTCCGTCACTACGGCGACCTTGCCCGCCTCGAGCTCGACGCGGACCGCCTGGGGGAGGCGGTCGCCCGCCGCGACGAGGTGGTCGCCGCGCTGCGCGCCGCCGGGTACCGCTACGTGACCCTGGACCTCGAGGGCTTCCGCTCGGGCAACCTCAACGGCGCGCTGGCGGAGGCGCCGGCCGCGTCCGCCTGACGGCACTTCCTCCCCACGCCGGCGATCAGCTCGGGGCCGGGCCGCCGGTGCGCCACCATGGGGTGGTGGAACCGTACGCCCAGGAGCTCGTGGACGCCGCCGAGGCGGCCCTCCCCGTTTGGGTGGTGCGATGCGTGACCGAGCGCATGACCGCCTGGTCGGGCGCCGCCCCGCCGGACGTCGTCGCACGGGCGGAGGAGGCGGGCCTGCGGGCCCGTCACGAGGTGGGCGGCGCCCTGCGGACGCTCCTGGCAGCCGACATCGACGACCAGCGGGGCACCCCGCTGTCGTTGCTGCGCGAAGCGGTTCGCTTCCCCACCGCGGTGCTGGAGGAAGCCGGGGTGCCGCCGGTCGAGCGCGACGACTTCGCCGAGCGGGCCTTCCCCGGGGACCCCTACGACCTGTCCCCGGCGAGCTTCGCCGACGTCGATCCTGCCCTCGCCGGGCCGGGCCTGGCCTGGGGGGCGGGCAAGGCGCTGGCCCACCGCCGCCGGCACCAGCCGGGCGGCGGCCCGGCGTAGGCGGCTAGTGGCGCTTGCCCTTGCCCTTGCCCCGCCGCCGACGCGGCGGCGGGAGGTTGGCGAGCCCGTCGGCGGTGTTGCTCATCGGCGTCGCCGGTGCCTGGGCCCAGCCGGCGCCCATCGACGCCCGGTGCTCGTAGAACAAGCAGTGCTCCGGGCAGGCGAAAGGTAGCTCGTCGGCGGCCCCGAGCCGGCAGCGCTCGCTCACCTCGCCGCGGGGGGAGGTGCGGGCCAGGTAGTGGCGGCAGTCCGAGCGGATTCCCACGCCGGCCAGTGTCCCATGCCCGGCGCGGGACGCGGTCGGATCTCAGCTGCTTGTCAGGGACCGGTAGCCTTCCGGCGATGGAGCCGTCGGTCAGCGAGCTCGATTTGATCCGGTGGAGCGAGGCGCTCGCCGGCATCGCGCGCACGGGACTCGGCTTCACCGACAGCCTCTACGAGCGGGAGCGCTACGAGGAGATCCTCCGGGTCGCCGCCGACATCCGGGTGGCGGCCACCGACGGGTCGCCCTCGACGCCGGAGGTGGTGGAGGCGTGGCTGGCCAGTGTGGGCCGCGGCGTGACCGGTTACGTCACCCCCAAGGTCGCCGTCGGCGCGGTGGTCGGCAACGACCGGGGGGAGATCCTGCTCCTGCAGCGGGGGGACTCAGGGATGTGGCTGTACCCGACCGGGTGGGCGGACATCGGGTACTCGCCGGCCGAGGTGGCCGTGAAGGAGGTCCTCGAGGAGACCGGCATCGAGGCCGAGCCGGTGCGCCTCATCGGCGTCCTCGACGGGCAGCGGTTCGGCTCCCGGGGGCTGCCCTTCTACTCGGTGGTGTTCCACCTGCGTGCCGTCGGCGGCGACCTGGCGCCCCACCCCCTCGAAGCGCGCGACGTCGGCTGGTTCGCCCGCGACGCCCTGCCGAGCCCGTTGGCCGGCCCGGAGCGGTGGGTGGATCTGGCCTTCGCCGCCATCCGCGGCGAGGCGCTGGAGCCGCTGTTCGACCCGCCGCGGGCCGAGACGTGGCGCCGCGGCGCCGGCGACTGAACCGTGCTCCGGCGCAACGCGCGCGACCGTCTGCGCCGACCGGCGGGGGTCGTCGGCAAGGCACTCGACCTCGCCGCCCTGCAGGCGACGCTCGAGGACCTCGGGGAGGCCGGCGAGCGTGCCCGGCTCCTCGACCGCGACGCCGGCGAGGTGCTCGCCGGGCTCCTGGCGCTCAGTCCTCTGACGACACCGCTGGTGACGACCTACGTGGAGCGCTTGGGCCGCCCTCTCCCCGACCTCGGCTTCGACGGCGGGGTCCTCGCCACCACCCGCGGCTACGCCGCCCACGTGGCGGTCGAAGCCGGCCCGGGCGCCTACGGCGCGGGCGAGGTCCCGGTGCTCGGCAACCTCCCGGCGGTCCGCAACGGTCGGCCGCCGGCCGACCTGCTCAACCGGGCGCTCCGTGCGTCGCGCCGGGGTTTCGAGCACATCAGGGCGGTCGACGCCGACGTCTGGGCCGGCCTGAGCGCCTGCGTCACCCACCGCGTCCACGACCAGGCCGGTGCCGAGGGGCCCTTCGCCGACCCGGTCGTCGTCGACGCCCTCGTGCGCTTCGGCTGGGTCCTGCGACAGGTCGACCTCCACTACGGGCAGGCGCCGGAGCGGCGCTGACCGGCGGGCCCGCCGGCCGGGGGTCAGTCGCCCAGCTGCCCCAGGAGGGCGTCGACGATCGACATCCCACCCCGGGAACGCTCCCAGGCGTCGCCGACGGTGTCGTGGTCGACGAGGCCGACCGCGTCCGGCGCGAGACCGAGCGCCTCGGTGGCGGCGGCGGCCAACGGCTGCGGCTCGATCCGGTCGTCGGGCTCTACCCCGAAGACCTCGAGGCCGTCCCACAGCGCCTCGAGCGGGGCCGGGGGCCGCGCGCCGGTCCCCAGGGCGAGTGCCACGGCGGCGAAGACCTCCTCGGTGGCGAGGCCCGGTGGCCGGCGGTAGCCGGCGACCGGGTGCAGGCGCCACTCGACCAGCGCCCCGCCCGGGCCGTCCTCGCGGATCCAGACCTGGGAGCCGTTGACGTAGGTGTCGACCGGCTCCCCGAACCGGCTGTCGAGGGCGACGACGAGGTCGGGGGTGGCGCGCCACACGCAGCTGGCGACCCGCTGTGGGCCGGTCACCGTCTTCAGCCCTCGCCGTGGTGGCGGCGCAAGAAGCGCTCGACCTCCTCCGCCAGCCGCTCGGGGTCGGCGTAGAAGCTCGGCTCCGCGCTCGGTCCGTCGGCGTCGTCGGCTTCCTCCAGCTGGGCGACGTAGGCGGCGGCGTCGTCGTCGTCGGCGACCCGCTCCGACACCTGCCGCTCGTACTCGTCCGCCGCGACCCGCAACTCCAGGGGGTTGACCGACGTGCCGAGCACCGACGCGGAGCGCTCGACGAGTGCGAGGGCGGCCTTGGGCGAGGGCACCTGGTGCACGTAGTGGGGGACCGAGGCCCAGAAGCTGGCGGACGGGATCCCGGCCTCGGACAGGGCGTGGTGGAGGACGCCGACGATGCCCGTCGGGCCCTCGTAGCGGGAGTGGGACAAGCCGAGCCTCGTCGCCAGCTCCGCGTCGTCGGCGCTGCCCGAGACCCGCACGGGACGCGTGTGGGGGACGTCGGCGAGCAGGGCGCCGAGGATGACGCTCATCTCCGCCTGGTAGCCCCGGGCCACGTCGGCGAGCAGACCGCAGAACGTCCGCCACTTGAGCTGGGGTTCGACGCCGCGGATCAGGATCACGTCCCGGCCGGGGCCGGCCGTCGAGCCCGCCGGGCCGGTCGGGATCCGTGCCGACAGCAACTCCACCTCGGGCCACTCGATGGAACGGGTCCGCCCGCCGCTCAGGCGGGCCTGCGGTCGGGTCTCGGTGAAGTCGTAGAACTCCTCCGGGTCGATGGAAGCGAAAGGCTCGGCCCGCCAGGTCTGGGCCAGGTAGGCGAGGGCCAGGCTGGCGGCGTCGCCGGCGTCGTTCCACCCCTCGAAGGCGACCACCACGAGCGGTCGGCGCAGCTCGGGGCGGCGGTGCCATCGCAGGGGATCGGTCATCCGATCGAAGGTATCGCGAGCCGCGCGGCTGTCGGAGGTGGGCGGCCGTCGGAGCGGGAGGGGCTCCAGCGGTGGGGGGGAGCCCGCTGGTGCCGCTCCTCCCACCCCGCGAGAACCGTACCCGCGGGACGCGCCGTTGTGGCTGACGGCGGGGTGAACTCTTGTCCGAGCCGACCCGTACCCTTGCCTCGTGGCGTTCTCCGCACCGACCCGGGCCTGGTTCGAGTCGGCGTTCGAGGCCCCGACCGCCGCCCAGGAGCGCGGCTGGGACGCCATCGGCCGGGGTGACCACACGCTGATCCTGGCGCCCACCGACTCGGGCAAGACCCTGGCCGCCTTCCTCTGGGCGCTCGACCGGCTGCTCGCCGGGCCGCCGCCGGGACCCCGGTGCCGGGTGCTCTACGTCAGCCCCCTCAAGGCCCTCACCTACGACGTCGAGCGCAACCTACGTGCCCCGCTGGCCGGGATCGCCCGCGAGGCGGCCCGCCTCGGGTCGGAGGTCCCCGAGATCCGGGTGGCCACCCGCACCGGCGACACGCCGGCCGAGGACCGCAGCGCCATGGTGCGCAACCCGCCCGACATCCTCATCACCACCCCCGAGTCCCTCTACCTCTTGCTCAGCTCGAGGGCTGCGACGCTCCTGGCCGGGGTCGAGCACGTGATCGTGGACGAGATCCACGCCGTCGCCGGGACCAAGCGGGGGGCGCACCTGGCGCTCTCCCTCGAGCGCCTGGCCCACCTGACGGCCCACCCGCCCCCCGGCCACCGGCAGCCGGCCGCGGCGCCCCACGCCTTCCAGCGCATCGGGCTGTCCGCCACCCAACGCCCGCTCGAGGAGCTGGCCCGCTTCCTCGGCGGCCAGGACACCGAGGCACGACCCCGCCCGGTCACGGTGGTCGACGCCGGGGTCCGCAAGGCGCTGGAGCTCCAGATCGTGGTCCCCGTCGAGGACATGGGCCAGCTCGGCAAGCCGCTCGCCGACGCCGAGGACGACGAGGACCTGATCATGCGGGGGGCGGCGGCCGGGACGCCCGAGGTGCGGGCGTCGATCTGGCCCGCCATCTACCCGCGCCTGCTGGAGCTGGTCCGCGCCCACCGCTCGACGCTGATCTTCGTCAACTCCCGCCGCCTGGCCGAGCGTCTCGCCGCCCGGCTCAACGAGCTGGCGGCCGCCGAGGAGGCGCCCGGCGCCGGCCACGACGCCCACGCGCAGGGGGGGTCGAGCTACCTGGGCGCCGGGGCGCCGGCGGAGCTGGTCCGGGCCCACCACGGCTCCATCGCCCGCGAGCAGCGCCTGGAGATCGAGGACGCCTTGAAGGCCGGGCGGCTGCCGGGACTGGTCGCGACCTCGTCCCTCGAGCTCGGCATCGACATGGGCGCCGTCGACCTGGTGATCCAGGTCGAGGCGCCGGCGTCGGTCGCGTCCGGCCTGCAGCGCATCGGGCGGGCCGGTCACCAGGTGGGGGAGCCGTCACGGGGCCGGCTCTTCCCCAAGTTCCGCCACGACCTGCTGGTGTCGGCCGTGGTGGCCGAGCGCATGCACGCCGGCCTCGTCGAGGAGACGCGGGTTCCCCGCAACGCCCTGGACGTGCTGGCGCAGCAGGTGGTCGCCCACGTCGCCGCAGCCGAGCGGCCGGTGCCGGTGGACGAGGTCGCCGCCATCGCCCGTGGCGCCTACCCCTACGTCGACCTGGCCCCGGCCGCCCTCGAGGGCGTCCTCGACATGCTCGCCGGCCGCTACCCGAGCGACGAGTTCGCCGATCTGCGCCCCCGGCTCGTCTGGGACCGGGTGGACGGGACCGTCGCCGCCCGCCCGGGGGCCAAGATGCTCGCCGTCACCAGCGGCGGCACGATCCCCGACCGGGGCCTGTACGGCGTGTTCACCCCCGAGGGCGGACGGGTGGGGGAGCTCGACGAGGAGATGGTCTACGAGAGCCGGGTCGGGGAGACGTTCCTCCTGGGGGCGACGACCTGGCGGATCGAGGACATCACCCGCGACCGGGTGGTGGTCAGCCCCGCGCCGGGGGTGCCGGGGAAGATGCCCTTCTGGCACGGCGACAACCCGGGCCGGCCCTTCGAGCTGGGGACCGCCGTCGGGGCCTTCACCCGGTCGCTGCCCGAGCGGACCGACGAGTCGCTGCGCGACGGCTGCGACCTCGACGAGCGGGCCGTGCGCAACCTGCGCGCCTACGTCGCCGAGGAGATGGAGGCGACGGGCGGCCTGCTGCCCACGGACCGCCAGATCGTGGTGGAGCGCTTCCGGGACGAGCTCGGCGACTGGCGGCTGTGCGTGCTGTCACCCTTCGGCGCCCGGGTCCACGCCCCGTGGGCGATGGCGATCGAAGCCCGGCTGCGGCGCGACGCCGGCGGCGCCGATGGGCTCGAGGCACTCCAGGCCGTCTGGAGCGACGACGGGATCATCCTGCGGCTGCCCGAGGCGGACGAGCCCCCCGACGTCGGCGTCGTGGCCCTCGACCCCGAGGAGGTCGACGACCTCGTGGTCGGGGCGGTCGGCGCCTCGGCGGTCTTCGCCGCCCGCTTCCGGGAGAACGCGGCGCGCGCCCTCCTGCTGCCCCGGCGCCGCCCGGGCAGCCGCACCCCCCTGTGGCAGCTGCGGCAGCGGGCCGCCGACCTGCTCGCCGTCGCCTCCGGGCACGGGCAGTTCCCGATCCTGCTCGAGACCTACCGGGAATGCCTGCGCGACCAGTTCGACCTGCCGGCGCTCGCTGGGCTGATGCGCGACGTCGCCGCCCGGCGGGTGCGGGTGTCGGGCGTGGACCTGGCCGCCCCCTCCCCGTTCGCCAGGGGGCTCGTGTCGTCCTACGTCGCCGCCTTCATGTACGAGGGCGACGCCCCGCTCGCCGAGCGGAGGGCGCAGGCGCTGACCCTCGACCGGCGGATGCTCGCCGAACTGCTCGGTTCCGACGAGCTGCGCGACCTGCTCGACCCGGGCGTGCTCGAGGCCCTGGAGGC
>DASSZM010000227.1:0-4301 GCA_035702855.1 Acidimicrobiales bacterium | reverse complement strand
GCCGGGTCAGACCCGGCGGTAGGCCCGGACGGCCAGCGGCAGGAACACGGCGAGGATCCCACCGAGCCACACGGCGCTCTCCCAGCCGTGCAGCACCAGTGGGCCGCCGAGCGCCAGGGCCCGCATCTCGTCGATGACGATCGTGACCGGCTGGTTGTTGGCGAAGGCCTGCAGCCAGCCGGGCATCGACTGGACGGGCACGAACGCCGACGACACGAACGTGAGCGGGAACAGCCAGATGAGCCCGAAGCTCGCCACCGACTCCTCGTCGCGGATGGCGAAGCCGATGTAGGCCGACACGGCGCAGATCGTGACGCCGAAGGCGACCGCCAGCGCGATCATCCCGACCGCCGGCCAGAACCCGTTGTGGAAGCGGAACCCGACGGCGGCGCTCACCCCGAGCAGCACCAGCACGGTCAGGATCATCCGCAGCGTGTCGGCGATGAGCCGCCCGACGAGCACCGCCGAGCGGGCCATCGGCATCGACCGGTACCGGTCGACCACGCCCTTCTGGATCTCCCGGGCGAGGCCGACGGCGGTGCCGAAGGAGGCGAACGCCGCGCTCTGGCCGATGATCCCGGGGGTCAGGTAGCTCACGTAGCCGCCGGGGACGGGGACGTGGATGGCCCCGCCGAACACGTAGCGGAACAGCAGCACGAACATCGCCGGCTGGACGACGGCGAAGACCAGCAGCGCCGGGGTCCGGCTGTAGGCGATCAGGTTGCGCTTGGCGACGGTGAGCCCGTCGGTCACCCCCCAGCGCAGGCGGCTGCCCCGCCCGGCGGACGGTCGCGCCGGGCCGGTCAGGGTCGGTCCCGTGGTCGTCGCCGTCATCAGCTCCTGCCCCCCCGGGAGGCGCCTGCGCCGTCGCCGCGTGCTCCCTTGCGCCCGCGTCCCCCGGGTGGTGCCGCCCCGGACTCCTCCTCCGCCTGGTGGCCGGTCAGCGCCAGGAACACGTCGTCGAGGGAGGGGCGCCGGAGGGCCAGCCCGCTGGTCTCGATGCCGACGGCGTCGAGGTTGCGGACCGCCTGCACCACCGCCTGCGAGCCACGGTTGCCGACCCGCACCGTCACGAGTCCCTCCTCCCGGTCCAGCATCGGTGCCACGTCCGACAGGTCGGCGACGGCGGTGGCGGCGTCGCCGATCCGGTCCCGCTCGAGGACGCCGAACTCGACCACGTCCCCGCCGACCTTGTCCTTCAGGGTCTCCGAGGTGCCGGCGGCGATGATCTGCCCGTGGTCGATGACGATGATCTCGTCGGCCAGCTCGTCCGCCTCCTCCAGGTACTGGGTGGTGAGCAGCAGGGTGGTGCCGCCCGAGACCAGGTCGCGGATGACGCCCCACATGCCGTTGCGGCTGCGGGGGTCGAGCCCGGTCGTCGGCTCGTCGAGGAAGAGCACGGCCGGCTCGGCCACCAGGCTGGCGGCCAGGTCGAGCCGGCGGGCCATCCCTCCGGAGTAGGTGCGGGCGGTGCGGCCCGCGGCGTCGACGAGGTCGAAGCGCTCGAGCAGCTCCTGCGCCCGTTGCCGGGCCCGGGCCTTGGGCAGGTGGTAGAGCCGCCCGAGGATCTCGAGGTTCTCCCGGCCGGTCAGCTCGTCCTGGATGGCGGCGCTCTGGCCGGCCAGGCCGATGACCTCCCGCACCGCCTCGGGGTCGCGCAGCACGTCGCGGCCCTCGATCACCGCCCGCCCGCCGTCGGGGCGCAGCAGCGTGGTGAGGATCCGCACCGCGGTCGTCTTGCCGGCGCCGTTGGGCCCGAGCACGCCGAGGACGGTGCCGCGCTCGACGGCGAAGTCGATGCCGCGCAGGGCCTCCACGCTGCCGAAGGACTTGCGGAGCCCTTCGACGAGGATGGCGGGTCCGGCGTGGTCGGCGGGGGGCATCGGCACTCCGGGGGTCATCGGCACCGCGCCGGTCAGGGGGACGGCGGTGGGGCCCGCTTCTCGAGCCGCGACCATGCTGGCGTATCGGCGAGGCCTACGGCCAACGGGTGCCGGCCCGTCCTGCGCGCCCCGGCTGGCCCCGTCGGCGCGCGCCGCCGGCTCAGGGTGGGCCGGCTGCTCTGTCGGCGCCCCGGCCCGGCGCCGGCGGGTCGGCGCCGTCGGGTCAGCGTGGGCCGGCGGCCAGGTCGGCGGCGGCGTCCAGCAGCGCCAGGTGCACGCCGGCGGCGGGGAGGTTGCCGAGCAGTTCGCCGGCGACGGGGTCCGCCGCCTCGGCCAGCAGGCCGGTCGGCCCCGCCAGCGCCAGGACGGCCTCCATCCGCTCGTGGCCCTCCTCCCAGCGCCCCACCCGGGCCAGTGCCCGGACGGCCCACAGCGACGCAAGCAGGTCGGGGCTGTCGGGACCGGGCCGGCCGTCGTCCACGCCCTCGGGCAGGCGGTGGAGGAGCAGGCCACTGGCGTGGCGCTCGAGGACCCGGTCGACGGTGGCCCGCACGACAGGGTGGTCCGCCGGCCACGGGCCCTGCCACGCCACCCGCAGCAGGGCGGCGTCGCTGTCGTCGGCGCCGCCGCCCGCTCCGATCGCCCGGCGGAGGCCGCCGTCGGCGGCGACCCCCTCCGCCTCCAGCCAGGCGACCACCCGGCGGGACTCCGCCAGCCAGGTGGCGGCGGCGAGGTCGAGCGGATCGGCGGCGCGGGCCCGGCGCGCGGCGCGGTCGAGCGCCACCCACGCCTGCACGGCGGACGGCACCAGGCGGACCGGCGGGCCCGACAGCGCCCACACGCCGGCGTCGGGGCGCTCCCAGTGGTCGGCCACCCAGTCGGCCCCGGCGGCGAGGGCGGCCGCCGCCCCGCTGAGCGGTCCGGCGCCGCCGTCGCCCCACGGCCCGCGGTGGCTGGCGGAGACGGCGAGCTCGAGGTCGCCCGACAGGTCGAGGTCGGGCAGCCCCGGTCCGGTCCGGCCGCCTCGGCCAACGACCACCGGCTGCCCGCGCCGCCAGCCGGCCAGCGGCAGCTCGTCGCCGTCCGGCACGGCGCCGCCGCCGGGGGCGAGGGCGACCGGCCAGGGCGGGGTGGCCGCCTCGATCGCCTCCCGCAGCCACCGCTCGGCGGCCTCGGCGTCCTCGTCCAAGCCGGCGCGCGCCAGGGCCCGGGCGGCGGCCGCAGCGTCGCGGAGGCGGACCACCCGGTCGTCGGCGGTGCGCTCGCCGCCGGGGCGGCGGGGGACGGAGGTGGTCCCGGCGGCGACGGGGGCGCCGGCGGGGCCGGTCAGGCTGCGCACCACCAGCGCCGAGCGCGCCACCGCCGCGGCGTAGGGGCCGGCGACGGCCAGCGGCGCCGACCAGCTCCGCCACGCCGCCGCCGTGTCGTCGAGGAGGCGGCGGGCGGCGTCGGCGGCCAAGGGCTCCACCCGGGCGCCGGCCGGGTCGAGGGTCAGGGTGAGGGACTCCCCGGCGTCGAGGCGGCACACGGCGCGCCAGCGGGGCCGGTCACGCCCGAGGGGGGCCGGCTCGAAGCGGACCCCGGCCCGCACCGCCAGCGGCCCCACCACCAGGCCCTCCGACCAGGTCTCGACCCGCTGCTCGTGGCCGCCGAGCCGCCCCGGCAGCACCTCGACCTCCACGTCCACCGGGCCGCCGAGGGCGGTGGCGACCCGCACCAGCCGGCCGCTCGGCGTGCCGGAGGCCCCCGGCCACGCCAGGGCGTCGTCGACCCGCAGCACCGCCGAGCCGGTCCGCAGGGTCGTCTCGGCGACCAGGGTCCCCGGCCGGTAGCCCTGCTCGCCGGGAGGCAGGCGCCGCGCCGAGCCGGTGCCCTGGCGGACGGGCCCCACCCGGACGGCGGCGCCGGCCGGGTCCAGCAGGTGGAACAGCGCCGGAGGCCCGCCGAAGCCGTCGGGGCAGTACCAGTCGATCGTGCCGTCCGCTGCGACCAGCGCCCCCCGGACGCCGTCGGCGATCCAGGCGCGGGCCGCCAGCGGCACCCGGTCGGCGTCGGTCAGCACCGCCGCGCTCCGTGGGGCGCCGGCCGGGCTTCAGGACCCGACAGCGACGATCTCGACCTCGAGCGAGCCGCTCGGGGCGTCGTAGGCGACCCGGTCGCCGGCGCGCTTGCCGATCAGGGCCTGCCCGAGGGGTGAGTTGGGGGAGACCACCGACACGCCCGGCCGGCGCTCCTCGATCGAGCCGATCAGGTACTGCTCGACGTCGTCGTCGCCGGCGTAGCGCAGTGACACGACCGCCCCGGTGCGCACCGCCCCGTCCGCCCCGGCGGCGCCGGCGTCGACGATCTCGGCGTCGCGCAGCATCGCCTCGAGCTGGCGGATGCGGGCCTCCATCTTGCCCTGGGTGTCCTTGGCGG
>DASSZM010000151.1:0-5490 GCA_035702855.1 Acidimicrobiales bacterium | reverse complement strand
GGCGATGGCGGTCAGCCCCTCGGGGCCGTGGTAGACGGCGTACATCGAGGCGATGACGGCGAGCAGCACCTGGGCGGTGCAGATGTTGGACGTCGCCCGGTCCCGGCGGATGTGCTGCTCGCGGGTCTGGAGGGCCAGGCGGTAGGCGGGCCGGCCGCCGGCGTCGACCGACACGCCGACGAGGCGCCCGGGGAGGTGGCGTTCGAGGCCTTCGCGCACGGCGATGTAGGCGGCGTGGGGTCCGCCGAAGCCGAGGGGCACCCCGAAGCGTTGGGTGGAGCCGACCACGACGTCGGCGCCCCACTCCCCCGGCGGCTTCAGCAGCGTGAGGGCGAGCAGGTCGGCGGCGACGGCGACCATGGCGCCCCGGCTCTTGGCCTCCTCCGTGAGCGCCGCGAGGTCCCGCACCGCCCCCGAGGCCCCCGGGTACTGCAGCACGAGGCCGAAGACGTCGTCGTCATCGGTGGCCGGTGCCGGCAGCCCGGCGTCCGGGTCGAACAGCTCCACCTCCACGCCGATCGCCTCGCAGCGGGTGCGCAGCACGGCGACGGTCTGGGGGAAGGCGTCGGCGTCGACGAGCAGGCGGTTGCCGGCGTGGCGGCCGGCGCGGCGGATGACACCGACCGCCTCCACCACGGCGGTGGCCTCGTCGAGCAGCGAGGCGTTGGCCAGGGGCAGGCCGACCAGGTCGGCGACCATCGTCTGGAAGTTGAGCAGCGCCTCCAGCCGGCCCTGGCTGATCTCCGGCTGGTACGGCGTGTACGCCGTGTACCAGGACGGGTCCTCGAGGACGTTGCGGCGGATCACCGGCGGCGTGACCGTCCCGTAGTAGCCCAGGCCGATCATCGCCTCCCCCGGCTGGTTGGCGGCGGCGAGGGCCCGGAGCTCGGCGAGCACCTCCTCCTCCGACGCCGCCGGCGGCAGGATCGTCTCGAGCCGGCGGCGGATGCCCGCCGGCAGGGCGGCGTCGATGAGCTCGTCGAGTGAGCCGTAGCCGAGGGCGGCCAGCATCTTTGCCCGGTCGCCCTCGCTGGTACCGACGTGCCGGTCGACGAAGGAGGCGGGCTCGGGGGAAGCGGGACGGCTCATGGTTGACTCCGAGGTCCGGGCACGCCCCGATGCGGGGACGCGCGTGAACAGGCGCTCCCCCCTCTGTCGCCTGTGCCTGAGAGCTTCACCGCCCCGGGGGGCGGCTTGCACCGTCGGCGCGGGATGCGAGATCCCGTCTCCTCAGAGTTGCCTCGCCGGAGCGGTCGTGGTGCCTGAGAGATTCCGGGGAGGTTGCTCCTTCGGCGCCCCGGGGTCCTGGGGGCTCTCCCGCTTCGGGTCGACGGCTGTTCAGTTGTCTCTTCAATGGTACCCCCGCTCCCTCTCGGGTGGGAGCACATCCCCCGAACGGGGGATGCCGGTGGCGACCACCCCTTGCGCGCGGCGGCTTCCGGCGCGAGAGTACGCGAAGGGGTATGAAGCGCATCATTCTCGCCTGCTGTGGGCTCGTCCTGGTTGCGGCGACCGGCGGATGCGGCGGGCCTTCCCACCACCAGACGGCGGGGGCCGGCTTCGCCGGGAGCGGGACGAGCACGTCCTCGGTGCAGGCGGCGCGCAGCTCGGGGACCACCGGGGGGCGGCGTTCGTCGACGGGTTCGAGCACCGGGGCGCCGTCGACCTCGACGTCGACCTCGACGTCGACCGCCCCGTCGACGACGGCGGCCGGGGGCAGCGATGGCAGCGGTGGCGCGGGGAGCTCGGGCGGGGCGGGCGGTGCCGGCGCCGGGGCGGGCGGCACGGGGGCGGGCACGTCGGTCGTGCCGCCGGTGATCACGGTCGCCTACGTGGATGGCGTGTTCGCCAAGCTGGACGCCGTTGCCGGCGACGCACTGCGCTCGTCCAAAGCCGCCGACCGCGTCACGCAGCAGGCAGTGCAGAACCTGTACGCCGTCTTCGACGAATCAATTGTCGGGCCCCAACTCAAGGGGCTCGGACTCACGGTCCAGAGTCACTTCGCCAACATCCGACCCAACCCAGGGAACGAGTCGACGAATGTCGTACGACTTCTCCACCGCTCGGCATCTTGCATCTTCGCGACAGTTCGTACGAATTTCACCCAGGTCACCGACAAAAGTCCCCGACCTCCCGTGGTTCAATATGAAGGACTCAGGAGGGTAACGGCCCTCAACAGGCGAGAAGGTGATCCGACTCCTTGGGAGATCTTCTACTCCGTCGAGTACTTCAAGCCCTACGTCCCTGGCGATCCCTGCCAGTAGCCGCGGTCTTGGCCGTGGTGCCACTGGCGACTGGGTCCTCCTCGAGCGCGCCACCGACGCCGCCTCCACCAGGATGCGTCGCGACAGTAGGCGGCGTCCTCATCTGCGGAGGCGACAAGGGCGGTGGCGGGCAGTCGGGGACGTCGGGGAATTCGGGGAGCTCGGCACCGCTGACCGGACAGGTCTGGATCCAGATCGGCAACCTGCTGGCGGCGAGCGCCGCCCACCCGGAATGCTGGGTCTCGATGGCGGACAACGTGACCGGCGACAGCCGGGCGACGATCCAGCAGATCGAGCAATTCTGGGCGAAGGTCGAACAGATCTTCCCGCCCTGCCCCGGCGTCGCCGCCACCACGGCGTCGCAATGGGCGGCCGAGTACTGGACGGCCTACTGGTACGGGAGGCAGCTCCCGAGGCCGCAGCCGTCGGTGCCCCCCGGCTACGCCATCACCGGGCTGCCGGCCTACCTCGTCTGCGGTGACGGCGCCCTCGTCACCGTCGACCGGGGCACGCCGCTGGGCGAGCTCACCATCACGGCCCGGGCGTCCTACGACGTGGCCTGGGGCGACGGCACGACCTCCGACGGCCTCACCGGGCCGTGCACCCGCTGGCCCGACGGCACGGTCCAGCACACCTACGACAACGTCGGCACCTACACGGTCATCGTCGACGAGACCTGGCACGTGACCTGGGCGCTCGGCGGGGCGAGCGGGGCGTTCGCCGACGTCCGGACGACCGGGACCCTCCCCGGCCTGCGGGTGCGCCAGGTCCAGGCCGTCGTCACCGGTTGAGCGGCGGGGCGCCGGCTGGCGCCCGGTGGGGCCGCGCCGAGCATGATGTCGGGATGGTCAATGCGCAGGGGGACGGTGCCGGGGTCCCGCTCGACGGGGTACGGGTCCTGGATCTCACCACGGTGGTCATGGGGCCCTACGCCACCCAGATCCTCGGCGACCTGGGCGCCGAGGTCATCGTCGTGGAGGGCACGACCCTCGAGACCAACCGGGTCATGGGACCGGGCCCGCACCCGCAGCTGAGCGGCACGTCGCTCAACCTCATGCGCAACAAGCGCAGCCTCCGGCTCGACTTCAAGCACCCCGCCGGGCGGGACGCCCTGCTGGCGGTGGCCGCCACCTGCGACGTCGTCGTCACCAACGTCCGCCCCAGCGCGCTGGCGCGCGCCGGGTTGCGCCACGAGGACGTCGCCGCCGTCCGCCCCGACGTCGTCTACTGCGAGGCGCACGGGTGGCCGACCGACAGCGAGCGCGCCGACGACCCCGCCTACGACGACGTGATCCAGGCGGGGACCGGGGTCGCCGACGCCTTCCGCCGTCAGACCGGCACCCCGAGCCTGGTGCCCACGATCTTCGTGGACAAGCTGTGCGGCCTGACGATCGCCTACGCCATCGTCGCCGCCCTGTTCCGCCGGGAGCGCACCGGGCGCGGCGAGCGCATCGAGGTGCCGATGAGCGAGACGGCGGCGTCGTTCGTGCTGGTGGAGCACGGCGCCGGGGCCATCCCCGAACCACCGGTCGGCGCCGCCGGCTACTCGCGCATCCTCTCGCCGCATCGCCGGCCGCAGCAGACCGCCGACGGCTGGATCCATGTGCTGCCCTACAGCCGCGCCCACTACGAGGCGGTCTTCGCCGCCGCTCCTCCCGAGCTCGGGGTCGACCCGGCGCTGTACGGCTCGGGGCGGGCCCGCATCGACAACGCCGACCTGCTCTACGGGCAGCTCCACGCCGTGCTCGCCACCCGCACGACGGCGGCGTGGATGGACTACTTCCGGGGGCAGGGCGTGCCGGCCACGGAGATCACCACCCTCGACGAGCTGGTCGATCGCCTCCCGGTGGCCGAACACCCCGCCGCCGGCGCCTACCGGCAGATCCCCCCGCCGGTCCGCTTCGGCGGCGCCACCGACACCACCGCCGCCATTCGCCGCCCGGCCCCGCTCGTCGGCGAGCACACCGACCAGGTCCTCGCCGAGGTCGGCTTCGACGCCGAGCAGATCGCCGGGCTGCGGGCCTCGGGCGCCATCCCCCCCGACCCCCTCGACCGTTAGCGCCCGACGCGGACGAGCAGCGCCTGGAGGGCGAGCAGCTCGCCCGGGTTGCGGACGAGGTTGCGGCCGAGCTCGTCGATGGCCCGGACGGCGGCGGCCGCCGCCGGGCGGGTGGCCGGGTCGGCCAGCCGGTCGCGGTAGGCGCCGGCCAGCACGGCCAGCCCCATGCGCAGCTCGTCGGTGCGCTGCCTGCGGATCTCGCGGCGGTGGCGCTCCTCGAGGTCCTTGACGCCGACGGTGAGCTCGCCGCGGGCGCCCCTGCCCACCTTGCCGTTGACGGCGGCGGCCCGGGCGTTGCGTTCCTCGAGGGCGGCGAGCTCTCCGGCCTGGCGGGCCTTGAGCGGCTCGACCGAGGCGTCGAGCATGCCGACCAGCTCGTCGGCGATCGACGCGGCGGTGGCCCCGGTGCCGTCCAACCGGCCGGGCACCGACCGCCACGCCCGGCGACGAGCGGCGAACTCGGGGTCGGCGGCCAGCAGCCGGGCCCGGTCCAGGCGCCCTCCGGCCACCTCGGCCAGCTCGGCGGCGTGCTCGGGGGCGACGCCCTCGGCGGCGAGCAGCTCGGCGACCGCCTCGATCGGCAGGGGCCGGAAGTCGATCCGGACGCAGCGGCTGGCGATGGTCACCAGCTCCGGGGGGACGTGCTCGGCGAGGATGACGAACACGGTCGACGGTGGCGGCTCCTCGATCGTCTTCAGCAACGCCGGGCCGGCGTCGCGGACGAGGTGGAAGTCCTGGAGGACCAGGACCTTGCGGTCACCCTCCACCGGCGAGCGGGCGGCGAGGCGCGACACCGCCCGCGCGGCGTCGATGCTGATCGACGCCCCCTCCCGCTCCACGACGGCGACGTCGGGGTGCACCCCGTCGAGCACCCGCCGGCACACCTCGCAGGAGGCGTCGCCGCCCGCCGGGCAGAGCAGCGCCGCCGCGAAGGCCCTGGCGGCGGCGAGCTTCCCGGTGCCGGGGGGACCGACCAGCAGGTAGGCGTGGACCGGACGGGACGCCGCCGACCGCAGGGCCGCCACCGCCTCCGGCTGGGCGGGGACGGCGGCGAACAGCTCGGGGACGGCGATCGGGACCGCCCTCATCGCCCGCCCGCCACCGGGCGGGGGGCGGGGGCGGCGACGCGGTGCACGGCAGGAGATTACGCCCGCCCCGGGTCGGGTC